>NZ_VJZD01000174.1 GCF_009377175.1 Streptomyces adustus
CCTCCCGGCCCACGCCACCCGCCGATCGCCCCCGGCCGCTGCCCCCCGGCCGCCGACGCGACCCGAACCCGCCACCGACACGCCCTGGTACCCGTCAGTGCCCGTCCCTCGTCCGAAAGGCCGTCCGATGCAGATCGCCATCGTGCTCTTCGACCGCTTCACCGCCCTCGACGCCGTGGGCCCGTACGAGACGCTCGGCCGTCTGCCGGACGCCGACACCGTCTTCGTGGCCGAACGCACCGGTCCCGTCCGCTCCGACACCGGGAACCTCGCGCTGACCGCCGACCGCACCCTCGCGGACGTGCCGCACCCCGACATCGTGGTGGTCCCCGGCGGGCCGGGGCAGACGCCGCAGATGGACAACGAGGTCCTCCTCGGCTGGCTGCGCACGGCGGACTCGACCAGCACCTGGACGACCTCGGTGTGCACGGGCTCCCTGCTGCTGGCCGCCGCCGGACTGCTCCGGGGCCGTCGCGCGACCTCCCACTGGCTGGCCCTGGAGCACCTGGCGCGGTTCGGCGCCGAGCCCACGGGGGAGCGGGTCGTGTTCGACGGCAAGTACGTCACTGCCGCAGGTGTCTCCTCCGGCATCGACATGGGCCTCACCCTGCTCGGCCGGATCGCCGGCGACGAGCACGCGCAGGCCGTGCAGCTGCTGACCGAGTACGACCCGCAGCCGCCCTACGACGCGGGGTCCCCGCGGAAGGCGCCCGCGCACCTGGTCGAGGAGTTCCGCCGGAACAGCCGGTTCATCCTGACGTAGTCCAGGTGAAGCGCGGCTGTCTGCGCTCCAGGAACGCGGCGACGCCCTCCGCGGTGTCGTCGGCGGCGCGTGCCTGCTCGGCCCAGTGGGCGTCCCGGTCGGTGCGTCCGTCCGCGAACTCCTTCGCCGCGGCCTGGGTGAGCCGGGAGCGCGAGACCAGGACGCGGGTGAACTCGGCGACCCGCTTGCCGAGTCCGCCCGCGGGCAGCACCTCGTCGACCAGGCCCGTCCGCAGCGCCCGTGCCGTGTCGATCAGCTCGCCCGAGAACAGCAGGTACTTGGTGGCGGCCGGACCGATCAGCGACGCCAGCCGCCGGGTCGAGGAGGAGGGGTAGACGATCCCCAGCTTCGCCGGGGTCACCCCGAACAGCGCGTCCTCCTCGGCGAACCGCAGATCGCAGGCCGCCGCGAGCTGCGAGCCACCGCCCACGCAGTGCCCCCGTACCGCCGCGAGCGTCGGCTTGGGGAAGGCGGCCAGCGCCTCCTCGGCGAGCACGGCCAGCCCCTGGGCCTCCGCGGGCGAGCCCTTGAGGGTGGAGATGTCGGCTCCGGCGCAGAAGGTGTCGCCCTCGCCGGTCAGGACCAGGGCCCGTACGTCCGGATCGGCGGCCAGGGTGTCCAGCAGTGGCGGCAGCGCCCGCCACATCGCGGCGGTCATGGCGTTGCGCTTGGCCGGGTGGTGGATGACGACGGTGGCCACCGACTCGGTGACGCGGTGCAGCAGCTGGGGCTCCATGCGGCGGATCGTAGCCGCAGGCCGGACGGGTGCGGTCGGCCGGTCACGGGCCGGGCGCCGACCCCCTTCCGGCAAACCCGTACAACCCGAATAGTTCGTGAAGTTGGCGCGATCGGGACGGGAATCGGACTTTCAATCGATCGAATCGTTCAATGAAAGCCAGAAACGCTCGATAAGCGCTGACTTCTGTTCAGTCCTTCGGTGTGGCGCGTTGCGTTACCAACACTCGACGTGTGGTGACAATCGAGCGCAAGGGTGGCGACCGGACGATGGAGAACCACGGGCGCGGGATGGGCCCACGCCCCGAAGACGCAGCGGAGGGCGTGGTGGGCGAATCCCCCGGACCGAGAGCGCCGGATCCGCTGCCGTACGAGGGTGTGTGGCGGTTCACCGCCCCGGCCCTCGACGCCTCCGTCCCGCAGGCGCGGCACGCCGTGCGGGACCTGCTCCACCGTCAGGGCGTACCGGCCTCCGACGACCTCGTCCAGGGTCTGCTGCTGATCGTCTCGGAGCTGGTGACGAACGCCGTCAAGCACGCGGCGCTCCTGTCGCCGATGCTTGCCGTGGAGGTGGCCGTCGGAGCCGAATGGGTGCGGGTGTCGGTGGAGGACAACCACCCCTATCGCCCGACCGCCCTGGAGGCCGACCACGCCCAGGTGGGCGGCCGCGGGCTGCTGCTGGTCCGTGAGATCACCCTGGAGGCGGGCGGGGTGTGCGACGTCGAGCACACGTCGAGCGGCGGCAAGGTGATCTGGGCCGCCCTGCCGCTCAAGCCCGTCGTGGTGCACTGACCCTCGGCCGTACGCGCCGGCCGGCCGGGAGTTCACCAGCCCGCGGCGATTCCCGTCAGTTCCCGCACCGCGGGCCGCGCGGCGTCCAGCACGGTCATGAACCACGCGGAGAACGTGTCCTTCGCGTGCCGCTCCGCCAGCTCGGCGGGGCTCACGAAGGCGGTCTCGCCGACCTCCTCCGGGTCCGGCCGCAGCGCGGACTGCACCAGGCCGACGAACAGATGGTTGTACTCCTGCTCGACCAGGCCCGAGTCCGGGTCCGGGTGGTTGTAACGGACCGTGCCGGCCTCCGCGAGCAGCGTCGGGGAGACCCCGAGCTCCTCGTACGTCCGCCGGGCCGCGGCCGCGAACGGCGCCTCGCCGGGGTAGGGGTGGCCGCAGCAGGTGTTCGACCACACACCGGGGGAGTGGTACTTGCCCAGCGCCCGCTGCTGGAGCAGCAGTCGGCCCTGCTCGTCGAAGAGGAACACGGAGAACGCGCGATGCAGCTGTCCGGGCGGCTGATGGGCGGCGAGCTTCTCCGCGGTCCCGATCGTCACACCGTTCTCGTCGACCAGTTCCAGCAGAATCGCGTCCGCGGCGCCGTTCGACGCGCTGTGCTTCGCGGTGGCAGGTGTGATCGGCATACCCATCCTTAGCATCGGTCCTCGCGCCCCAAGTCTGCCGTACGAATCCGGCACTCCCGGCACTTCACGGCGCCACCGCATGTCCCGTGCGAGGTACGCGGGCCATGGCCGGCACCGGTCGGACGCCGTGCGGTGGCGCCCGGTAGGTGATCGTGCCCCTCGAGGTGAACGGGGAACCGCCCGTAAGGGGGGCGCACGGACGTCGGGTTGTGGAAGGAACGACGCGCGCGCCCGCCGGACCGCCGTGGCAGCCTCAGTGGCACAGCCGTTCCTCGTGCTCCGCGTGGCCGACCGGCTCCAGCTGGAAGGTGCAGTGCGAGACGTCGAAGTGGTCGCCCAGACAGCCCTGGAGCTCGTGCAGCATCTTCTCGTGGCCGATCGCGTTCAGTACGTCGGAGCGCACCACGACGTGCGCGGACAGCACCGGCATCCCCGAGGTGATCGTCCAGGCGTGCAGGTCGTGGACGTTCTCGACGCCGTCCAGCGCGAGTACGTGGGCCCGTACCTCCGCCATGTCGACGTTCTTCGGGGCGGCCTCCAGCAGCACGTCGAGGGTCTCGCGCAGCAGCTTCACCGTTCGCGGCACGATCATCAGACCGATGGCGAGCGAGGCGATCGGGTCGGCCGCCTGCCAGCCCGTGGTGAGGATGATCACTGCCGAGATCAGCACCGCCACGGACCCCAGCGCGTCGGCCGCCACCTCCAGGAACGCCCCCCGTACGTTCAGGCTGTGCTGCTGGCCGCGCATCAGCAGCAGCAGCGAGACGCAGTTCGCCACCAGACCGATCAGACCGAACACGATCATGAGCCCGCCCGCGGTGTCGGCCGGGGTGAAGAACCGCTGGACCGCCTCGTAGAGGACGTATCCGCCGACGCAGAGCAGCAGCAGGCAGTTGGCGAGCGCGGCGAGGATCTCGGCGCGGGCGTACCCGAAGGTGCGGTGCGGGCTGGCCGGCCGGTTCGCGACATGGATCGCCACCAGGGCCATGCCCAGCCCCAGGGCGTCCGTCGCCATGTGCGCCGCGTCGGCGACCAGCGCGAGGGAGTCGGCGAGCATCCCGCCGACGATCTCCACCACCGTGACGGCGATCGTGATCGACAGGGCCACGCGCAGCCGGCCCCGGTACGCGGCGGCCGCGGTCCCGGTCGTCGGCGCGCCGTGGCCGTGTGCATGACCGTGGTCGTGCCCTGCCCCCATGGGAAACGCCTCCTGTGATCCGCCCGGGACCACAGTCAACTACGGGTGGGGGGTATCGGGCAACGCGGCACTGAACACCGTTGTCATATGCCCTGACCTGCGCAAACGAAGTGCAGGTCAGGGCGGGTCGGGTGCCGTCACGGGTGGCGCGGCGTCTCGGGCGTGGCGCTCAGCGGCCGCGGTGCAGCTGCCATCCCTGCCAGGCCGACTCGACCATCTCGCGCGTCCCGCGCCGGGCCGTCCAGCCGAGCTCGTCCGCGGCCCGGGCCGCCGAGGCGACCGCGCGGGGAGCGTCCCCGGGACGCCGGGGCTCGACGACCGCCGGGCGGCTGTCGCCCGTGACCTCGCCGATGAGCGTCACCAGCTCGCGTACGGAGACGCCCTCGCCGCGGCCGATGTTCACCGTCAGATCGCCCGAGGCCTCCGGCGCCGACAGCCGGCGGGCCGCCGCGAGGTGCGCCTCGGCGAGATCGGCGACGTGGATGTAGTCCCGGACGCAGGTGCCGTCCGGTGTCGGATAGTCGTCGCCGAAGATCCGCGGGGCCTCGTCCCGGGTGAGCCGGTCGAACACCATGGGGACGATGTTGAAGACCCCGGTGTCCGCCAGTTCCGGGGCCGCGGCGCCCGCCACGTTGAAGTAGCGCAGACAGGTCGTCGCGATGCCGTGGGCCCGGCCCGCCGCCCGCACCAGCCACTCCCCGGCGAGCTTGGTCTCGCCGTAGGGGTTCACCGGGGCGCACACGGTGTCCTCCGTGATGAGGTCCACGTCCGGGTTTCCGTAGACGGCCGCGGACGACGAGAACAGGAACCGCCCGACCCCGGCCCCGGCGACCGCCTCCAGCAGCGTGGCGAGACCGCCCAGGTTCTCCTGGTAGTAGCGCGTGGGCTGCGCCACGGACTCCGCGACCTGCTTGCGGGCCGCGAGATGCACCACACCCGTCACCGCGTGCTCGGCGAGGACCCGCTTGAGCAGGTCGTCGTCCCCGGCCGAGCCGTGGACCAGCGGGATGTCCGACGGCAGCCGGGTGGGCACTCCCGCCGACAGGTCGTCCAGTGCCACGACCCGTTCTCCGGCCTCGGCCATGGCCCGTGCCACATGCGCCCCGATGTATCCGGCTCCGCCGGTGATCAGCCATGTCATGGTCGCCCACCCTATGCCGGACGGCGCGGTCCCCGGGGGTGTCCGCCGGGTGCGCCGTGCAGGCCGCGGGTTTGTCGGCCGGGCCGCCCATCACCCATGATGATCTCGGCAGAGGAAGGCAAAGGCCGGAACAGACTACGCTGATCGGATCATGAACGGGCGATGAACACGCCTCCAGCGACATCGGATAGCCTCTGCCGACATGCCGCCCGCCCGGAGCAGCCGAGCGGCGCCCCCATCGTGCACATGACCGGCGCCGTCGCGTCGGTTCCCAGGGAGATGAGTTCGGTTGTCGACCGCCATCCTCACCGGCCAACCGGTCCCCGGATCGTCGATCGAGACCGATCTGCGGTCACTGGGCTTCGACGTCCGGATCGCCGACGGCGCCGCCGACGTCGGGCCCCTGCTCGCCCAGGTTCCGGGTGAGCAGCGGGTCGCCGTCGTCGACGCGCGTTTCGTGGGCCATCCGCACGCGCTGCGGCTCGGCCTCACCGACCCCCGCTTCCCGCTCGCCGCGGTGCCCGGCGCCGTGACCGCGCAGCCCGCGGCCCGCTCGGTGCTGACCGGCGCCGTCGACCGGGAGTACGCCACGACGGCACCTGCCCTCGACGCCCTCGACGGCAGTCCGGCCGGCGCCCCCGGCGACCACTTCGTCGACCGCGTGGTGACCGCCCTGGAGGCGCAGGGCGCCGACGTGCGGCGCCCCGAGCTCGGCAGCCTGGTCGCCACGGTCCCCGACGACCCGCAGACCCGCAACGAGGCACGGCAGGCCGTCGCCGCCGTCGACGACGAGGCCGTACGCCTGAAGTCGGCCGTGAAGGCCCGCGACGGCTTCTTCACCACCTTCTGCATCAGCCCGTACTCGCGCTACATCGCCCGCTGGTGCGCCCGCCGCGGCCTGACCCCGAACCAGGTCACCACCGCCTCCCTGCTCACCGCGCTGATCGCGGCGGGCAGCGCGGCCACCGGAACCCGGGCCGGGTTCGTCGCGGCCGGCGTCCTGCTGATCGCGTCGTTCGTGCTGGACTGCACCGACGGCCAGCTCGCCCGCTACTCGCTCCAGTACTCCACGCTCGGCGCCTGGCTGGACGCCACCTTCGACCGCGCCAAGGAGTACGCGTACTACGCCGGTCTCGCCCTGGGCGCGGCCCGTGGCGGCGACGACGTCTGGGCCCTCGCCCTGGGCGCCATGGTGCTCCAGACCTGCCGGCACGTCGTGGACTTCTCCTTCAACGAGGCCAACCACGACGCCGACGCCAACACCAGCCCCACCGCGGCCCTCTCCGACCGGCTCGACAGCGTCGGCTGGACGGTCTGGCTGCGCCGGATGATAGTGCTGCCCATCGGCGAACGATGGGCCATGATCGCCGTCCTCACGGCACTGACGACCCCCCGCATCACCTTCTACGCGCTGCTGATCGGCTGCGCGTTCGCGGCGACGTACACCACGGCCGGCCGGGTGCTGCGCTCGGTGACCCGCAAGGCGAGGCGGACCGACCGGGCCGCGCGGGCGCTGGCCGACCTCGCGGACAGCGGACCCCTGGTGGAGCTGCTGCTGCGCACCGCGCGCGGTACCTACCGGCGCTCCGGGGTCTACGCCGCCGCGGCCGGCAGTGTCCTGGTGGCGGGCTCGGCGCTGCTGTGGGGAGCCGGCTGGCAGACCGTCCTGTGTGCTCTCGGTTACGTCCTGCTGTCCGCCGCCGCCGTCCAGCGCCCCCTCAAGGGCGCCCTCGACTGGCTGGTCCCCCCGCTGTTCCGGGCCGCCGAGTACGGCACCGTCCTGGTACTGGCGGCCAAAGCCGATGTGAACGGGGTGCTTCCGGCGGCTTTCGGGCTGGTGGCCGCCGTCGCCTACCATCACTACGACACGGTGTACCGCATCCGCGGTGACGCCGGCGCGCCCCCGGCCTGGCTGGTGCGCGCGATCGGGGGGCACGAAGGCCGGACGCTGCTGGTGACCGTTCTGGCCCTGGCACTGACCGCCTCGCAGTTCGGGGTCGCGCTCACGGTCCTCGCCGTGGCCGTCGCCCTGGTGGTGCTCTTCGAGAGCATCCGCTTCTGGGTGTCCGCCCATCAGGGCGGCGCACCCGCCGTACACGATGAAGGAGAACCCGCATGATCGGCCTCGTGCTGGCGGCCGGCGCCGGACGGCGTCTGCGCCCCTACACCGACAGCCTTCCCAAGGCTCTGGTGCCGGTGGGGCCCGCGGGCATAGAGGGCGAACCCACGGTTCTGGACCTCACCCTCGGCAACTTCGCCGAGATCGGTCTGACCGAGGTCGCGATCATCGTCGGCTACCGCAAGGAGGCCGTGTACGAGCGCAAGGCGGCCCTGGAGCAGAAGTACGGCCTGAAGCTCACCCTCATCGACAACGACAAGGCCGAGGAGTGGAACAACGCCTACTCCCTGTGGTGCGGCCGTGACGCCCTCAAGGACGGGGTGATCCTCGCCAACGGCGACACCGTCCACCCGGTCTCCGTGGAGAAGACGCTGCTCGCCGCGCGCGGCGAGGGCAAGAAGATCATCCTCGCCGTGGACACCGTGAAGTCGCTGGCCGACGAGGAGATGAAGGTCGTCGTCGACGCCGAGCGCGGCATGACGAAGATCACCAAGCTGATGGACCCCGCGGAGGCGAGCGGCGAGTACATCGGCGTCACCCTCATCGAGGGCGACGCCGCCCCCGAGCTCGCGGACGCCCTGAAGACGGTGTGGGAGACCGACCCGCAGCAGTTCTACGAGCACGGCTACCAGGAGCTCGTCGACCGCGGCTTCCGCATCGACGTGGCACCGATCGGCGAGGTCAGCTGGGTCGAGATCGACAACCACGACGATCTCGCCAGGGGACGGGAGATCGCGTGCCGGTACTGACACGGCTGATCCCCTCGCCGGTCGTCGTGGACATCCGCCCGGGTGCCCTCGACGACCTGGGCTGTGTGCTCGCCGACGAGCGCATCTCGCACTCCGGCCGGCTCGCCGTCGCCGTCAGCGGCGGCTCGGGGGCCAGGCTGCGCGAACGCGTCGCCCCCTCGCTGCCCGGTGCCACCTGGTACGAGGTCGGCGGGGGCACGCTCGACGACGCGATCCGGCTGGCCGGCGAGATCAAGGCCAGCCGCTACGACGCGGTCGTGGGCCTCGGCGGCGGCAAGATCATCGACTGCGCCAAGTTCGCCGCGGCGCGCGTCGGCCTCCCGCTGGTCGCCGTCCCGACGAACCTCGCGCACGACGGCCTGTGCTCGCCGGTCGCCACCCTCGACAACGACGCGGGCCGCGGCTCCTACGGGGTGCCGAACCCGATCGCGGTCGTCATCGACCTCGACGTCATCCGCGAGGCCCCGGTCCGCTTCGTCCGGGCCGGGATCGGCGACGCCGTCTCCAACATCTCGGCCATCGCGGACTGGGAGCTCGCCCACCGCGTCAAGGGCGAGAAGATCGACGGTCTGGCCGCCGCCATGGCCCGCCAGGCCGGCGAGGCGGTGCTGCGCCACCCCGGCGGCATCGGCGACAACGGCTTCCTCCAGGTGCTGGCCGAGTCGCTGGTCCTCAGCGGTATCGCGATGTCGGTGTCGGGCGACTCCCGTCCGTCCTCCGGCGCGTGCCACGAGATCAACCACGCGTTCGACCTGCTGTTCCCCCAGCGCGCGGCCGCCCACGGCGAGCAGTGCGGACTGGGCGCGGCCTTCGCGATGTACCTGCGCGGCGCGCACGAGGAGTCGGCCTACATGGCCGAGGTACTGCGCCGGCACGGGCTGCCGGTGCTGCCGGAGGAGATCGGCTTCAGCACGGACGAGTTCGTCCGGGTCGTCGAGTTCGCCCCCGAGACCCGGCCCGGCCGCTACACGATCCTCGAACACCTCGACCTCAAGACCGACCAGATCAAGGACATCTACACCGACTATGTCAAGGCCATCGGTAGCTGAACTCCGTCCGGTCGTCCATCCCGAAGGGGTGAAGGACCGGCGCAGCGGTGAGCACTGGATGGGGCGCCTCTACATGCGCGAGGTGTCCCTGCGGGTCGACCGCTACCTGGTGAACACCAGGGTCACGCCCAACCAGCTCACGTACCTGATGACCGTCTTCGGCGTGCTCGCGGCCCCGGCGCTGCTGGTGCCGGGGATCTGGGGCGCCGTGCTCGGCGTGGTCTGCGTGCAGATGTATCTGCTGCTGGACTGCGTCGACGGCGAGATCGCGCGCTGGAAGAAGCAGTACTCGCTCGGCGGGGTCTACCTCGACCGGGTGGGCGCCTATCTGACCGACGCCGCGGTGCTGGTCGGCTTCGGCCTGCGCGCCGCCGATCTCTGGGGTTCCGGGCGGATCGACTGGCTCTGGGCCTTCCTCGGCACCCTGGCCGCCCTCGGCGCGATCCTGATCAAGGCCGAGACCGACCTCGTCGGCGTCGCCCGCCACCAGGGCGGGCTGCCGCCCGTCAAGGAGGCGGCCGCCGAGCCGCGCTCCTCGGGCATGGCACTGGCCCGCCGGGCCGCGGCCGCGCTGAAGTTCCACCGCCTGATCCTCGGCATCGAGGCGTCCCTGCTGATCCTGGTCCTGGCGGTGCTGGACCAGGTGCGCGGCGACCTGTACTTCTCCCGGCTCGGTGTCGCGGTGCTGGCGGGCATCGCGCTGCTCCAGACCGTGCTGCACCTGGTGTCCGTCCTCGCGTCGAGCAGGCTGCGATGAGCGGCCTGAAGGTCGGCGCGGTCGTCATCACCATGGGCAACCGGCCCGACGAGCTCAAGGCCCTGATCGACTCGGTCGCCAAGCAGGAGGGCGACCTCGTCGAGGTCGTCGTCGTCGGCAACGGCTCGCCGGTGCCGGACGTGGGCGAATGCACGTCGGCCGTGCGCACCGTGGAGCTCCCCGAGAACCTCGGCATCCCCGGCGGCCGCAACATAGGCATCGAGGCCTTCGGCCCGGCCGGTCGCGACGTCGACATACTGCTGTTCCTCGACGACGACGGTCTGCTCGCCCAGCACGACACCGCCGAGCTGTGCCGGCAGGCCTTCGCGGCCGACCCCGAGCTCGGCATCATCAGCTTCCGGATCGCCGACCCGGACACCGGCGTCACCCAGCGCCGGCACGTGCCGCGGCTGCGCGCCGCCGACCCGATGCGCTCCTCCCGGGTCACCACCTTCCTCGGCGGCGCCAACGCGGTCCGTACGAAGGTCTTCGCCGAGGTCGGCGGGCTGCCGGACGAGTTCTTCTACGCGCACGAGGAGACCGACCTGGCGTGGCGGGCCCTCGACGCGGGCTGGATGATCGACTACCGGTCCGACATGGTGCTCCTCCATCCGACGACCGCGCCCTCGCGGCACGCCGTCTACCACCGGATGGTCGCGCGCAACCGGGTCTGGCTGGCCCGCCGCAACCTGCCCGCGCCCCTGGTCCCGGTCTACCTCGGCGTCTGGCTGCTGCTGACGCTGCTGCGCCGCCCCTCGCGGCCGGCCCTGAAGGCCTGGTTCGGCGGATTCAGGGAAGGCTGGACCACATCCTGCGGACCCCGTCGCCCCATGAGGTGGCGTACGGTGTGGCGGCTGACCCGGTTGGGCCGGCCCCCGGTCATCTGACAAGCTCGTTCCTGACAGCGGGCGGACCGTACGACGGTCCGGGTGCGTGCCGGGCACATACAGGCTGAGCACCCCGAGGACGAGAGTTTTCCTGGTGACTGAGACAACGTATGACGGCGCAGTCGCGGTGAGCGCGGCTGCGCCGCCCGGCGAGCACGGCACGGCGGCGCGGTCCGCCGCGAGGCAGGGGCTGTCCGCCGTCGGCGGGCTCGGCCGCCGCCGGCCCGCGGAGGACGGGCCAGATCGCTTCCGGCCTGCGGAAGAGGGGTACGGCCGTGGCTGAGCAGGAGCGCCGGGACGACCGGCCCACCGTGATCGCGGACGACGTGCACATCGTGTACCGGGTCAGCGGCGCCAAGTCCGGCAAGGGCAGCGCCACCGCCGCGCTCAGCCGCATCGTCAAGCGCGGCGAGGCGCGCGGGGTGCGCAAGGTGCACGCCGTACGGGGCGTCTCCTTCGTCGCCTACCGGGGCGAGGCCATCGGTCTGATCGGCTCGAACGGCTCCGGCAAGTCGACCCTGCTGCGGGCCATCGCCGGTCTGTTGCCGCCCGAGAGCGGCCGGGTCTACACCGACGGCCAGCCGTCCCTGCTCGGCGTCAACGCAGCCCTGATGGGCGACCTCACGGGCGAGCGGAACGTCATCCTGGGCGGTCTCGCCATGGGCATGTCCCGCGAGGAGATCAAGGAGCGCTACCAGTCGATCGTCGACTTCTCCGGCATCAACGAGAAGGGCGACTTCATCAGCCTGCCGATGCGCACCTACTCCTCCGGCATGGGCGCCCGGCTGCGCTTCGCCATCGCCGCCGCCAAGGACCACGACGTCCTGATGATCGACGAGGCGCTGGCCACCGGCGACCGCAAGTTCCAGCGGCGCTCCGAGGAACGCATCCGCGAGCTGCGCCAGGAGGCCGGCACGGTGTTCCTGGTCAGCCACAGCAACGGTTCCATCCGCGACACCTGCACCCGCGTGCTGTGGCTGGAACGCGGCGAGCTGCGGATGGACGGACCGACCGACGAGGTCCTCAAGGAGTACGAGAAGTTCACGGGCAAGTAGCGCGTGTCGCCCGGGGCCCCGCCGGAACTGCTCCGGCGGGGCCCCGCGTCTGCAAAGGAAACGTCAACTCCGGCCCGGCGCAGGAATCTTGACGCCAATCGGTGTGTTGTTGTGATGTGCAGGACACCCCCGAGAACCTCACTGCGTTGTACAACGTAAGCTGTACAGGTCCCGAAACACGGCAAGTGGGGCGATAATGCGCGACAGCCTCCGTACGGGCGGCCGCGCGGACGGCCGGGCGGCGTGTCCGAAATAGTATGCATGGGGTCGTCGGTGTAGAACGGGAGATGTGACGGCAATGGCTACGGAAACTCCCCAGCTCAGCGCTGCATGTGCCGTCTTTGCCCGGGGTAGTCGGCGGTGACGGGAACCGATACGGCCCGCACCGGGGACCCGGAGCGCGGCACGCTCGACAAGGCCGCGGGCGAGAACTTCCCCGTGGCCCCCTTCTTCCTGCCCAGGGCCTGGCGCACCGACCTCATGGCCGTCTACGGCTTCGCCCGGCTCGTCGACGACATCGGCGACGGCGATCTCGCGCCCGGCGGCGCGGACGCCCGGCTGCTCGGCGTGTCGGCCGAGGCGGCCGAGGACCGGCTCGTCCTGCTGGACGCCTTCGAGGCCGACCTCCGCCGGGTCTTCGACGCCACCCCGCGCCACCCCCTGCTGCGCCGTCTCCAGCCGACCGTCCGCCGCCACGCGCTGACCCCCGAGCCGTTCCTCGGCCTGATCGCCGCCAACCGCCAGGACCAGCTCGTCCGCCGCTACGAGACCTACGACGACCTGCTCGCCTACTGCGAGCTGTCCGCCAACCCCGTCGGACGCCTCGTCCTGGCCGTCACCGGCACCTCGACCCCCGAGCGGATCCGCCGCTCCGACGCGATCTGCACGGCGCTCCAGATCGTCGAGCACCTCCAGGACGTGACCGAGGACCTCGGCCGCGACCGCATCTACCTGCCCGCACAGGACATGAAGCGCTTTCACGTCCGGGAGGCGGATCTCGCCACGGCCACCGCGGGCGCATCGGTGCGCGCGCTGGTCGCATACGAAGCACAACGCGCCCGCGATCTCCTGAATGAAGGCGCCCCTCTGGTGGGTAGCGTCCACGGAAGGTTGAGGTTGCTGCTCGCGGGGTTCGTGGCGGGGGGAAGGGCGGCGGTCCGAGCGATCGCCGCCGCCGAATACGACGTACTTCCCGGCCCGCCCAAGCCCGGCAAGCTCCAGCTGCTGCGCGAGGCGGGCGTGACTCTGCGAGGAGAGAGGTGATCCGGACCGTGGAGTCGGAACAGCACGTGTCCGCACCGGTACTCGCCGCCTACAGCTACTGCGAGGCAGTGACCGGACAGCAGGCGCGCAACTTCGCCTACGGCATCAGGCTGCTGCCGACGCCCAAGCGCCGTGCCATGTCGGCGCTGTACGCGTTCTCGCGCCGTGTCGACGACATCGGCGACGGCTCGCTGGCCGACGACGTCAAGGTGGCCCGCCTGGAGGACACCCGGGCGCTGCTGACCCGGATCCGCGAGGGTGCGGTCGAGGACGACGACACCGACCCGGTGGCCGTCGCCCTGACCCACGCCGCCGCGGCCTTCCCGATCCCGCTGGGCGGCCTGGACGAGCTGATCGACGGCGTGCAGATGGACGTGCGCGGCGAGACCTACGAGACCTGGGACGACCTCAAGGTCTACTGCCGGTGTGTGGCCGGCGCGATCGGCCGGCTCTCCCTCGGGGTGTTCGGCACCGAGCCGGGTGCCCGGGGCGCCGAGCGCGCGGCGGAGTACGCCGACACGCTCGGGCTCGCGCTGCAACTCACCAACATCCTCCGCGACGTCCGCGAGGACGCCGAGGGCGGCCGCACCTATCTGCCCGCCGACGACCTCGCGAAGTTCGGCTGCTCGGCCGGGTTCGACGGTCCCACACCGCCCGAGGGCTCCGACTTCGCGGGCCTCGTGCACTTCGAGGTGCGCCGGGCGCGCGCCCTGTTCGCCGAGGGCTACGGGCTGCTGCCCATGCTCGACCGGCGCAGCGGCGCCTGCGTGGCCGCGATGGCGGGCATCTACCGGCGCCTGCTCGACCGCATCGAGCGCGACCCGGGGGCCGTGCTGCGCGGCCGGGTCTCGCTGCCCGGACGGGAGAAGGCCTACGTCGCCGTACGCGGACTGTCCGGGCTCGACACCCGGCACGTGTCCCGGCGGACCCTCAGGAGGCGCGCCTGATGGGCACGGTGGGCGAAGGCGACTCCGCCGGAAGAATGCGGCACGCAACCCTCCGGTCGGGGGCGGCGTCCCTGACTGCAACGGCCTGTCGTGCACGGTTCCACCGGCACGACGGGACCGCAGGGGAGGGTGCACGATGAGCGACGCACAGCGGTCCGGGCCGCCCGCGGACGCCGGATCGGCGACCGGGCGGGACGCCGTCGTGGTCGGTGGCGGACTGGCCGGGGTCACCGCCGCCCTCGCCCTCGCCGACGCGGGCGTGCGCGTCACCCTGCTGGAGGGCCGGCCCCGGCTCGGCGGCCTCGCCTTCTCGTTCCAGCGCGGCGACCTGACCGTCGACAACGGACAGCACGTCTTCCTGCGCTGCTGCACCGCCTACCGGTGGTTCCTGGAGCGCATCGAGGGGACCGCGCTGGCACCCTTGCAGGATCGTCTCGACGTGCCCGTTCTCGACCTGGACCGGCCCGCGGGCCGCCGTCTGGGCAGACTCCGGCGCGACGCGCTGCCGGTGCCCCTGCATCTCGGACGCAGCCTGGCGACGTATCCGCATCTCTCGCTCGCCGAGCGGGCCCGGGTCGGCCGTGCCGCACTCGCGCTCAAGGGACTCGACCTCGCCGATCCCGCCCTGGACGACCAGGACTTCGGGACCTGGCTGGCCGCGCACGGTCAGTCGGCGCGCGCCGTCGAGGCACTGTGGGACCTGGTGGGGGTCGCCACCCTCAACGCGGTGGCCCAGGACGCGTCCCTCGGGCTCGCCGCGATGGTGTTCAAGACCGGTCTGCTGTCCGACCCGGGCGCCGCCGACATCGGCTGGGCGCATGTCCCGCTGGGCGAACTGCACGACCGCCTCGCCCGCAAGGCGCTCGACTCCGCGGGCGTCCGTACCGAGGTCCGTACACGCGTCACCTCCGTCTCCCAGAACGAAAACGGGCGGTGGAGCGTTCAGGTTCCCGGCGAGACGCTGGAGGCCGACGCGGTCGTGCTCGCCACCGCCCAGCGCGAGGCCCACGACCTGCTGCCGCACGGCGCCCTCGACGACCCCGGCCGGCTGCTGGAGATCGGCACCGCGCCGATCCTCAACATCCACGTCGTGTACGACCGCAAGGTGCTCGACACCCCCTTCTTCGCGGCCCTCGGCACCCCGGTGCAGTGGGTCTTCGACCGTACGGCCGCCTCCGGGCTGCGCGAGGGCCAGTACCTCGCGCTCTCCCAGTCGGCCGCGCAGGACGACATCGACGCGCCCGTCGCCGCCCTGCGCGAGCGCTACCTGCCCGAGCTGGAGCGGCTGCTGCCCGGCACCCGGACGGCAGGCGTACGGGACTTCTTCGTCACCCGGGAGCGCACGGCCACGTTCGCCCCCACCCCCGGCGTCGGGCGGCTGCGCCCCGGCGCCCGTACCCAAGCCCCCGGCCTCTATCTGGCCGGCGCGTGGACCGCCACCGGGTGGCCCGCGACCATGGAGAGTGCGGTCCGCAGCGGTGTGAGTGCGGCGGACGCCGCGCTCAGCGCCCTGGGACGGCCCCGCCCCCACCACCTCTTCGCTGTCGAGGAGGCGGCCTGATGCTCGATCAGCACGGCCCGGCAGGCCCCCGCACCCCTGGCACCGCAACAAGAGGAGAAACTGTGTCCACTGTGCCCCCGGCCTCGACGGCTGCCGACGCGGTGGACGTGACCGCGCTCCTGGAGCGCGGCCGAACCCTGGCCACACCGGTGCTGCGCGCGGCCGTCGACCGCCTGGCGCCGCCCATGGACACCGTCTCGGCCTACCACTTCGGCTGGATCGACGCCCAGGGCAACCCCACGGAGGGCGACGGCGGCAAGGCCGTACGTCCCGCGCTGGCCGTGCTCTCCGCCGAGGTCACCGGAGCCGCTCCCGAGGTCGGCGTGCCCGGCGCGGTGGCCGTGGAACTCGTCCACAACTTCTCGCTCCTGCACGACGACCTCATGGACGGCGACGAGCAGCGCCGCCACCGCGACACCGTCTGGAAGGTGCACGGCCCCGCGCAGGCGATCCTCGTCGGCGACGCCCTGTTCGCCCTCGCCAATGAGGTCCTGCTGGAGCTCGGCACGGTCGAGGCCGGCCGGGCCACCCGCCGCCTGACCGCCGCCAGCCGCGCCCTGATCGACGGCCAGGCCCAGGACATCTCCTACGAGCACCGCGACCGCGTCAGCGTCGAGGAGTGCCTGGAGATGGAGGGCAACAAGACCGGCGCCCTGCTGGCCTGCGCCAGCTCCATCGGCGCGGTGCTCGGCGGCGCGGACGACCGCACCGCCGACACCCTGGAGCGCTACGGCTACCACCTCGGCCTGGCCTTCCAGGCCGTCGACGACCTCCTCGGCATCTGGGGCGACCCGGAGTCCACCGGCAAGCAGACCTGGAGCGACCTGCGCCAGCGCAAGAAGTCCCTGCCGGTGGTGGCCGCCCTCGCGGCGGGCGGATCCGCCTCGACGCGGCTGGGCGAGATCCTCGCCGCCGACGCCAAGAGCAGCGACTTCGCGAACTTCTCCGAGGAGGAGTTCGCGGCCCGCGCCGCTCTGATCGAGGAGGCCGGCGGCCGCGAGTGGACCGCCGAGGAGGCGCGCCGACAGCACGCCATCGCCATCGAGGCGCTGAACGCCGTCGACATGCCCGAGCAGGTGCGGGCCCGGTTCACGGCGCTCGCCGACTTCGTCGTCGTACGAAAGAGATGATCACTATCGGTCGAATAGCCCTCGCGTAGTCGCCGGCCGGTGTCGCGGGTAGTGGCACACCGGCCGACGGCGGACCCACAGCAGCACGACTCGTACGACTGCACGAAGGGGAAGCCATGACAGCGACGACCGACGGAAGTCCCGGGGCCCTGCCGCCTCGTGCTGCCGCGGCCAGCGAAACCGACATCACCATCCCCGCGGCGGCCGGGGTACAAGAAGCCGCCGAAGGCGCCGCGCGGCGCGCCACCGACTTCCTGCTCGCCAGGCAGGACGCCGAGGGCTGGTGGAAGGGCGACCTCGAGACCAACGTCACGATGGACGCCGAGGATCTGCTGCTGCGTCAGTTCCTCGGCATCGAAGACGAGTTGACGACCAAGGCGGCCGGGCTCTTCATCCGGGGCGAGCAGCGCGAGGACGGCACCTGGGCCGGCTTCTACGGCGGTCCGGGCGAACTCTCCACCACCATCGAGGCGTACGTCGCCCTGCGGCTGGCCGGGGACGCCCCCGACGAACCGCACATGGCGAAGGCGTCGGCCTGGATCCGCGACCGGGGCGGCATCGCCGCCGCCCGCGTCTTCACCCGGATCTGGCTCGCCCTGTTCGGCTGGTGGAAGTGGGAGGACCTGCCCGAACTCCCGCCGGAGATCATCTACTTCCCCAAGTGGGTCCCGCTCAACATCTACGACTTCGGCTGCTGGGCCCGGCAGACCATCGTCCCGCTGACGATCGTCTCCGCGAAGCGCCCGGTGCGCCCGGCGCCCTTCCCGCTCGACGAACTGCACACCGACCCCGCCCGGCCCAACCCGGGCGGACCGCTGGCCCCGGTGACGAGCTGGGACGGCGCCTTCCAGCGGCTCGACAAGGCCCTGCACGCGCTGCGCAGGGTCGCGCCGCGCAGGCTGCGCCGGGCGGCACTGAACTCGGCGGCCCGCTGGATCGTCGAACGGCAGGAGAACGACGGCTGCTGGGGCGGTATCCAGCCGCCGGCCGTGTACTCGGTCATCGCGCTGTACCTGCTCGGCTACGACCTCGAACACCCCGTGATGCGCGCGGGCCTTCAGTCGCTGGACCGGTTCGCCGTCTGGCGCGAGGACGGCGCCCGGATGATCGAGGCCTGCCAGTCCCCGGTGTGGGACACCTGCCTGGCGGCCATCGCGCTCGCCGACGCCGGGCTCCCCGCCGACCATCCGCAACTCGTCAAGGCCGCCGACTGGATGCTCGGCGAACAGGTCGTGCGGCCCGGCGACTGGTCGGTCAAGCGGCCCGGACTCCCGCCGGGCGGCTGGGCGTTCGAGTTCCACAACGACAACTACCCCGACATGGACGACACCGCCGAGGTCGTCCTCGCGCTGCGCCGGATCAGTCACCACGACCCCGAGCGGGTCGAGAAGGCGATCGGACGCGGGGTGCGCTGGAACCTCGGGATGCAGTCCAAGAACGGTGCCTGGGGCGCCTTCGACGTCGACAACACCAGCCCGTTCCCCAACCGGCTGCCGTTCTGCGACTTCGGCGAGGTCGTCGACCCGCCGTCGGCGGACGTCACCGCGCACGTCGTCGAGATGCTCGCGGTCGAGGGCCTCGCCCACGACCCGCGCACCCGGCGAGGCATCCAGTGGCTGCTGGCCGCACAGGAGCCGAACGGCTCGTGGTTCGGACGCTGGGGCGTCAACTACGTCTACGGCACCGGCTCGGTGGTGCCCGCGCTGACCGCGGCCGGCCTGCCCGCCTCGCACCCGGCGATCCGCCGGGCCGTCCGCTGGCTGGAGTCGGTCCAGAACGACGACGGCGGCTGGGGCGAGGACCTGCGCTCCTACCAGGACAGCAGGGAGTGGAGCGGCAAGGGCGTCTCCACCGCCTCGCAGACCGCGTGGGCGCTGCTCGCGCTGCTGGCGGCGGGGGAGCGCGACTCCAAGGCCGTGGAACGCGCCGTCGGGTGGCTCGTGTCCACCCAGCGGGCGGACGGCTCCTGGGACGAGCCGTACTTCACCGGCACCGGCTTCCCCTGGGACTTCTCCATCAACTACCACCTCTACCGGCAGGTGTTCCCGCTCACCGCGCTCGGCCGGTACCTGCACGGCGAACCCTTCTCCGAGGCCAAGGGGGGCTGATGAGCGCCAAGCCCGTCCCGGCCCCGCTGCTGATCGCCTGCGCGCTCGGCATCGAGCACCTCGCGCTGCGCACGAGCGACCGCAGCGGCGCGGACGGCCCGGTCACCGTGCTGCGTACGGGCATGGGGCCCAGGGCGGCCGAACGCTCGGTGACCCGGGTGCTGGCCGAGGCGCCGCTGACCGAGGCCGCCGTGCTGGCCACCGGCTTCTGCGCGGGGCTCGCCCCGGGGATGCACCCCGGTGACCTGGTGGTCGCCGAGGAGACCCGGGACCCGCGCGGAAACGTTCCGTGCGTGGGGACCGAACTGCTCGTCAAGGAACTGGTGCGCACCCTGCCCGGACGCACCGTCCACACCGGGCCGCTCATCGGCTCCGACCACGTCGTGCGCGGGCCGGAGCGATCCGCGCTGCTCGCCACCGGCGCGATCGCGGTCGACATGGAGTCGGCCGCCACGCTCCTGAGCGCCGTACGGGCGGGCGAGCGCCCGGTTGCGGCCGTACGGGTGGTCGTGGACGCCCCCGAACATGAACTCGTCCGGATCGGCACCGTACGCGGAGGAATATCGGCCTTCCGCGTTCTTCGCTCCGTACTTCCCGCATTTTTCGAATGGCACCGTTCTTTGCTGCTCCCCCGGAGGTGAGCCCAGATGGCCATGCCGCTGCGTCAGTCCATCAAGGTCGCTACATACCTGGCCGAACAGAAGCTCCGCAAGCGGGACAAGTTCCCACTCATCGTGGAGCTGGAACCGCTCTTCGCGTGCAACCTGAAGTGCGAGGGCTGTGGCAAGATCCAGCATCCGGCAGGCGTCCTCAAGCAGCGGATGCCGGTCGCGCAGGCCGTCGGAGCGGTGCTCGAATCGGGTGCCCCCATGGTGTCCATCGCCGGCGGCGAGCCCCTGATGCACCCTCAGATCGACGAGATCGTGCGCCAGTTGGTGGCCCGGCGGAAGTACGTCTTCCTCTGCACCAACGCGATGCTGCTGCGCAAGAAGATGGAGAAGTTCACCCCCTCGCCCTACTTCGCCTTCGCCGTGCACATCGACGGACTGCGCGAGCGGCACGACGAGTCGGTCGCCAAGGAAGGCGTGTTCGACGAGGCCGTGGCGGCCATCAAGGAGGCCAAGAAGCGCGGCTTCCGGGTGACCACCAACTCGACCTTCTTCAACACCGACACCCCGCAGACCATCATCGAGGTGCTCAACTTCCTCAACGACGACCTCAAGGTCGACGAGATGATGATCTCGCCCGCCTACGCCTACGAGAAGGCACCCGACCAGGAGCACTTCCTGGGCGTGGAGCAGACCCGCGAGCTGTTCAAGAAGGCCTTCGCGGGCGGCAACCGGCGCAAGTGGCGGCTCAACCACTCCCCGCTCTTCCTGGACTTCCTGGAGGGCAAGGTCGACTTCCCGTGCACCGCCTGGGCGATCCCGAACTACTCGCTGTTCGGCTGGCAGCGCCCCTGCTACCTGATGAGCGACGGGTACGTGCCGACGTACCGCGAGCTGATCGAGGAGACCGACTGGGACAAGTACGGCCGCGGCAAGGACCCGCGCTGCGCCAACTGCATGGCGCACTGCGGCTACGAGCCCACCGCCGTCCTCGCCACCATGGGATCGCTCAAGGAGTCGTTGCGCGCCATGCGCGAGACGGTCTCCGGGAACCGCGAGTGACGTCATGACGGCCATCTCCTTGGGCGTACCCGAGGTGCCGGCCCGGTCGATCGCCCCGCGGCGCGCGTCGCGGCGGATCGACGTCGGGCCGGTGGCCGTCGGGGGCGGCGCGCCGGTGTCGGTGCAGTCGATGACGACGACGCGGACGTCGGACATCGGGGCGACGTTGCAGCAGATCGCGGAGCTGACGGCGTCGGGCTGTCAGATCGTGCGGGTGGCGTGTCCGACGCAGGAC
>NZ_VJZD01000175.1 GCF_009377175.1 Streptomyces adustus
TGGCCGCGACGGACACGACCGGGGCCGGCGACGCCTTCACCGCGGCACTGGCCTGGAGCCTCGGGGCCGGAGTGTCGCTCGAAGCGGCCGCCACCTACGCGGCCCGTGTCGGCGCACTCGCCGTGACTCGCCGTGGAGCCCAGGACTCCTACCCCACCGCGGCGGAGGTCGAGGCACTGTGAAGAGGGCAGGAATCCTCAACCGTCATCTGGCCGGGGCCGTCGCCGCACTGGGCCACACCGACCAGGTCCTGATCTGTGATGCGGGAATGCCGATCCCGGAAGGCCCCCGCGTCGTCGACCTCGCCTTCCGGGCCGGAGTGCCGTCGTTCGCAGAGGTGCTGGACGGTCTGCTCGCCGAACTGGTCGTGGAGGGCGCCACGGCGGCCGAAGAGCTCCGCAGCGCCAATCCCGCGGCGGCCGCACTGCTGGAGGGACGCTTCCCCGACCTGGAGCTCGTCCCGCACGAACGCCTCAAGCAACTGTCCGCGGGAGCCCGCCTGATCGTACGGACCGGTGAGGCCCGGCCATACGCGAACGTGCTGCTGCGGTGCGGCGTGTTCTTCTGACCTGAGCGGCGCCGTCGGACCCTCCTGGACCAGGCGCCAGATCCTCACAGCGCTGGCGTCAGACCTTCCAGGACCTGAGTACGTCGGCGACGTCGTAGACGCCCAGTCGCGTGTGCCGGATCTTGCGGACGAGATCGGACAGGGCGTCGTAGGGCGGATCGATTCCCTCTCCGCACTGGCTCAGGTACGGGGCGGGCACGAAGGCGGCGAAGAGGCTGTCGCGGTGCGGGAGGGATCGAGGCGCGTGATCCTGTGCAGGAGCGCCACCGCGCGCCACGCCGCGTCCGGACCGGACGTCTCCAGGGTCGGCACCTTGCGACCTCGTGCACTGTCCGAGACGAATTTGTCCCGGTCCTTGCGGCCGGCGGCCGGGCCTCGCACACGGATCTCCGTCCCGTAGATGATCCCGATCTCACCGCCGACGCCCAGGTATTCGACGACCTCGGCGAGAGGATCCAGCCGGATGCCCGGCGCGACGGTGCAGCCCCGTTGCGCCGGCAGCGGCCGCACCTCGCCAATGGCACGGGTAATGGTGGAGCGGTCGACGCCGAACCAGCAGGCCAGCACGTCATGAGTGATGCCATGGCGCAGCCTCACCAGCCTTGCCGGCAGCCGGTCGACGAGGACAAACCTGCGCTCCGCCCCGGCTCCCGCAGCCCGCCGCCTCGGCCGAGCCGTCGGACGCGCCTGATGCCGTACGTGCCACAACGGCCCTACCCCAGCGCCGAGTTCGGAGACCACGTGCATCGACAACCCGGTGACCCGATGCGCCGCCACGATCAGCTGACGCACGCCAGCCCTCGCCATGCCCAGTTCAACGTGCTGTGGTGTGAGAGTGATATGCAAAGTCTTTCAGTCCTTGAAATGGTCTCTGGCCTGCTTGTTGGTATGCGCGACGAGATCGTGGCTGAAATTACTTGCAGAAAGTTGCGTGAGTGTCCGTATGGGGCTGAGGATTCGGGACATGGCACACCACACGACACGCATGTCGCGTCCCCTCGCTCTCGCCGCCATGAGCGCGGCGGGTCTCTTGACGACCCTGATCACCGCCCCGTCCGCAGTGGCGGCCACCGGATCGCCGGCTCCGGAGTGCGTGGAGTACTTCCAGAGCTGGCGCTACACGGACGTCCACAACCGCTGCGGCGATACCGTCTCCGTCACGGTCGAGTACACGGACGGCCAGTGGGCTCCGTGTCGCGTCATCGCGCCCGACGGCTGGGCGACCTTCTCCGGCTACGGAACGAACGGTAACTACGTCACGGGGCTGAGGACGTGCGACCCCGTCCTCGTCACCACCGAGGGCGCCTGAGCGGGCCCGCTCAGGGCAGGAACTCGAGCGGCTCCTGAACGAGCTGGAGACACCGCGGCGCCCCTGATCTCCTACCGAGCCGGGCCGGTGGTGTCTGCTGCGGTGTTGGGCGGCTGTGATGCATCTGGAGGGCGTTGGCCGCTGTTCGGATTGTTGCTGTCGAGAAGGCCAGGCAGTCCGACTTCAAAGAAGTCATCGTCGTCACCGGCGGCCCCGGATCAGGCAAGAGCGTTATCGCCCTCGAACTCCTCGGCGACCTGTACCGGGGCGGCTGCACCGCGCTGCACGCCACCGGACCCCCTCCGTGTGCGCGCCGAGGGTGACAAGGAAGTCGATGGTCAGGAATGGTGCCCAGCCCGTAGGCTCGCCAGGCGCAACGGCGTGTAGCTCAGTCAGGAGAGCACCGGGCTCGGGACCCGGAGGGCGCGGGGGCAGAGCCCGCCACGCTGGCTATGGACACGAACGACTCTGGGCGCAACGACGGCCACGACGCGACCACGCACGGTCGGGGACCTGTGGACGTTCCGCAGGTCTACCCGATGGGCGAGTTGGCGAGGGCCTTCACCACGGCTCTGACTCACCACGACCGACAGGTGCGCGCTGGCGCTGAGGAACGTGTGGAGCGCTGGCGAAAGGTTCTTGCCGGTATGGCCGACGGCACGCTGACCGTCGGGTCGCGCACTCCCGTGGCCGGCCTGCCTGCATGGGTCACCCCGCAGGTGGTTCGTGGCGGTTTCGCCACCGGCACGCCGGCCGCGAGCGGGCCGCTGCTTGCGCACGAAGCCGCCGCCGCGCACCGAGCCGGTCTGCCGGCCGAGCGGCGCGCCCTGTTCGCGCACGCCCTGACCACGACGGGCCTCGCCGAGCTGACGGACCTGCTGGAATCGGGCGGCTATGCCGTCGAGCTGCCCGAAGAGGCCGCCCTGCTCACCGTTGCCTGGCTCGCCGACCGCGGGGAGACCGCGACCGCGCTGGAACTCCTCGACGTCCTGGCGCCGTTCGCCGACCGCCTGCGGTTTCTGCCGCAGCCGGTGCCTTCCGCGACTTCTGGGTCCGACAGCGGCATCGTGTTCCGCTGGACGATCGCAGAGGTGCGCCGTCGGCTGCACCAGCGGCGCCCGCATGCCGGCATCGCGGCGATGAACGAGGCGCTGACCGTGTGGAATCCCTTCGCCGACGAACTGCTCGAGCACTGGCTGAAGACCGTGCGCAACGGCCGTGTCCTGGCCAGGGCCCCCAAGCCGGAGTGGAGGCAGCGCGCGGCCGCGTTGCTGGGGCGCTACCGCGCGCTGGCCGCCGAACACACCTGCTGCGGCAAGCACCGGCGCCCGAAGGAGAACTCGTTCATCCTGCGGACCGCGTTGGAAGACCTCGTTGCCGGAGGCGACCTGGATGCACGTCGCCGTGGACTGGTGCAGCACGCTGTCGATGCGATGGTGCGCCGACGCGGCGTACCCGGTACGCCCGAGCATGCGGCACTGCGCGCCCGTCAGGCCGCGGACGCCGCCCGCCCGACGCACCACGCCATGGCCCAGCTGGTCGCCGAGCGCCTGGCGGACCTGCCGCCGGACACGGGCACACCGCAGGCCCGCACCTTCACGGTGGCGGTCACCCCCGCCGAGTACGAGGCGACAGGGCTGCCCGTCGGCGCCGACGTGCCCGAGCCCATCGCCCGTCTGGTTCACCGGGCGCTGGCTGCTGACGTCCCGACGCTCATCGCAGCGGGCGTCGTACCGTCCGCTGAAGTGCTGGCCACCCTCACGCCTCAGCTCGTCGCGGCCGCGAGCGCCGCCGCCTACTCCGACGCCGGACTGCGCCGTCTGATGACCGCCTCCTACGGGGCCTTCAGCAACCGGCGCTCGGTGCTCCTCGTCGACCTGCAGCACCAGGTCCGCTTCGAGGAACTGCCCTGGGTCCGGGCCGTCGAACAGCACCGCCAGAGCACCGATCCCGTGCGGGCGACGGCGGCACGCACCCTCGCCGACCTCGGTGAACTCGCTTTGCAGGGCTGGCCCGGCACGGTGCTGCCCAACCCGCTGGTGAGCCGGCTCACCACGCTCGCCCGGACCGCCGGGCTCACGCTGCCGTGGACGGAGGAGCTCGCGGCCGACATCTTCATGGGCACGTTCACCGCCAAGTTCCCTGCCGCGGCCCGGGTCGCGGCCGAGCTCCTCGACCAAACCCTGTACGCGGCCTACTACGGCATCGACTACGCACGTATTGCCGGCGCCGACGCGTCCGCCTCCCGGGACAGGCACGGCTTCGACGCTGTGCAGTTCGCGGCGCTGTGCCATGAACGCGCTGGCGTCGACGCGACGACGTGGCTGTCGGTCGCCCAGGCCGGCGCGGTGATCGAGCAGGCCCAGATCCTCACCACGCACAACCTTGCCCTCCTCGCCGGGCCGGTCAGGGTGAGCCCACAGCCCGGCTGGGCGGCACTGGTCCGCAGCGCATTCGCCACCACCTGCCGCCTTGCCGCGCGGATCCACGGCAACCCGCACCCGCTGAGGACCATCAAGGACATGGCCTATTCCTGGCGCCAGGCTCTGTTCCACCTGTCGATGGCCACCCCCGACGAGCAGCGCACGGCCCTGGCGCAGTTCGACGACGACGCGGCGCGCTGTCCCGACCACGCTCGCACGCGCCTCGCGCCCGTCCTGGCGGGTCTGCGCTTCGTCCACGCGGGCGGCGACCTCGGCCCCGACGGCGGCCCCACAAACAGCGGCGCACGTCGGCTCCTGGGCTGGGCACCCGCCGGCCGCCACTGGCTCCAGGCCGAGCCCGCCTCTCAGGCAGTGATCCACGGCTAAGCGGTCGTCCCGTTCGGCTTTCCAAGGGACGCAGTGGGTCTCTGTGACTGTCGTGGCCGACAGGGTTGCATGCCGTGCTCGGGTCCGTTCCAGGGCTCTGGCCTTTCGTCGGCGGTCATCGGGAGGAGGCACAGTTGCACGGGGCCGGGACAGAAGGCTGAGGTGTCGGGGCCGGCCATGTCTTCGCCGATGAGGTAGCGAGAGAGCCATTCGGCGAAGCTCATGTCGTACCGCGCCCAACCGCCTTCGCCGTCTTCGACCAGGATCCCGGCGAGCGTGCCGTCCGCAGCTGTGAGGAACAGCGTTTCGCCTCGGTCGGTGCTGGTGATCGGCCACAGTTCCCCACCGTCTGACGCCGCCCAGGCGAACATGTGCCCGTGGGCCCGGATCGCGAGGAGCGGTCCGGGCCCACGGGCCGTCGCCCGTCACGTGTGCATCGTCAACGCTGAGACGGTGTTGCTGCGCCGGACACGCAACCTGAGAACCGCGCCCAGACGGGAAGTGCGGCTCTGGGCCGGCGACGTGCCCTCTGCGCTCAGAAGCGGGTCACCCCGTGGTGTGCCGGGGCCATGTGGTCGGTGAACCAGTCACGGGCGAGGTGGGTGACCTGCTCCAGGGTGCCGGGTTCCTCGAAGAGGTGGGTGGCACCGGGGACGACCGCGAGTTCGCTCTCGCACCGCAGCCGGGCCTGTGCATCGCGGTTGAGACCGAGCACGAGCCGGTCGTCGCCACCGACGATCAGAAGGGTGGGTGCGGTCACGGCTGGCAGTCGTGGTCCGGCGAGATCGGGCCGGCCGCCACGGGAGACGACCGCGGCGATCCGCGCGTCGGGCTCGGCGGCGGCCCAGAGTGCGGCGGCCGCGCCGGTGCTGGCGCCGAAGTAGCCGATGGCCAGCCCCTGGGCCTCGGGCTGCTCGCGCAGCCAGCCGGTGGCGTCCGTGAGCCGTCGGGCGAGGAGCTCCGTGTCGAAGACATTGGCCCGGTCCATCTCCTCTTCCTCGGTGAGGAGGTCGCAGAGCAGGGTGCCCAGCCCGGCCCGGTTCAAGCCGGCCGCGACGAACCGGTTACGCGGGCTGCGCCGGCTGCTACCGCTGCCGTGCGCGAACACCACGATCCCCAGCGCGCCCTCGGGTACCGTCAACTGGCCCCGCAGCACCAGCGGACCCGCGCGTACATTCGCCTCCCGGCCCTCGGGCCCTGCCTGCCCGGACGGAGCCCGGCGGGCGAGCGCTTCTTGCAGGCAGGCGACGACCTCGTCGTCGTCGGTCTGGGAGAAGTCGGCGTAGAACTGCCCGATCGCGTAGAAGCTCCACGGAGTGTGCGGGCACACCAGCTCGTCGGCGTCCGCACCCAGGCGCGCGGCCCAGTCCTGCGGGGCCACGGGAACCGCCAGGACGACCCGCGCCGCCCCGCGAGCGTGGGCGATCTGACAGGCCGCACGTGCCGTCGATCCGGTGGCGACCCCGTCGTCGACGATTAGGACCGTGCGCCCCGTCAGGGCTGCCGGCTCCCGTTCACCCCGGTAGCGCTGTGCACGGCTTTCGAGCACCTCCCGCTCGCGGGCCTCGACCACGGCCAAGTCATGCGCAGTGACCCGCGCGGTGCGCACCACCTCGTCGTTGATCACACGGACGCCGCCTTCGCCGATGGCCCCCATGCCCAGCTCCGGCTGGAACGGCACGCCCAGTTTGCGCACCAGGCAGACGTCCAGCGGCGCGCCCAACGCCTTCGCGACCTCCGCGGCGACCGGGACACCCCCTCGGGGCAGGCCCAGCACCACGACATCAGTACCCTCGAGATGCTTCAGCAGGGGAGCCAGCCGTCGGCCGGCATCCCGACGATCCAGGAACAACACGACCGGGCCTCCTCGCCCCCAGGAAACACGGCGGACGACGCCGTGTGCATGCACCCCGTACTTCCATCCTCACTCCAGCGGCGAACGAATGCGCACCCCTGGGTGAGGCACTCCTGTTCTGCCGTGTGCCATCCCAGGGCCAGCCTCAAGCCGCTTTTGTTCCGCTACCCGGGACTGGGCGCCGTCGCCGACTGCGCGCGGCGCCTTCGCCCGGACGATGGCGAGAGCCGCGGCGACGACACACGGGCGGCAACGGCTCGTAGCTCGCCGTCGGGGAAGCGCACGGCCTTGTACTCCACCAGCACGGCACCCCAGTGCTTTCACCACGGCCGACGGCCCGTCGGCCGTGGTGCGCAGCGCAAGACCCTCGTGTCAGGCAGCAAGCCCATCAGCAGCCGGCCATGACACGAACGCTCATCGGGACCTCCTGCAGACCGAACGGGCCGGCCGAGATCGGCCGGCGCGGATGTGGTCGACCACCAGCGAACCGTTCCCGGCGACTGATCTCCCGGCTTCCATGCTTCAAGACCTCCCGGGACCTGACACAGGCCACGGGGCGCGTCGCATTCGACGCACACGTGCCGAGTGGTCCCCGTCTGAGGTCCACGTCATGTGTGCTGCCCGGTATGCAGAGGCCGTAGCGTGAGCGTGCCGTCGGGCCCGCCGTCGACGCGGGTTCCGAACGCTCGGCTGTGCCTGTCGAGGACGGCGCGCAGCCATTCGGTGTCCTGGGACGGGGCGTGCTCCAGTCGCATCCTGCGCGCCCGCAGGGGCACCATTCGCGCGTTGACCAGCCGGCCGGTGTCCGCCTCCACCGACACCAGGTACAGCACCCGCAGGTCGTCCCGGTAGCTCTCGTAGCCGCCGATCCCCTCGTAGTCGTCGATGAGGTCGCCGCAGCCGTACAGGATGAGCCTGTCCCGGTACACCTCCAGCGGGCGCGGGTGGTGCGAGGAATGTCCGTGCACGATGTCCACGCCCGCGTCGAGGAGCGCGTGGGCGAAGCGGACCTGGGGGCGCGTGACGTCGAAGCCCCAGTTGGACCCCCAGTGGATCGAGGCGACCGCGATGTCTCCCGGCCGCCTGACCTGCCGCAGACGGTCGGCGAACACGGAGGCGGCTGCATGCGAAGGCTCCGCGATGACGTCGACGCCGGGCCGCTGCCCGGTGGCGGCCCAGTGCTTCGGGATCCCGCTGGACGGCATTCCGAAGGAGAAGACCAGCACCCGCCCGTCAGCGCCCACGGGTACGATCGCCGGCTGTTTCGCCCCTACCTCGTCCGGGCCCGCCCCCGCCGTCCGCAGTCCCGACTCCGCCAGGGCGTCGAGCGTCTCGTGGAGGCCGCGTGGGCCGAAGTCGAGTACGTGGTTGTTGGCGAGTGCGCAGACGTCCGGCCGGGCTGCGGCCAGGCACGGCAGATTGGCCGGGCTCATCCGGTAGTGGACGTCCTTGCCGGGCGTGAAGTCCCCGTCACCGGTGACGGCTGTCTCCAGATTGACCACCCGCACGTCCGGCGCTGTCTCGTCCAGGACGGGCAGCGCCTCGCCCCACGGCCAGCGGAAGCCAACCGGCCGGGGGATCGGCCCGTTCGCCGCCTCCGCCAGGTCGACGTAAGCGCGGGCGTCGCGGATGTACTCCTCCCGCAGCGCCGGGTCACCGGGGAACGGAAGGATCTGATCGACACCCCGGCCGAGCATCACGTCCCCGCCGAGGAACAGCGTGACCATGCCCTCGTGCACCCCCCAACGCTAAAGCCGAAGCGAGCGATGCGCCAAGGATCCGCAAGACGAGGGCGCCATGCGGCTACACGTGTGTGATGCGCGGGAGCCATGTGGTTGGTTGCCCGGCTCCGCGTCCGCCCACGGGGCGACGGCAGCAGGGGTACCGGCGCCGAAGGGCCGGATGGCGAACCCCTCGGTCTCGGCCTGCGTCTTGGCTGCGGGGGAGGGGAGCTGGTCTGCGCCGGAGGTGCGTGGCGGCGGCCGGACACACGTGTCCGGCCGCCGCCGAGCCGCGGGCCGCCCAGGGCGAGGGGTGCTCGGCCGGGCGGGCAGCCTCACTCGCCGAGGTGCTTGTGGTAGAACGGGATCAGGTGGCCCAGGGCGATCTTGACTGGTTCGTGCTGGTCGTACAGGTCGTAGTGGGAGAAGCCTTCCGCCACGACCAGCTCCTTGTCCTTCGACGCCGCGCGGCGGTAGATCTCCAGACCGTCCCGGTAGGCGCCGAACGCACCGGGTTTGTCTCCGATGACGACGCACAGCGGCCGGGTCAGGAGAGTCTCGGCGCGGTGGAAGGCGTCCCAGCCGATCGCGGACCCCTGGCGGGAGAACAGTCCCTCGGTGCGGCCGCCGGGCTTCTCGCCGCGGGTGGTGCGGTAGTAGTCGGTGGCTTCGAACAGGTCGAGTTCGGTCAGGCCCTGTTCCTTGGCCTTCTCAGGGGACGGCGGCAGGTACTGGGTGATCTGCCGGTCTGCTCCCCGGGCCTCGGCCGTGCGTTGTTCGGCGACGGCGTCGAGAGCGCCGATGGGGTCGTAGCCGCTGAAGGACTCGTGCATGAGACCGCCGAAGTTCACGCCCGTCACGCTGCCGACGGCCTTGATACGGCGATCGGTCATGGTGGCGTTGATGGAATAACCGCCGCCACCGCACACGCCGATGACACCGATGCGGTCGGCGTCGACGTAGGGCAGTGTCACGAGGTGGTCGATGACGTAGCTGATGTCCTGGACCCGGAACACCGGGTCCTCGACCGACCGCGGTTCACCGCCGCTCGCGCCCTGGAAGCTGGCGTCGAAGGCGATGGCGACGAACCCTTCGTCCGCGAGCGCCGTCGCGTAGACGTTGCCGGCGGTCTGCTCCTTGCACGATCCGATGGGGTGGACGCTGACGATGGCGGGGTAGGTCTTGCTTTCGTCGAAGTCTGGCGGGAGATGGATGTCAGCGGCCAGGTCCCAGGCCAGCGCTTTGACGGTCACGTGCCTGATGTTGTCGGTCATGGGTGGACTCCTTAATTGATGAAGCGGGCCCCGCGGCAGGTGGCGGGGCCCGCTTGCCCCGAAGTGATCAGCCCTGGTCGGCGGGCTCGGCCTTCAGGTGCTCGGTGAAGAACGGCGTGGCCTCGGCGATCGCCTGGTCGACGTACTTGGGGACGTCGTAGAAGTCCATGTGCGTGCCGCCTTCGACGACTCGGAGCCGCTTGGGGCTGCGGGCGCGGCCGTGGAGTTCGGTGGACATCCACAGGGATCCGGCCTCGCTGCCGGCGACGACGAGGATCGGCTGGGTCAGGAGGTCCTCGACCATGTGGAAGGCGTCGAAGGTGAAGATCCGCGAGACGCTCTTGGTGAAGAGGAACTTGTTCTTGGCGCGGGGGGTGAGGTAGTAGTCGCCGGCCTCGACGAGGTCGCGCGGGGTGTTCTCGTCCGGCTCGGCCGGGACGTAGGGGAGGTAGGCGGGTTCGGCGCCCTGGGAGGCTTCGGCGGTGCGCTGCTGGGCGACGGCCTTGAGGGTGGGGACGGCGGCGGCGTCGGAGTCGGTGCCGTACCAGCCGCGGCGGAAGCTGGTGCCGATGTTGACGGCGCTGACGGTGGTCAGGGCCTTGATGCGATAGTCGGTCATCGCGGCGTTGACGCTGTAGCCGCCGCCGGCGCAGATGCCCAGGGCTCCGATCCCCTCGGGGTCGACGTAGTCGAGGGTCTGCAGGTAGTCGACGGCGGCGCGGACGTCGTCGACGCGGGCGTAGGGGTCCTCCAGGTGGTGCGGTTCGCCGCCGCTGTCGCCCTGGTAGGAGGCGTCGAAGGCGAGGGCCACGAAGCCCTGCTCGGCGAGCTTGCCCGCGTACAGGCCGGCGGCCTGCTCCTTCACGCCGCCGCCGGGGTGGACGACGACGACCGCCGCGTGTCGGCTGCCGGTGTCGAAGGCCTCGGGCAGGTAGAGGTTGCCCGCCATGGTGATCTGGCCGTTGGGGAAGGTGATGGCTTGCATCGTGGTGCTCCTGCTGTTTGCTGTTGGTGCGGTGGTCAGTGGGTGTGCTGGTGCGTGAGGTCGTCCCTGACGCGGGCCGGCTCGGCGTCCAGAGGGAGGTTGGGGGTGTCCTTGACGGCGTCCAGGGCTGCGGAGGCGTCGGGCTGGGCACCCTGGAACAGGGCGGTGAAGTCCTTGGTGGCGCGGCCGGGGCCGGAGAAGACCTCGAAGGTCTTGCCGAGCGCCGCGTCGTCGAGGAGGGCTTCGACGAGGAGGGTGCCGAGGGCTTCACGGCTGATGCCGTCCTCGCCGGTGTCGCCCTGCTCGATGCGCAGGTGCGAGCCGGTCTGTCCTGCGTCGAGCCAGCCGGGGCGCACGATCGTGTACGGGGTGCCGCTGAGCCGTACGAGCCGCTCCGAGCGGCGCTTCCAGTCCAGGGCGTGGCCGCCGTCGTTGAAGTAGTGGCCGCGGCGGGTGACGAAGATCGTCGTCTGTAGGACGATCCGGGGCCGGCGGCTGCCCAGCGCGCCCAGGACGCCGGCGACACCGCCGTAGTCGATGCGTTCGAAGGACTCGGGGCGCACGTCGTCGTCGGAACCGTGGACGAAGATCACCGCGTCGATGTCGCGGACGGCCTCGGTGAGCGTGTCCGGGACGGTGAGGTCACCGACCACGATCTCGGTGCCGGGCGGCAGGGTCTTGCGGGCCCGGGAGGCGTCGCGGGCGAGGGCCACGGGGGTCAGGCCCCGGGCGGCCGCCGCCGCGACGACGTGCCGACCGGTACGGCCGGTCGCCCCGACGACGAGGACACGGTCGATGGCGGGCATCGGAATCGAACTCCTTCATTGTGCACAGGCGCCGTAGACGCCTCGGTCGGATACGGAGAAGTTGTGCCGTGGACAATGCCGGAACCGGAATTCATATCGGCCCACAAGGGCTTTGTCCTGGCCACAGGAAATACGCTCGCACGTGCCGCACCCGTCTACCAGAGGAGACTTCCATCCCCGGAGGAATCCATCCAGGGACAAAAGTCTCCCTGCCACCGAAGTTGTGCCCCGGGGAAACTGGCAACCATGACCACCAACGTGCCGCGCCCCGACGAACTCGGGGCCTTCCTCAAAGCCCGCCGGGCCGAGCTGAGCCCTGCCGGAGCCGGTCTTCCCGACACGGGAGGCCGCCGCCGGGTCAGCGGCCTGCGACGCGAGGAGGTCGCGGTCCTGGCTGCCATCAGCACCGACTACTACGCCCGCCTGGAGCAGGGCCGTATACAGGCGTCCGCGCCCGTGCTGCACGCCCTGGCCCGTGTCCTGCGCCTGGACGACGACCAGCGTGCCTACATGCTCCAGCTCGCCGGACGCCCGCCGGCCCGCCCGGCGCGCCGTACATCCCAGAAAGTGCAGCCCCGCCTGAGGAGGCTGCTCGACGACCTGGGCACCACTCCGGGAATCGTCCTGGGCCGCCGCATGGATATTCTGGCCTGGAATCCACTCGCGGCGGCCCTCGTCACCGATTTCTCCAAGATTCCGGAAAAGAACCGGAACTATATACGCATGCTTTTCACCGAACCCTCCGTGCGGGAGCTGTATGCCGACTGGGCTAATGTCGCCCACACCTGCGTGGCACAACTGCGTATGGAAGCCGCGCGCGACCCCGAGAGCCCACGGCTCGCTGCGCTCGTCGGCGAGCTGTCGGTCCAGGACGCCGACTTCCGCCGCTGGTGGGCCGCCCACCACGTAGCGGTCCGCGGTGTCGGCACCAAGGTGCTCCACCACCCCGTCGTGGGCGAGCTGACACTCGACTGGGACACCCTCGCCCCGACCGTCGACGCCGACCAGCACCTCGTCGTCTGGTCCGCCGAACCCGGCTCCCCCTCCCACGACGCACTGCGCATCCTCGCCTCCTGGGCGGACGGCACAGGCCCCGCCGCCGTGGGCCACGATGCCGGCAGCGACAGCGGCCTGCTCGGCTGACGCCGGTCCATACCGTTCGCTGCCACACTGGAACCATGAGCACCGGGACCGGCGACCCGAAGGAACTGGGTGTCTTCCTCAAGGCCCGCCGGGCTGATCTGGAACCTCTCCAGGTGGGTCTGCCCGACACCGGAAACCAGCGGAGGGTGGCGGGCCTGCGGCGCGAGGAAGTAGCGCAGCTCGCCGCCATCAGCACCGACTACTACACCCGCATCGAGCAGGGCCGCATGCAGGCGTCCGTCCCTGTCCTGGAAGCCGTCGCCCGGGCCCTGCGCCTCACCGGCGACCAGCGCACCTACCTCTTCGAACTCGCCGGCCGCGTCCCGAGCGAACCGCCCGCACGATCAAGCCGGGACGTCACCGAGCACTGCCGCCGACTCCTCGATCAACTCACCGAGTCACCCGCCGTCGTCCTGTCGGACACCATGGACGTCCTGGCCTGGAACCGGCTCGCCGCAGCACTCCTCACCGACTTCGCCCAGGTACCCGAAGCGGACCGCAACTACGTCTGGCTGCTGTTCAACGACCCCGTGCTGCGGGCCCTGTACGACGACTGGCCGGCCGGGGCCCACGCCTGCGTGGCCTACCTGCGCATGCACACCGCGCGCAATCCGAACGATCCCCGGCTCCTGAGCCTCCTGGCACGGATGGCGCCCCGCACCGACTTCCAGCACTGGTGGCAGACGTGTGAGGTCGCCGTCCAGAGCACCGGCAACAAGGTCTTCCACCACCCGATCGCCGGAACCCTCACCCTCGACTGGGACACCCTCACCAGCTCGACCGCCCCCGACCAGCACATCGTCGTCTGGACCGCCGAGCCGGACAGCCCCTCGCACAAGGGCCTCCGCGTCCTGGCAGCCGCTGCACAACAAGGCGCCGAGACATCCACGCTTCCCGACAGCGTCCGCGAGCGCCTCACGTAGCTCTGCGTGGCGGACTCGAACCACCCGGGACAGGAGTGAATGTTTCAACCAGTGACGCACCACACCCAGTTGAAGACCGGGCGGTCGCCGTGAGGGTGCCGGGCTTGTTCACGCCCAGGTCGCAGGGCGGGACGCGCAGCAGGTTCGTGATCACACGCTGTATGTAGTGGGGATGCACGAGTCTTCGGATGAGGACCGCGCTTGCACTCACCTGGGTGGGCGCGGGCCTTCACCGCAGGCACCTCACGAAGCCAGGCGTCAAGTTGACGAGACTTCCCGATGGCGACGCTGTGGTGCGGGTTCGCCGCGTAGCTCGTAGGGCGGTTCAATGTCTGAGTGGCGAACTGGGCACAGATGTACGACTGGCACTTCGACGTAGACCGAGTTCCCGAGCTCCTGGACCGTGTGGAGCGTGAAGACGACGGCGAGGCGTGGGCGGAGCTGGGACGCCGGTTGATCCTGGAGCGGGACCTGGTGTCGCCCGCCGGCATCGCTGCCCTGCCTCGGCTGGTGCGTCTCGCGCCGGGGAGCACGGAGGCACGGCACTTGGCCGGAGAAATCATGGAGCGCGCGGCAGCACACCACGGCGTTGACGATCTTCTGGGTGCCAGCGCCGACGTGATCACCGAGTTCGGTGCCCTCCTGGATCTCCACATGCAGTCACGGCCGGCCGACTACCTGGTGACCTTCCGCGCGTTGCTCGCGGTCAAGGAGCAGTACCACTGGGCGAACGTCCTGGGGGACTTCACTGACGACTTCTACCACCTGGCCTGCCCTCACTGTGCTGTGGAAGTGACGATCGCCATCGGCGGCTACGGGCGCTACTCGGCGATCCGGGACTGGAATCTTGGCGACGTGGACCGACGGGACCTGCGAGCGGCGCCCGCCGAGGAGCTCTCGGGTGTCGGCCGATGGATGCACGAGCTCGCTGTCCGAGATGGGGAAGACGTACTCGCTGACGGAATTGCGCATCTCTTTGGCAAGGCAGAGTGCCCGAGATGCGGCAGCGTATTCGTCATCGCGGATGAGTACGCGGCCTCCAACCGTCCGGTCCTGCGGTAGCGCTGGCGGTGCACTGGAGCTTCTCCCTCATCGGCGCTGGCTGGAGCACGTTGCCCTCTCACGCTGCCTGCGCGACCTATGCCACCGTGGCTGCGAAGGCCGCCTGTTCATCGAACAGTTCGCGGTGTTGAAGGCAGTGGTGGAGTTGTCCGATCAGGCTGTTGAAGACATTGCGTAGGGCCGAGGCGTGCCAGTCTCCGCGTTCGTCGCGGCGGTGGCGGTAGCGAGCCATGGCCCCGGGTGAGGCGCGAAGGGCTGAGAAGGCCCAGAGACAGCCGACGTGGTTGAGCCGGTCGTTCCTGATGCGGCGGCGGGTGATGCTGGACTTCTTGCCGGAGGCCCGGGTGATGGGCGCCGACCCGTCATAGGCCTTCAGTCCGCGGGCATCGGCGAACCGGGTCCTGTCGTCGCCGAGCTCGGCCGACACGCGGGCTCCGAGCTGGGTCCCGAGTCCCGTGAACAGTGGTGTCGTAGGGGCTGACGTGACTGAGCACTTCAGTTGGCGAGTGAGCGCTCCAGTCGGCGAGCCGAGTCCTTCAGATGGCGAACCCTTGGAAAGTGTCCTGGGGGTCCTCCTTGGCGGCTTCCTTGAAATCACCGAATGACAGGTTGGCGATCATGAGATTCGCGTGTATCTCGTGGACGCCGGCAGGAACGGTGCGAAACGCGCCGCCGTCCGCCTCGAACTCCTCGTCACTGTCGCACTCTTCCCTGGCCAGCACCGCCACTGCCAGCAACGTGGTAGGCCCACCACGCATTGAGTCGCGGTCGGCAAGGAACACCACGCTCAGCTCCTCATCGGCAACCACCACGGAGAGAATCTGAGCCGAGGTGCATCCCGCCCACTTCGGATCGTCAGCGATGTGGACGTACGGCTCGAAGTCTCCATCACCCCAAGGCCTCATCAGCTCAGCTTTCACCGCAGCCCATGCCTGTTCGTCGCGGTAATCGGTCCGGATGATCAGCGCCGCGTCCCGATCGCGCCCCGCCAGCCACTCCCTACGGTCACTCACGCCGCTGCCCACCCATCCGCGCAGGTCACAGCCCGCGCATTCCGTACTCACGCTACGCGAGACCGCTGACACAGGGACTTGAGCTGCTTGCGGTTCTTCTTCTGGTTGCCTTTGGCGATCACGATGCAGTGGGCCTTGCGGGCGAGGAGGTAGTCGGCGTGCTCCCGCTGGGTGTGCATCGCGTCGCTGGTGGGCGGCGAGCAGGTGGATCTTCCTGTCCTTTGGCCTTGGCCGCGCCTCGCAGGCTCTCGTCGTCCACGGCCGGACCGCGAAGCCCGCCGGTCCCCGTCTCCTTCGGTCGGCGATCTGCCGGCCGGCGTCCGACTGCTCGGCCGAGTGCATCGGCGTCGACACGAGCGGGCAGCCGCCGGACCGTCGTCTCGCCGGGCAGAGCACGCCGGGCAATCAAAGGGTCGGGACAGGCGCCGAGTTGCCGGAGCACGTCGGCCGGGGCATCGGCAATCCACTCGCCGACCGTCAGCAGCGAGGACGCTCCGGACAACACGGCACACGCGATGAGTGCGAGCACGACGGCCAACGGGTGACGTACCCCGCGCGGAACACGTGGATCAGGCACCTCGACCAGCCGCCCAAGCAAGCTCAAGACCTCCGTGGATACGACCTCGGGCTGCTCGCGGAGCTGGGTCAAGAGCAGGCGGGATCAGCGATAAGGCGTCGACAGGCACGGTCTTCCACTCGAATCACGAAACGTCGAGAACTCCATCATCTTGGTAGCCCGCACGCTCGACCGAACGGCAAGCCCGATCACCATCCAGCCGCAGGACGCCGTGTTCTGCGGCAACAGGATGGGACACAGGCACTGATCACAGCTGGCGAGGTAGCCGAGTCCGGCATCTGTCTTCCGCATCGGTGCGGCACTTCTTCAGAACACCGCGGGCCAAGGACCGCAGCCCGTGTGCCGTGTCGAGTGAGTCGGTGACTGCCTGGTGCGCGGTTTGCCGTACGAAGCCGAGCGAGCGTCGTCCGGGACCGCGCCGCAGCAGGCCCTGGTAGACGTCCAGGTGCCGCTGGGCTATGCGTGCCGGGTCGAAGCGGGTCGCATTCCTCAGGGCGGCCTCGCCCATGCGACGCCGGAGTTCGTCGTCGCCGATCAGTTCGAGCAGCGCAGCCGCGATGCCGTCCACGTCTCCCGGGCATGTCAGGCGTCCGTCGACACCGTCTTCTATGATCTCGCGTGGTCCGACGGGACAGTCCGTGGCGACGATGGGGAGACCGCAGCGCATCGCCTCGACGATGGTCATGCCGAACGATTCCCGGTCGGAGGTGGACGCGGCGATGGAGCCCTTCACCCACTCCGGTTCGAGGGGGTTCACCTGCCCCATGAGAAAGATGTGGCGGCTGAGTCCGAGATCGCGGATCAGTGCAGACAGGGCGTGCCTCTCGTTGCCGGTGGTGTCTCCACTGCCGAATATCCGCAGCTGCCAGTCCGGATGAGCGGTGACGACCTGGGCGAAGGCTCTGACGAGCAGGTCATATCGCTTCACGGTATTGAGCCGACCCGCCGCTACGACGAACTTGCCGGTGCCGTCAGCCGGTTCCACGGACGCGGCGGGAACACTGTTAGGTATGGCCTCCACTCTCACACCGCGCAGGCCCAGTCGCCGGTAGGCGCGGGCATCGGCTTCGGTCACGGTGGTGAGGGCGTCAAGCAATTGATAGTGGTGTTGTATCTCGTGGCGCAAACGGAAGCCGTGACCCGAGAGGCTGAGGTGCTCCTGTCCCACCCTGACGGCGGCGCGCTGCGCCTGGCGCGCGATGTGCACGTTCAGTCCGGGCCTGGTTCCGACGATCACGTCGGCGTCCAGCCTCTTCAGGTGCCGGCCGATGCGTTCGTCGGTGAGGCGGCTGTACTGCGTGTGCCGACCGTCCGCGCGCGGGAAGACCCTGGCGGGCTGGGTGTTGCGGGGATCGTCACCGTCGTAGTCGGCGCAGGCAGCGCGCAGGTCGACCAGAGGGGTGAGGCCTACCTTGGCGGGTGCGCCCATGAAGGGCACGTTGCGATGCCGGAACACCGAGATGATCTCCACATCGTGGTGCTCCGCCAGCGCCGCGGCGAGGTTGAATGTCGTCCTGATCGTGCCGCCGATGCCATACGCATTGTGGAGCAGGAAGGAAATGTGCATGCGGGAGACATTTCAGTAGGGAGCCGGGGGGTGGGAAAGCAGTTGGGAGGTGCTGTACGTCGTTCTGTTCAGCAGTCTGGTCGGCGGCGGGTCCGCGTTCGCTGGGCGAATGGATCGGTCGGGACTCGGGAGAGGCCATGCCGATGTCAATCGATCGGATGATGCACCGGACCCAGGTGGCCGGTAGACGTGGTGAGAACCGATCCATGGCGAAGGGTCTGCGTAGAAGGATGAACAAGCGGTGACGGAGCACGACGGTTCGGTTCTGGGACGCGCCGATCCCGACGGGTGGTGGATCGAGGCGGCCATGCAGGCCGCGTTCGTTCTCTTGCTCGCGGGTTCCATCGGCCGGCTGCTCACCTACGATGGGCCGGACGGCCACACAGGATGGAGTCTCGCGCTCTTCCTCGTCTTCGGCGTGCTCCACCTGAGCGGACCGATCTGGGCGCCCGCGCCTTGCCATGGCGAGCGGCCCAGCATCCGGCACCTGATTCGGCTGGGCATGCTGCTCGCCGTCTGGCTGGTCCTCCTCGCCCTCGAACCGAGCGCGACATGGTGCACCATGCCCCTGCTCTTCACCGGTGTGCACCGGTTGCCGGTGCCGCTCGCGCTGCCCCTTGCCTCAGTGCTCACGCTCCTCGTGATCGTTTCCGAACTCCGTGTGGCGAGCGGCCTGTTCAACCCCAACCTGGTGATCGCCCCGATTGCCCTCGGGACCGTCGTCACAGCCGTACTGCTGCACAGCCGGCGTCTGGCGGACCGGCAGCGCCTGCTCATCGACGACCTGGTCCGCGCCCGGGGTGAACTGGCCGCAAACGAGCGGCGCACAGGCGCTCTGGAGGAACGGCAGCGGCTGTCGGCCGAGATTCACGACATCCTCGCCCAGAGCCTGTCCAGCCAGCAGATGCTGCTGCAGGCCGCCGAACGCCAGTGGCACATCGCGCCGGACACCGCGCACGAACACGTCCGCGGGGCCGCCGCGAGCGCGGGCCGCGCGCTGGCGGAGGTGCGCCGATTCGTCCGCGATCTGGCCCCGCTCGATCTCGATGGGAACACTCTGGTGCACGCGATGCGCGCACTAGCGGAGCAGCCTGCTATGCCGGGGACCGATGGGGAGCCCGCGTCCGGCCCGGCCGTCGAGTTCCGGCTGGACGGCACACCCGGGAACCTCCCCGAGGCGGTCGAGACAGCGCTGCTTCGTGTGAGTCAGGGCGCCTTGGCCAACGTACGGGAACATTCTGGGGCGACCCGGGCTGTAATCACGCTGACCTGTTCAAAGGACTCCGTTTGCGTCGACATCGCCGACAACGGCCGCGGTTTCGAGCCGGGCCGTATCCCGCACCGCCGCGAGGCCCGCACACGCGGCCATGGTCTTCCCCTAATGGAGAGCAGGGCGAGACGGGCCGGAGGAACACTCCGCGTGGAGTCCGCACACGGTGAGGGAACGGTCGTGACCATGTCCGTGGTCCTCGGAGCGCACGACGGCGCCGCCGCTCGCAGCACGCTCCCGGCGGAGGAGACATCATGAGATTCCCACAGAGCCCCGAACACGGGCAGAGGGCCGGAGGATCGGCTCCGACCAGCCCTGCCGAGGACCTCGAACCGACCGGCACGGACTTCGCCCGCGAACCCGACACCGTCCGTGTCCTTCTCTGTGACGACCACGCCGTGGTACGGGCCGGACTGAGGGCGCTGCTGTCCAGCACTGAAGGAATCGATGTTGTCGGTGAGGCCGCGAGCGGGGACGAGGCACTGGTGATGACCATGCGTCTGCGGCCGGACGTGGTGCTCATGGACCTCCAACTCGGCGACGGCACGGACGGGGTGACGGCGACACGACGGATCGTCGCCACCGCCGCGCCCGGTGCGCGCGGCAGACCTGCACCGCAGGTCCTGGTCCTCACGATGTTCGACACCGATGCCGACATAGCCCGCGCCCTGGCGGCCGGCGCCACCGGATACCTGCTCAAGGCGGAGCGACCGGAACTGTTGTTCGCCGCGATCCGGGACACCGCCGCCGGGCGCACCGTGCTGTCGGGAACCGTCGCCGATCGGATGATGTCCCGGATCCGCACGCCTGGACCCGCGCTGACACAACGGGAACGGGGTATCCTCGGCCAGCTGGCTGGCGGCCTCACCAACCGGGAGATCGCGCGGGTCCTTTTTCTCAGTGAGGCCACGGTCAAGACCCACCTGGGCCGCATTTACACCAAGCTGGGCGTGCAGACCAGGGCCGGCGCAGTGGCGATGGCCGCCCAGCACCGTCTGCTGCCGTGAGGAGCCAGGCCCACGAGAGTGCACGGCCGCTCGTTGCGGCAGCCTCGCCCGAACCCGGAGCATGCCACGTACCGCACTCTCAGAGGCGACCGAACCGGATCAACGCTGTTGCCGCATTGCTTCCTCGACCCTTGCCCTGGTCCGCCTTATCGTCCATGGGCCGGCTATCAGGACCGCAAGAGCAATCACACCCGAACTGACCAAGGTTTCGGTCCACGGTGTTCCGCTCTGCCTCCACACCACGATCGTCGACGCAGTAACCACAGCGTCGACCCCGAGCAGGACTGCCCATAGGCGGCCCGTAGACATCGATCCATCAGACATAGGCCGTACCTTACGACGTGGTGCGTGATATTGATCGAGACACTGCCGAGGCACTGCCGAGGCATGAAGTAGGCCGTGCGGCTTGGGTGTTGTTGTGATGCAATACCTGGGTCGCACAGCCTCGTCCAAGCGTCTCTTCACGCTTTCGTCCGGCCCTGGCACGGCATCGAGCTGCCACAGCCACGTTACGGAGAGCTCTTCCGGCTCGGGTGAAGCCGGTGCTGAAGCCTCTCATCAGCGGTCCGTCGATGCCTCCGGGCCCGGTGACACCACCCCCCCCGGATCATCAACAACAATGCCGTTGCTTTTGGGGTGTGCGTGCTGTTGAGCCATGCGTGTTGGTGTCGCGTCTGGAGCGGCTGGGGTTGGGCATCCTGACTCGGTCGTGTCCTGCTGAGTTGGTGGACCGGGTCGTTGCTG
>NZ_VJZD01000176.1 GCF_009377175.1 Streptomyces adustus
GTTCTCCCTTCCCCGACCCCGCTCCCGGGTACGGCGTCTCCGCCCCCGAGCCCGCGCCTGGTCGCCGTCCCTCGGCTCACCGGGGCACTTCCGCTCCCGAGCCCGCGCCTGCGGACGGCCGTTCCGCCCCGGCGCCCGCGCCCGCCGAGGGCTCCTGGGATTTCCGACCCACGCCTGCGGACGGTCCCTTCGCTCCCGAACCCGCGCCTGCGGACGGCGCCCACGCGTCCGTGTCCACGGCGGCCGCGGACCACGCCCACGCCCCCGCGGACGGCGCCCCGGTGCCCGGCACCCGGGAGTCGGCCCCCGCCGCCGGGCAGCCCCCGGCCGCCGCTTCCCGGGCCATCCGGGAGCCCGCCTCCGCCGCTCCGGTGCCCGCCCCCGCCAAGCAGCGCAAGCGGCGCCGGGGCAGTGCCCGGTTCGCCGGGATGGTCGAGGAAGAGGTCGCCTCCGTCGTCGTACCGCCGGAGGCGGCACCGCCTCGGCCGGAAGACCCGGCGGCTTCCGGCCGTACCCCGCGCGGGGCGCGTTTCGCGCGGGTCGCCGAGGCGGTGCGGCGGACGGAGCCGAAGCCGGCCGCCGGGTCGCCCGACGCGGTGGCCGCGCGGGAGACCGCCGAGACGGTGGGGCGGTTGGTGCGGCTGCGGGCCGAGGGGCGCAGCGGCGAGGCGCACGCCCTGCTGGTGGAGATCGCGCACTGGCCCGCCGCCCGCTTCCCGCTGCTCGCGGACGAGCTCCAGCGGGCCGCGCTCGGCGCCGACTGGGCGACGCTGCTGTGGGAGGCCGCCTCGCTGCCGGCCGGCCAGGTGGTCGCCGCCGCCGACGCCCTGGCCGGAGCGGGCCGCACCGGTGACGGCGAGCAGATCCTGCGCCAGGGCGTCGCCCGCCCGGCCGCCGAGATAGGCGAGGCCGTGCTCGCGCTGGCCGGGGCGGGCGCCCGCCGTGAGGTCCGCGCGCTGCTGGACGCGTATGTGCGCGTCCGCACCCCCGACGAGGCGGCCCGGTGCGTCGGGCCGGACCCGCAGACGCTCGTACCGCTGCTGCTGGAGGCGGCCCGGGGTGTCTCGGAGGAGCGTCACTGGGACGTGGTGCACGCCCTGCGGGTGGCCGGGTTCACCGTCTGAGCGCGACGCGACCGCCCGCCCGGGGAGACAGGCTCCACCGCCCGAGGGCGACAGGCTCCACCGCCCGGGGCGGCGGGATCGACGCCCGACGGCGACAGGATCCACCGCCCGACGGCGACAGGATCCACCACCCGGGCGCGGCCGACTCCACCGCCCGAGGGTGACAGGCTCCACCGCCCGGGGCGGCGGGACCGACCGCCCGGGCGCGGCGGGACCGACCGCCCGGGGCGGTGGGATCGACGCCCGAAGACGACAAGACCCACCGCTCGAAGGCGACAGGTTCCACCGCCCGGGCGCGGCCGGATCCACCGCCCGACGGCGACAGGTTCCACCGCTCGAGGGCGACAGCATCCACTGCCCGAGTCCGGCCCGGTCCGCCTGTCGGGCCACCCGTACGGCCCAGCGGCTCACCCACCGGAGTGTGAAACGCGATCGACTCAGCGGGTTAACGACGATGGTCTTGGCAAGCCCGTCCTGGAGGCTTACGTTCGTCCCTCTACGGCCTGCGTCTACGGGCGTAGAGGCTCTGACGTCCCGTCGAAGGAGCAGCTCATGGCCAACGTCGTACGAGCCGCGCTGGTTCAGGCCACCTGGACCGGCGACACCGAGTCCATGGTGGCGAAACACGAGGAACACGCGCGCGAGGCGGCCCGGCAGGGCGCCCAGGTCATCGGGTTCCAGGAAGTCTTCAACGCCCCCTACTTCTGTCAGGTGCAGGAACCGGAGCACTACCGCTGGGCCGAACCGGTCCCGGACGGACCGACCGTGCGTCGTATGCAGGAACTCGCCCGCGAGACCGGCATGGTGATCGTCGTACCGGTCTTCGAGATCGAGCAGTCCGGCTTCTACTACAACACCGCGGCCGTGATCGACGCCGACGGCACCTTCCTCGGCAAGTACCGCAAGCACCACATCCCGCAGGTCAAGGGCTTCTGGGAGAAGTACTACTTCAAACCGGGCAACGCGGGCTGGCCGGTCTTCGACACGGCGGTCGGCAGGATCGGCGTCTACATCTGCTACGACCGCCACTTCCCGGAGGGCTGGCGCCAACTCGGCCTGAACGGCGCCCAGCTCGTCTACAACCCGTCCGCCACCTCGCGCGGCCTGTCCGCCTACCTCTGGCAGCTGGAGCAGCCCGCGGCCGCCGTCGCCAACGAGTACTTCGTCGCCGCGATCAACCGCGTCGGCCAGGAGGAGTACGGCGACAACGACTTCTACGGCACGAGCTACTTCGTCAGCCCCCGTGGCCAGTTCGTCGGCGACGTCGCAAGCGACACGAAGGAGGAACTGGTGGTCCGCGACCTCGACTTCGACCTGATCGAGGAGGTCCGGCAGCAGTGGGCCTTCTACCGCGACCGCAGGCCCGACGCCTACGAGGGACTGGTCCAGCCGTGAACGACCTCTACGCACGCCACCGCAACGTCCTGCCGGACTGGCTCGCCCTCTACTACGAGGAGCCCCTGGAGATCACCCACGGCGAGGGCCGGCACGTCTGGGACGCCGACGGCAACCGCTACCTGGACTTCTTCGGCGGCATCCTGACCACGATGACCGCGCACGCGCTGCCGGAGGTCACCAAGGCGGTCGGTGAACAGGCCGGCCGGATCGTCCACTCCTCCACGCTCTACCTCAACCGGCCCATGGTGGAACTGGCCGAACGCATCGCCAAGTTGAGCGCGATCCCGAACGCTCGGGTGTTCTTCACCACCTCGGGCACCGAGGCCAACGACACCGCCCTGCTGCTCGCCACCACCTACCGGCGCAGCAACACCGTCCTGGCGATGCGCAACAGCTACCACGGCCGGTCCTTCAGCACGGTCGGCGTCACCGGCAACCGCGGCTGGTCCCCGACCTCCCTGTCCCCGCTCCAGACGCTGTACGTCCACGGCGGGGTGCGCACCCGGGGACCGTTCGCGCACCTGGACGACGACGCCTTCGTCGCCGCCTGCGTGGACGACCTCACGGACCTGCTCGGTCACATCCGTCCGCCCGCCGCCCTGATCGCCGAGCCCATCCAGGGCGTCGGCGGCTTCACCTCGCCGCCCGACGGCCTGTACGCGGCCTTCCGCGAGGTGCTCAGGCAGCGGGGCGTCCTGTGGATCGCCGACGAGGTGCAGACCGGCTGGGGCCGCACGGGCGAGAACTTCTGGGGCTGGCAGGCGCACGCCCGCAACGGCCCGCCGGACATCGTCACCTTCGCCAAGGGCATCGGCAACGGCGCCTCCATCGGCGGCGTCATCGCCGGCGCCGAGATCATGAACTGTCTGGACGCCAACAGCATCTCGACGTTCGGCGGCACCCAGCTCACCATGGCCGCCGGTCTCGCCAATCTCGGCTACCTCCTCGAACACGACCTCCAGGGCAACGCCCGGCGGGTCGGCGGACTGCTCATCGAACGGCTGCGGGCCGTCGGCGCGCAGCTGCCGTGGGTGCGGGAGGTGCGCGGCCGGGGCCTGATGATCGGCATCGAACTGGTCAAGCCCGGTACGGACGAGGCCGATCCGCAGGCCGCCTCCGCCGTGCTCGAAGCGGCCCGCGAGGGCGGACTGCTCGTCGGCAAGGGCGGCGGCCACGACACCAGCGCCCTGCGGATCGCGCCGCCGCTGTCCCTGACCGTCGCGGAGGCCGAGGAGGGCGCCGCGATCCTGGAGAGCGCGCTGCGCGGCATCGCGTGACGGGCACCCGGTGACGCACGTCCGGTCACCGCGAACCGGCCACGGGCACGGGGTGACCGGCTTCCGGTGACCGGCATCAGGTAACGCCACAGCAAGGGAACACCACCATGACCACCCTCCTGGAACCCGTCCTGTCGGTCCGTCAGGTCCTCACCCTGGAGCGGGTGCTCGCCGGGGAACCCGAGGTGGTGGCCGGCGCGGGCCAGCTCGACCGGCCCGTACGCTGGGTGCACGTCGCCGAGGCCGCCGACGTCGGCGTGATGCTCAGCGGCGGCGAGATGGTCCTGACCACCGGCGTGCTGCTGGCCGGCGACGACGAACTCCAGGCGGAGTACATCCGCTCCCTGCACCGCGCCGAGGCCGCGGCCGTCGTCCTCGGACTCGGCCGCGCCTTCCCGGCCCCGCCGGACGTGATGCGCCGCGCGGCCGAACGCTGCGGTCTGCCCATGGTGGTGCTCCACCGGCCGTTCCCCTTCGCCGAGTTGACGGAGGAGGTCCAGTCCCGCCTGGTACGCCGCAAGTTCGCCGCCGTCAGCCTCTCCGAAGCCGTTCGCACGGCCCTGACCGGCCTCATCACCGCGGACGCCCCGCTGCAACGCCTGCTCGACGAGATCGCCCAGCACAGCGGCTGTCCCGTCGTCGTCACCAACCTCGCCCACCGGGTCCTGGCCACCGCGGGCGAGCGGCCGGCCGTGGACGACGTGCTGCGCGACTGGGAACGCATCTCCCGGCAGGCCGGCCGCGGCGAGGGCGACGGCTGGATCCGCGCCGAACTCGGCGGGCGCGGCGAGCGGTGGGGCGGCATCCTGCTGTGCGGCTACCGCGGTGACGCCGCCACCGGGCGGCTGCTCGCCGACCGGGCCGCCGAGGCGCTCGTGCTGCACCGCATGCTCGGCGGCGGTTCCGCCCACAGCTGGGAGGAGCAGTCCGCGCAGAGCCTGCTGACCGACCTGATCGGCGGGGTCGTACCGGCCCGGCAGTTGCTGCCCCGGGCCCGAGCGGCCGGGCTGCCGGTCAACCGGCGCACCTTCGTCCCGCTGGTCGTGCGCGACGGCGACCCCGGCCGGCTCGACCGGATCCTGCGCCTGCTGGGGATGCCCGGCCTGGTCGCCGAGCTGACCGGCAGATCCACCGCCGTCCTGCTGAGCCTGGCCCGCGACCAGGACGCCGAGGCGCTCGCCGCGCACTTCGCGGCCCGGCTGCGCACGGAGACCGCCCCCGGCACGGTCGTCGCCGCGGCCGACGGCCGGATCGCCTGGGACGACGTACCCGCCGGACTGCGCGAGGCCCAGCACGTGGCCGAGGCGGTCGCCGACTCGGCCGCCGTCCTCGACCTGCCGCCCGTGGTCCGGCTGCGCGACGTCCATCTGCGCGGCCTGATCCGCCTGTTGCGCGACGACCCGCAGGTGCAGTCCTTCGCGGAGCGGGAGTTGCACGGCCTGCTGCGCGAGGCCGACGAGGACCTGCTGTCGGTGCTGCGGACCTATCTCGCCACCGGCCGCAACAAGTCCCGTACCGCCCAGCTCCACCATGTCTCGCGGCCCGCGCTGTACCGCCGGCTGGAGGCGATACGGACGCGCCTCGGCGTGGATCTCGACGACTTCGAACAGGCGGCCTCGGTGCACATCGCGCTGCTCGCGCATGACGCGCAACAGCGCTGAAACACGCGATCACCTGGGAAAACGGCGGTGAAACATGGGTCGAAGAAGGCGTGACACGGTGACACGCCACGCGCCCGCAGACGTGACACGGTGCAACTCAAAGCCGTCGCGCGGACTTCCTACGCTCCAAGGGCGGACGACGGCACCCCCGGAGTCCGCTCCAGCACCCCGAGCGACCGGAGGTCCCGATGAGCAGAGTGATCCGCGCCGCCCTCTTCCAGACCGCCTGGACCGGCGACAAGGAGTCGATGATCCGGGTGCACGAACAGGCGGCCCGGGACGCGGCCGCGCAGGGAGCACAGATCCTCTGCTTCCAGGAGCTGTTCTACGGACCGTACTTCTGCCAGGTCCAGGACAAGGCGTTCTACGAGTACGCCGAGCGGATCCCCGACGGCCCCATCGTCCAGCGCTTCCAGGCACTCGCCCGCGAACTCGGCATCGTCCTGATCCTGCCGATGTACGAGGAGGAGCAGCCCGGCGTCCTCTACAACACCGCCGCCGTGATCGACGCGGACGGCACCTACCTCGGCAAGTACCGCAAGCACCACATCCCGCAAGTGCCCGGCTTCTGGGAGAAGTTCTACTTCCGGCCGGGCAACAGCGGCTGGCCGGTCTTCGACACCGCCGTGGGCCGCATCGGCGTCTACATCTGCTACGACCGGCACTTCCCGGAGGGCTGGCGCGCCCTCGGTCTGGCGGGTGCCGAGATCGTCTTCAACCCCTCGGCCACCTCGCGCGGCCTGTCCGGCTATCTGTGGCAGCTGGAGCAGCCGGCCGCGGCCGTCGCCAACGAGTACTTCGTCGGCGCCATCAACCGGGTCGGCGTCGAGGAACTCGGCGACAACGACTTCTACGGCACGTCCTACTTCGTCGACCCCGAGGCCCGGTTCGTGGGCGAGCCGGCCGGCGACAAGGAGACCGAACTCGTCGTCCGGGACCTGGACATGGCGTCGCTGCGCGAGGTGCGCGACCGCTGGCAGTTCTACCGCGACCGTCGCCCCGACGCGTACGAGCCGCTGACCGCTCCCTAGGGCCCACCGCGGCGGTGCCGCCGGGCCGTGGCGGAACGGACCGGCGGCACCGACCGACCCGTACGACAGATGAGTTGAACACGGCAGGAGAGGGAGCATGAGCAGCCGTACCGTCATCCGTGGTGGCCTCGTCATCACCGCGTCCGACGAGATCCACGCCGACGTACTGATCGAGGACGGCCGGATCGTCGCCCTCGCCGCCTCCAACACCCCCGCCGCCCAGGCCTGGACGGCCGAGCGGACCATCGACGCCACCGGAAAGTACGTGATCCCGGGCGGGGTCGACGCCCACACCCACATGGAGCTGCCGTTCGGCGGCACCTTCGCCTCGGACACCTTCGAGACCGGCACCCGGGCCGCCGCCTGGGGCGGTACCACGACGATCGTCGACTTCGCGGTGCAGAGCGTCGGGCACTCCCTGCGCGAGGGCCTGGACGCCTGGCACGCCAAGGCCGAGGGCAACTGCGCCATCGACTACGGCTTCCACATGATCGTCTCTGATGTGAACCAGGAGACGCTCAAGGAGATGGACCTGCTGGTCGAGGAGGGCGTCACCTCCTTCAAGCAGTTCATGGCGTACCCCGGCGTCTTCTACAGCGACGACGGCCAGATCCTGCGCGCCATGCAGCGCTCCGCCGAGAACGGCGGACTGATCATGATGCACGCCGAGAACGGCATCGCCATCGACGTCCTGGTCGAACAGGCCCTGGCACGCGGCGAGACCGACCCTCGCTACCACGGCGAGGTGCGCAAGGCGCTCCTGGAGGCCGAGGCCACCCATCGCGCCATCCGGCTCGCGCAGGTCGCGGGCGCCCCGCTGTACGTCGTGCACGTCTCGGCCACGGAGGCCGTCGCCGAGCTGGCCCGGGCCCGCGACGAGGGCCTGAACGTCTTCGGTGAGACCTGCCCGCAGTACCTCTTCCTGTCCACGGACAACCTCGCGGAGCCCGACTTCGAGGGCGCCAAGTACGTGTGCAGCACGCCCCTGCGGCCCAAGGAGCACCAGGCGGCGCTCTGGAGGGGGCTGCGCACCAACGACCTCCAGGTGGTCTCCACCGACCACTGCCCCTTCTGCTTCGAGGGTCAGAAGGAGCTCGGCCGGGGCGACTTCTCCAAGATCCCCAACGGTCTGCCGGGCGTGGAGAACCGGATGGACCTGCTCCACCAGGCCGTCGTCGACGGGCACATCTCCCGCCGCCGCTGGATCGAGATCGCCTGCGCCACCCCGGCCCGCATGTTCGGCATGTACCCGAAGAAGGGCACCATCGCCCCGGGCGCCGACGCCGACATCGTCGTCTACGACCCGCACGCCGAGCAGGTCGTCTCCGCCGCGACGCACCACATGAACGTCGACTACTCGGCCTACGAGGGCAGGCGCCTGACCGGCCGCGTCGAGACGGTCCTCTCGCGCGGCCGCGTCGTCATCGACGAGCGCGAGTACACCGGGCACGCCGGGCACGGGGTCTACACGCCCCGCTCCACCTGTCAGTACCTCAACTAGGAGTGGCGCTCATGGACTTCGGACTCGTCCTCCAGACGGACCCGCCCGCCTCGCGGGTCATCAGCCTGATGAAGCGCGCCGAGCGCAACGGCTTCACGTACGGCTGGACCTTCGACTCCGCCGTGCTGTGGCAGGAGCCGTTCGTCATCTACAGCCAGATCCTCGCCGCCACGACGAACCTGACGGTCGGCCCGATGGTCACCAACCCCGGCACCCGCACCTGGGAGGTCACCGCCTCCACCTTCGCCACCCTCAACGACATGTTCGGCAACCGCACGGTGTGCGGCATCGGCCGCGGCGACTCGGCGATGCGGGTCGCGGGTCGCAAGCCCAACACCCTCGCCCGTATAAGCGAGGCGATGAAGGTCATCCGTGCGCTGGGCCGGGGCGAGGAGGCCGACCTCGGCGGTACGGTCGTGAAGTTCCCGTGGATCAGGCCGGGCGCCGAACTCCCGGTCTGGATGGCCGCGTACGGCCCCAAGGCGCTGAAGATGACCGGCGAGGAGGCCGACGGGTTCATCCTCCAGCTCGCCGACCTCTACCTCACCGAGTACATGGTCAAGGCGGTGCGGGACGCGGCCGTCGCCGTCGGGCGCGACCCGTCCGAGGTGAAGATCTGCGTCGCCGCCCCCGCCTACGTCACCGCGGACGACTCGCCCGAGGCGCTCGCCCACGCGCGCGACGAGTGCCGCTGGTTCGGCGGGATGGTCGGCAACCACGTCGCCGACCTGGTCGCCAAGTACGGCGAGCACTCGGCGGCCGTCCCCGACGAACTCACCGACTACATCAAGGCACGCGAGGGCTACGACTACGCGCACCACGGGCGCAGCGGCAACCCCGACACCCAGTTCGTGCCCGACGAGATCGTCGACCGGTTCTGTCTGATCGGCCCGGTCGAGAAGCACATCGAGAAGCTGAACGCGCTGCGCGCCCTGGGCGTCGACCAGTTCGCCGTCTACGACATGCACGACGCGCAGGAAGCCGTGATCGACGCCTACGGATCGAAGGTGATCCCGGCCCTCAACGGCTGAACCCCCCTTGTGATTTCCCCCTTCCCGCAGTCCCGGGAAGGGGGCCAGGGCACTCCGAGCCATTCTCTCTTCGGGGCGCACCCCCCTCGGCGTCACCCGCACGGCCTCTCCCGTCCCGTCTCCCCGATTGGCCTGCCCATGACCGACATCGCCTCCGCGGACATACCGCCGACCTCCCAAGTCACCCTCCCCGACGGCCGGGTGGAGCTCGCCCCCGGCTCGCCGCCGCCCAGTGGCCCGTACGCCAACGAGGACCTGCTGCCGGTCCCCGTCGAGAAGCGCACCTGGACCACGTACAACTTCTCCGCGCTGTGGGTCGGCATGGCCCACAACACGGCCTCCTGGACGCTGGCCTCCGGTCTGATCGCGGTCGGCATGGACTGGAAGCAGGCGGTGCTCACCATCGCCCTGGCCAATCTGATCGTGCTGGTGCCGATGCTGCTTACCGGGCACGCGGGACCGAAGTACGGCATCCCCTTCCCGGTCTTCGCCCGCGCCTCCTTCGGGGTGCGCGGCGCCAACCTCCCTGCCGTCGTACGGGCGTTGGTGGCCTGCGGCTGGTTCGGCATCCAGACCTGGATCGGCGGCGAGGCGATCTTCTTCCTCGCCGGGAAGCTCATCGGCGACAGCTGGGCCGACGCCTCGCAGTTCGGCGGCCACCCCTGGACCATGTGGCTGTCGTTCGCGATCTTCTGGGCGATCCAGGTCGCCGTCATCTACCGGGGCATGGAGACGATCCGCCGCTTCGAGAACTGGGCGGCGCCCTTCGTGCTCGTCGGCGCGTTCGTGATGCTGTGGTGGATGAGCAGCAAGGCGGGCGGCTTCGGCCCGCTCTTCGACCAGCCGTCGAAGCTGGGCTGGGGCGCCGACTTCTGGAAGCTGTTCGCCCCCTCGCTCATGGGCATGATCGGCTTCTGGTCCACGCTGTCGCTGAACATCCCCGACTTCACCCGCTACGGCAGAAGCCAGAAGGCCCAGACCTGGGGCCAGGCGCTCGGCCTGCCGACGACCATGACCCTGTTCGCGTTCCTGTCGGTGCTGGTCACCTCCGGCTCGCAGGCCGTCTACGGCGAGGCGGTCTGGGACCCGGTACAGCTGGCCGCCAAGACCGACAACGTCGTGGGCCTGCTCTACGCCCTGGTCACCGTGCTGGTGGCGACCCTGTCCGTGAACATCGCGGCCAACCTGGTCTCCCCGGCCTTCGACTTCTCCAACATCGCCCCCCGCCGGATCAGCTTCCGCACCGGCGCCCTGGCCACCTGCGTGCTCGGCGTGCTGATCTTCCCCTGGAAGCTGTACTCCGACCCGCAGGGCTACATCTTCACCTGGCTCGGCCTGGTCGGCGGGCTGCTCGGCACGGTCGCCGGCATCCTCATCGCCGACTACTGGATCCTGCGCCGCGGCCGGCTCGATCTCACCGACCTGTACACCACGGGCGGCCGCTACTGGTACGACGGCGGCTGGAACTGGCGGGCCGTCGTCGCCTTCGCGGTCGGCGGTGTCCTGGCGATCGGCGGCGCGAGCTTCAAGCCCCTGATCGACGGGCGGCCCGTCCCGGCGCTGGAACCCCTCGCGGACTACGGCTGGGCCGTCGGCCTCGGCACCTCGATGGTGCTCTACGTGGCCCTGATGCTGCTGAGCGGACGGCAGCGGAACACGGTGTGACACACGGCGGGCGGGCGGCCGGGGCTCAGCTCTTCGCGCTGCCCGCCAGCGTCGTCATCGCGTCCTTGGCCGCCTTGATCGCGCCCTTGTTGATCTCGTCGGTGCTCGGCGCCTTCTTCGTCTCGAAGTCGCTGCCGTTGTAGGTGACGACCACCAGCGCGTTGGACGAGCGGACGATCACCTCGCCCTCGCGGGTCTGCTGCTTGTCCTCGGTGGTGAGGTTCACGATCGAGTACGCGGTGTCACCGAGGCCCGGCACGGCCCCGCCGCCGCTCTTCTCCGCGATCCGCTCCTTGTACGTCTTGTCCGCCGCCTGCTCCGAGTCCAGCACCTCGAAGGAGACGTCGAGCCACCGGTAGTCGAACCCCTTCAGCGCGTTCCAGGAGCAGGTGCGGCGGGCCTTCGTGTCCGTCGAGGGGATCTCCTTGCCGTCCGTCTTGGCACCCGGCACCAGCGACTCGATCGTCTTCACGGCCACGCTCGTGCACGGCGTGGGGGCGGCGGCGTACGCCTTCACGGCGGCCCCCGACCCGGACCCCGACCCCGAACCCGACCCGGATCCGTCCGACGAGGAGGATTCGGAGGCGGACGAGTCGGGCGTCGTCGAGGCCGACTCTTGCCCGGCCGTCGGTGTCGGCGCGAACGGTCCGGACGTCAGCGACCAGCCGGCGGCGGCGAGCACGACGACCGGCGACAGGCGCGCAGTGAGGGCGAGCGGCAGGGGCAGTGAACGCAAGGCGCACTTCTCGTGGGGGTGGGTGCGGAGGGGGGTCCACACTGCGAACGGGACGCCAGTGTCACACGTCTGTCTGTGGGGTGGAAGCCTGAACTCGCTGCGTACACGACCGGTCACAGCAACCGGTAACTCCTGAGACGTGTGCGGCGATTTGTCCCCGGCCGGCGCGCGGCACGCCGGGCGCGACCGAACCCCTCGGCCGGGTCGCTCCCTTCACGGCGACGGCGATCGGGGTGCCGGCGGACGCCGTCCGCGCGACCCCGGCCTGCCTCGGCTTGCGTCCTGAACGGGCTTACCGGACAAGGGTGTTGAAGGTGTGGGATGTGTCGACACGGTGCGGGTGGCGGCCGCCGGGACGGGGTCTTCGCGCCCCTTGCGCGAGGCGCGCGTGAGGCTTTCGCGGTCCCACCCGCCGTCTCATCCGCCGGCCGCGCTTCCTTGAGGCGGGACCGGGGCGGATGGCCGGAAAAGGGTGGGTGCCCGGGGGCGCGCCGGGGTCGGTGACGGATGCCGTGGTCCCGGTGGCGGACGCCGTCCCGGTGGCGGACGCCGTCCCGGTCGCGGCGCGGCGCGTCGATAGACTCCCGGGGGAGCGGACGGGGCGGCCGCGGTCCGGGCTCCCCGGAGTCCTCCAGGGGGCGGTCCCACGGTCCTCCGGGGACGGCCCCACGGTGCGGACCGCCTCGGCCATCGCGCGCGGACAGTGAGACGAGGGGCCCATGTTCACCACCCGACCCACCCTTCAGGGCACCTTCGGCATGGTGTCGTCCACCCACTGGCTGGCCTCGCAGTCCGCGATGGCCGTCCTGGAGGACGGCGGCAACGCCTACGACGCCGCCGTGGCCGGCGCCTTCGTGCTGCACGTCGTCGAGCCGCACCTGAACGGGCCCGCGGGCGAGGTGCCGATCCTGCTCGCCCCGGCGGGCGGCGAGGTGCGCGTGCTGTGCGGGCAGGGCGTCGCACCGGCCGGGGCCACCGTCGCGCACTACAGAGGACTCGGCCTGGACCTCGTCCCCGGCACCGGGCCGCTGGCCGCCGCCGTCCCCGGCGCGTTCGACGCCTGGATGATGCTGCTGCGTGACCACGGCACCAAGCACCTCGCGGACGTCCTGAAGCACGCCATCGGCTACGCCCGTGACGGGCACCCGCCCGTGGACAAGATCGGGGCGACCGTCGAGACCGTCCGGGAGCTGTTCGAGACCGAGTGGACCTCGTCGGCGGACGTCTATCTGCCGGGCGGCCGGGCTCCGCGGCCCGGCGAGCTGTTCCGCAACCCCGCCCTGGCCGCCACCTGGGAGCGGCTGCTCACCGAGGTCGCGGGGGCGGGCGGCCGGGAGGCGCAGATCGAGGCGGCGCGAGAGGTGTGGCGCACCGGCTTCGTCGCCGAGGCGCTGGTACGGCAGGCGCGGCGGCCCACCCTGGACACCAGCGGCGAGCGCCGCACCGGCACCCTCACGGCAGCCGACCTGGCCGGCTGGTCCGCGTCCTACGAGACACCCGTGACCTACGACTGGAACGGCTGGACCCTGTGCAAGGCCGGTCCCTGGAGCCAGGGCCCGGCCTTCCTCCAGCAGCTCGCCCTGCTCCCGCCCGAGCTGCCCCCGTACGGATCCGAGGAGTACGTCCATCTGCTGGTCGAGGGCTGCAAGCTCGCCATGGCCGACCGCGAGGCCTGGTACGGGGACGCGGCCGAGGTGCCGCTCGACGACCTGCTGTCCGCGCCGTACAACGCGGAGCGCCGGCAACTCGTCGGCGACAAGGCCTCGTACGAGCTGCGGCCCGGCAGCCCCGGCGGCCGCACCCCGCGGTTGAGCGCGCAGGCGCACCGGGTGACGGCCGACGACCCCGGCTTCAACCCGATGGGCGCGGGCGAGCCGACGGTCGCCGCGGGGGCCGAGCCGCAGGTGCGCGCGGACGGCGCCACCCGGGGCGACACCTGCCATCTCGACGTGGTCGACCGCTGGGGCAACATGGTCGCCGCCACGCCCAGCGGCGGCTGGCTCCAGTCGAACCCGGTCGTCCCCGAGCTGGGCTTCCCGCTCGGCACCCGGCTCCAGATGACCTGGCTGGAGGAGGGGCTGCCCAACTCCCTCACCCCGGGCCGCCGCCCCCGCACCACGCTCACGCCGTCGCTCGCCCTGCGGGACGGGGTCCCGGTCATGGCGTTCGGTACGCCCGGCGGGGACCAGCAGGACCAGTGGCAGCTGCACTTCTTCCTCGCCGTCGCGCTGCGCGGGCCGGTGCGCGGCGGTCTCGACCTCCAGGGCGCGATCGACGCCCCGAACTGGCACAACGACGCCTTCCCCGGCTCCTTCTACCCGCGCGGAATGCGGCCGGGCAGCGTGACCGTGGAGTCCCGGACGCCCGCCGGAGTCGTCGCGGGGCTGCGGCGGCGCGGGCACGACGTGACCGTCGCCGAAGCCTGGTCCGAGGGTCGGCTGTGCGCGGTCGCCCGGGACCCGGAGACCGGAATCCTGTCGGCGGCGGCGAACCCGCGGGGCATGCAGGGGTACGCGGTCGGGCGCTGAGCCGGACGGAGCCGTGGCGGGGCGTCGGACGACGGTCCTGCCGGATCGCGGGCGGCCGCGGGGTGGCACCAGGAAGCGGAACCGGGTATTCATGGTGATTCCACCTGTCGTTCACCGGGTCGGGGGGGATTGTCAGTGGTACGTGGTCTTATGGAGGCATGATTCAAGACACGGAAACCATCGACGAGTTTCTCGCCCAGCGCTCCGTCGACGTCGAACAGGCGATCCGCGAGGCGGCCGCCGCCGAGATCATGCCGCGCTTCCGCAGGCTCGGCGCGAGCGAGATCGACCAGAAGAGCGGCCCCCACGATCTGGTCACGGACGCCGACCGCAACGCCGAGCGCTATCTGACGAAGGAACTCGCCGCGCTGCTGCCCGGTTCCGTCGTGGTCGGCGAGGAGGCGGTGGACGCCGACCCCACGACATACGACGCGATACAGGGCGACGCCCCGGTCTGGATCGTCGACCCGGTCGACGGCACCCGGCAGTTCGTCCACGGCGACGACGGCTTCTGCACCCTGGTCGCGCTCGTGCAGCGCGGCACCCTGCTCGCCTCCTGGACCTACGCGCCCGCCCGCGGCCAACTGGCCACGGCCGTAAGGGGCGGCGGCGCCTTCCTCGACGGCGAGCGGCTGTTCGCGGGCCCGCCCGCACCCGGCCGGGACCTGGAGATAGCCACCTCCCACCCGGACTACACCACCGACGCCCAGAAGCGCGCCCTGCTGGGCCTGCGGGTGGACGGGGTCGCACCGCGCCCCTGCGGTTCCGCGGGGCTGGAGTATCTCGCCGTGGCCCGCGGCGAGTTGGACGCGACGGCCTTCTCCTGGGAAGCGGCCTGGGACCACGCGGCCGGCCTGCTGCTGGTCGAGGAGGCGGGCGGCGCCCACCTGACCCTCACCGGCGAGCCGTTCCGGGTCACCGGCGGCAACACCCTGCCGTTCACGGCGGCGCGGGACGCGGCCACGGCCCGGCGGGTGCGCGGGCTCCTGGCGGGCGAAGCCTGATCGGGTCCTGGTCGGGTCCTGATCGGGTCCTGGTCGGCGCCTGACGAAGGCGATGGTGCGGGAGCCCGATCCAGAGATCTGATCCCGCTGCCGCTGCCGCTGCCGCTGCCGCTGCCGCTGCCGCTGCCTTCGGCGACGTCGACGTCCGGTCCGTGGCTCGCGCCCGAGCCCGGTCCGGCGTCGGCGCCGCACGCGCCCGTCACCCCGTCGATCCCACCGCGCCGTGAAGGCTGTCGGACCCCCGGCATATCCTGATGCCCAGTGGCCATCGGCTGACGAAGGAGTCCGAAGGTGCCGTCGATGCTCGATGCGGTCGTGGTGGGTGCGGGGCCGAACGGGCTGACCGCTGCCGTGGAGCTGGCCCGCCGCGGCTTCTCCGTGGCCCTCTTCGAAGCGCGTGACACCGTGGGCGGCGGAGCCCGCACCGAGGAACTCACCCTTCCCGGCTTCCGGCACGACCCCTGCTCGGCGGCGCACCCGCTCGGCATCAACTCCCCGGCCTTCCGGGCGATGCCGCTCGAACGCTACGGCCTGGAATGGCTCCACGCCGAGCTGCCCATGGCACACCCCTTCACCGACGGCACCGCCGCCGTGCTGTCCCGCTCGGTCGCCGAGACCGCCGCCTCCTTCGGACCGCGTGACGCGGGGGCCTACCGCAGACTCGTCGAGCCGTTCCTGCCCAGGTGGGACGACCTGGTCCGCGACTTCATGTCCCTGCCGCTGTCCGCGCTGCCCCGCGACCCGGTCACCCTCGCCCGCTTCGGACTCGTCGGCCTGCCCCCGTCCAACTGGCTGACCCGCCGCTTCCACGACGAGCGGGCCAAGACCCTGTTCGCCGGTCTGGTCGCGCATGTCATGGCCCCGCTGGACGGCCTGGCCACCGGCGCCGTCGGCCTGGTCTTCGCCCTCGCCGCCCACGCCCGCGGCTGGCCCGTGGCCCGCGGCGGCTCCCAGTCCATTTCCGACGCCCTCGCCGCCTACCTGAAGGACCTCGGCGGCACCCTGCACACCGACTACGAGGTCAAGCGGCTCGACGACCTGCCGCCCGCCCGCGCGTACGTCTTCGACACCTCGCCCACCGCGCTGGCCCGGATCGCGGGCCTCGGCCGCACCTACGAGGGATACCGGTACGGGCCCAGCGCTTTCAAGATCGACTACGCGCTGGACGGACCGGTCCCGTGGACCGCCCCCCAGGCGCGGGTCGCGGGCACCGTACAGATCGGCGCCGACAGCGCGGAGATCGGCGCGGCGCTGCGTGCGGTGTCCCGGGAGGGCCGCGCCCCGGACAGACCGTTCCTGATCACGGTGCAGCCCAGCGTCGTCGACCCCGGCCGGGCCCCGGCGGGCAAGCAGGTCTTCTGGGCCTACGGCCATGTGCCCAACGGCTGGACCGGCGACCTCACGGACGCCATGGAGCGCCAACTGGAGCGCTTCGCGCCGGGCTTCCGTGACCGCGTCCTCGCCCGCGCCGTCGCCGGTCCGCGCGAACTCGCCGCCCGCAACGCCAACTACGTCGGCGGCGACATCGCCACCGGTGCCGCCTCCGGACTCCAGATCATGCTGCGTCCGAAACTGTCGCTGCGCCCCTACAACACCCCGCACCCGGCCGTGTTCATCTGCTCCCAGGCCACCCCGCCGGGTCCCGGTGTGCACGGCATGTCGGGGCACAACGCGGCGAAGGCCGTCTGGCGCAGGCTGCGGCAACGGCCCTGACGGGGCCCCCTCTTCCGGCGCGCCCGTGTGCCTGACGGGACGGTCTTCGTGCCGTGCCCGTGTGCCTGACGGGACCGCCTTTCGCGCCGCGCCCCCTGTGCACGGCCGCGCCCGGGGACCGAGCTGGTATAGAGACGGGCATGACCACGATCACGCTCGTCCGGGGCGACATCACCCGGCAGTCCGTCGACGCCGTCGTCAACGCCGCGAACTCCTCGCTGCTCGGCGGCGGTGGCGTCGACGGCGCCATCCACCGGCGGGGCGGGCCCGCGATCCTGGAGGACTGCCGACGGCTGCGGGCCTCCCAGTACGGCAAGGGCCTGCCCACCGGCCAGGCGGTCGCCACCACCGCCGGCGAACTGGACGCCCGCTGGGTGATCCACACCGTCGGCCCGGTCTGGTCGTCCGGCGAGGACCGCTCGGCGCTGCTGGCCTCCTGCTACCGGGAGTCACTGCGGGTGGCCGACGAGCTCGGGGCCCGTACCGTCGCGTTCCCGGCCGTGTCCACCGGCATCTACGGCTGGCCGATGGACGACGGCGCCCGGATCGCGGTGCAGACCGTGCGCGCCGCCGACACCTCGGTGGAGGAGGTCCGCTTCGTCCTCTTCGACGAGAGCGCGTACGACGCGTTCGCCGCGGCCGCCGACCTCGACTGAGGGCTCGACCGAAGGGCTCTGACCTGGGGCGCAGCCCGGCCGGCGGGTCGGCCCGCCGGCCGCTCACATCGGCCGCCGCCCGCGTGTGCGCCGGGATTAACCCCCGGTGATCAGCCCACGAGACGTGCGTGTAATCCGCCCTTCGTACGGTCACGGAAGGTCGAAGCCGGGCCGATCATCGGAGAGGGGGCGCCCGTGACCGCGCCGGACTCGCGGAACCAAAGCACGTCGAAGGTGCGGACGGTCTGCTCGTACTGCGGTGTCGGCTGCGGCCTGGTCCTCGACGTCGGCCGCGGCCCGGACGGCCGTCGTACGGTTCTGAAGGCGTCCGGCGACAAGGAGCACCCCGCGAACTTCGGCCGGCTGTGCACCAAGGGCGCCACCACGGCCGACCTGCTGTCCGCACCCGGGCGGCTGACCACGGCCCTGGTGCGGACGGACCGCGGACAGGAGCCGGAGCCCGCCCCTGTGGACGCGGCGATCGCCGAGACCGCGCGGCGGCTGCGGGCGATCGTCGACGAGCACGGGCCCGACGCGGTCGCCCTCTATGTCTCCGGGCAGATGAGCCTGGAGGCCCAGTACCTGGCGAACAAGCTGGCCAAGGGCTACCTGCGGACCAACCAGATCGAGTCCAACTCCCGGCTGTGCATGGCCAGCGCGGGCACCGGCTACAAGCTGTCGCTCGGCGCCGACGGCCCGCCCGGCTCCTACCGGGACCTCGACCGGGCGGACGTCTTCCTCGTCATCGGCTCGAACATGGCCGACTGCCACCCCATCCTCTTCCTGCGCATGATGGACCGGGTGAAGTCGGCGGGCGCCAAGCTCATCGTCGTGGATCCGAGACGCACCGCGACCGCCGCCAAGGCCGACCTGTTCCTCCAGGTCAAGCCGGGTACGGACCTGGCGCTGCTGAACGGCCTGCTGCACCTGCTGCACGCGAACGGCCACACCGACCCCGCGTTCGTCGCCGCGTACACCGAGGGCTGGGAGGCGATGCCCGAGTTCCTCGCCGACTACCCACCGGCCACCGTGGCCGAGATCACCGGCATCGCGGAGGACGACCTGCGCGAGGCCGCCCGGCTGATCGGCGAGGCGGGGGAGTGGACCAGTTGCTGGACGATGGGCCTCAACCAGTCCACCCACGGCACCTGGAACACGAACGCCCTGGTCAACCTGCACCTGGCGACCGGCGCGATCTGCCGCCCGGGCAGCGGCCCCTTCTCCCTGACCGGCCAGCCCAACGCCATGGGCGGCCGGGAGATGGGCTACATGGGCCCCGGGCTCCCGGGCCAGCGGTCCGTCCTCGTCGACGCCGACCGCGCCTTCGTCGAGGAGCTGTGGGAGCTGGCGCCGGGCACGATCAGGGCGGACGGCGTCGGCAAGGGCACGGTCGAGATGTTCCGGAAGATGGCCGACGGCGAGATCAAGGCCTGCTGGATCATCTGCACCAACCCGGTCGCCTCCGTCGCCAACCGCAGGACGGTCATCGAGGGACTGGAGGCCGCCGAGTTCGTCGTCACCCAGGACGTCTTCACCGACACCGAGACGAACGCGTACGCCGACGTCGTCCTGCCCGGCGCCCTGTGGACCGAGACCGAGGGCGTCCTGATCAACAGCGAGCGCAACCTCACCCTCGCCCAGCCCGCCGCCGACCCGCCGGGCGAGGCGACGGCCGACTGGCGGATCATCGCGGCCGTGGCCCGCGCGATGGGCTACGAGGACGCGTTCTCCTACACCGACGCCGAGCAGATCTTCGAGGAGATCAAGCGGGCCTGGAACCCACAGACCGGCTACGACCTGCGCGGAGTGAGCTACAAGCGGCTGCGCTCCACCCCCGTGCAGTGGCCGGCCGCCACCGCCGACGGCCCCGACCGCAACCCCGTGCGCTACGTGAACGAGGACGGCACGCTCACCTTCCCCACCGCGAGCGGCCGCGCCGTCTTCCACGCCCGCCCGCACCTGCCGCCCGCCGAGCTGCCGGACGACGACTACCCGTATCTCCTCAACACCGGCCGGCTCCAGCACCAGTGGCACACGCTGACCAAGACGGCGAAGGTGGCCAAGCTGAACAAGCTCGACCCCGGACCGTTCGTGGAGGTGCATCCCGAGGACGCGGCCGCACTGGGCATCGCTGACGGCGACTCGGTGGAGGTCGCCTCGCGGCGGGGCCGCGCGGTGCTGCCCGCGGTGGTCACCGACCGGGTGCTCCCGGGGGCGTGCTTCGCGCCGTTCCACTGGAACGACCTGTTCGGGGAGTACCTGAGCGTCAACGCCGTGACGAGCGACGCCGTCGACCCGCTCTCCTTCCAGCCCGAGTTCAAGGTGTGCGCGGTGTCCCTCACCAGGGTGTCCACGCCCGTCACGGTGCAGCCACCGACCACCGCGGCGATCTCCGGGGGTGCGGCGACCGCCACCCCGGCTCCCGACGCCACCGCCACCGCCGCGGACCCGGCCGGCACCGCCCTCGCCGCGCCGGCGGCCGCGTCCCCCTTCGGCCTCGCCCCCGCACCGCCGCCGGTGCTGTCCGAGCGCGAGCGCCTGTACCTCACCGGCTTCCTGGCCGGGATCCCCTCCGGCACGCCAGGCGTCCCGGTGCTCCCGCCGGACGCGCCCTTCACCCCCGAACACGCCTTGTGGGTCAACGGCACCCTCGCCGGCATGTACTCGCGGACCGCGACCGCCGCCCCGTCGCCGCTCCCCGCCCCGTCGGCCCCGGCCCGCGAGGTGCTGATCCTGTGGGCCTCGCAGACCGGGAACGCCGAGGAGTTCGCCGCCGCCACCGCGGACCGGCTCACCGCGGGCGGCCACACCGCGTCCCTCGTCGCCATGGACGAGACCGACCCCGGCGCACTCCCGTCCGACGCCGACCTGCTGCTGATCACGAGCACGTTCGGCGACGGCGACGCCCCCGACAACGGCACCGGTTTCTGGGACAGCCTCACCGCCCCCGACGCCCGGCGCCTGGAGGGGCGCCGCTACGCCGTGCTCGCCTTCGGGGACTCCTCGTACGACGACTTCTGCGGGCACGGCCGACGGCTCGACCTGCGGATGGACGAGCTGGGCGCGCTGCGGCTCGCCCCGCGCACGGACTGCGAACCGGACTTCGAGAGCAGCGCCGAGGCCTGGCTCGACCAGGTGCTCGCCGCCCTCGCCGCCGCGCACCCGGCCGCCGTCCCCACTTCCCAGGCCCCCACGGTCACGGCACCCGCCTCCGCGACTGCCGCCGTCCCCGTAGCTCCCGGGCC
>NZ_VJZD01000177.1 GCF_009377175.1 Streptomyces adustus
ACCGGCCTCGTGTTCCGTCCGTCGATGCTTTCGGTGGGCCTGTTTCCGGGTCGGTGCCGCCGCGGCCGGATGTCCGGCCGGGTGTCCCGCCGACTACGGTTTCGTCGTCTCCGCAGGACCGGCCTCGTGTTCCGTCCGTCGATGCTTTCGGTGGGCCTGTTTCCGGGTCGGTGCCGCCGCGGCCGGATGTCCGGCCGGGTGTCCCGCCGACTACGGTTTCGTCGTCTCCGCAGGACCGGCCTCGCGTGTCGTCCGCCGACGCCTTCGGCGGGCCCGCCTCCGGGGGCTCCGGTGTTGTGCCCCCGACGCGGGTCGGTGCCGCGGAGGCCGCCGTCGGCTTCGGTGCCGTCGCGCCGGGGCGGTCCGGACCGGACGGGGGGCGGCTGGGCGAAGCCGAACCCGAGGCCTGGACGCCCCTGACTCCGCCCGCGGCCTTCGCCATGCCGACGCAGCCCGCGCCGACCGGTCCCGCAGGCATACCTCCGCAGCCCGCGGCCCCCGCGCCCGTGACCCCGGACCCGGCGCTCTCCTGGACCGCGATGACCCCGCCCGCGGACCGTCCCGTCGTGACGTTCGGGGAGCCGGAGGGGTACGACGAGCAGGCGCGGCCGGTGCCCCTCGCGGCGCGCCTGCGGTCCCGTACCACCGTCGCGGCCGTTTGCGTGGTGCTCGGATTCGGACTCATCGGCGGTGCGGCGACGGGCAGTTGGCTGACCGGCGGGTCCGGGGACGACGGCGCCCCCGACACCTTCGCGGCGGCCGCCGAGCTGTGGCACAGCATTCCCGTGGACCAGCTGTTCCCGCCCACCGTGCAGGGCACCGGAGCGGGCCCCGGCGGCGCCGACCGGACCTGGACGCGGATCGCGGTCGCCCCGGACAGCGGCTGCCAGAACGCGTTCGACCCGCTGCTGCACAAGGTCCTCGCCCCGGCCGGCTGCCGCCGCCTGCTGCGCGCCACCTACACGGACGCGACCCGCAGCTACGTCACCACCGTCGGCCTGCTCTTCACCAAGGCGGACGCCGCGGCCATGAGCGCCCTGGACGCCCGGTTCCGCAAGGAGGGGCTCGACCGCCGTGCCGACCTCATGCCCCGCCCCTACGCGGCGAAGGACACCCTCGCCGCCGCCTTCGGCGACAAGCAGCGTGCCTCGTGGACCGTCTCGGTGCTGACGGACACCCCCGTCGTCGTCTTCGCCGTCTCCGGCTGGGCCGACGGCCGCACCGTCGACACCCCGCAGCCCGCGGCCGACGCCACGCAGTCCGGCGCCACCACGGACCCCGCGCAGGCCGGTCTCGGCAACGAGGCCCAGGGCCTGTCAGACCGCATCGAACGCGCGTTCCGCAAGACCGCCGACGCGGCCACGGAGGAACCGTCATGAGCAGCCGTACGACCCGTACGACCTACCGCGCCGGGCTCGTCGGCTCGCTCCTCGCCGCCTCCCTCGCCCTCGCGCCGGCCGTCCCCGCGCACGCCGACGGCATCCGCGCCCAGCAGTGGGCCCTGGACGCCATGCACACCCAGCAGGCCTGGCGGACCACCAAGGGCAAGGGCATCACCGTCGCCGTCCTCGACACCGGCGTCGAGGACGACCATCCCGACCTCGACGGCAACGTCCTGGCCGGCACCGACCTGGTCGGATTCGGCGCGAAGCCCGGTGACGACTCCTGGGCCCGGCACGGCACCGCGATGGCCGGGATCATCGCCGGTCACGGACACGGCGCCGGGAACGACGCCGGCGTCATGGGCATCGCCCCCGAGGCCAAGATCCTCCCCGTCCGGGTGATCCTGGAGGACGACGACCCCTCCCGCGCCAAGGCCCGCACCACCCGGGGCAACGCCCTCGCCGAGGGCATCCGCTGGGCCGCCGACCACGGCGCCGACGTCATCAACCTCTCGCTCGGCGACGACTCCTCCTCCGCGCACCCGGAGCCCGGCGAGGACGAGGCCATCCAGTACGCCTTGAAGAAGGGCGCCGTCGTCGTCGCCTCGGCGGGCAACGGCGGCGAGAAGGGCGACCACATCTCCTACCCGGCCGCCTACCCGGGCGTGATCGCCGCGACCGCCGTCGACCGCTACGGCACCCGCGCCTCCTTCTCCACCCGCCGCTGGTACGCCACCGTCAGCGCGCCCGGTGTCGACGTCGTCATCGCGGCCCCGGACCACCGCTACTACGAGGGCTGGGGCACCAGCGCGGCCTCCGCCTTCGTCTCCGGCGCGGTGGCCCTCGTCAAGGCGGCCCACCCCGGTCTGAGCCCGGCCCAGATCAAGAAGCTCCTGGAGGACACGGCCCGCAACGCCCCCAGCGGCGGCCGCGACGACTCCCGCGGCTTCGGTTTCATCGACCCGGCCGCCGCCCTCAAGGCCGCGGGCCGCCTCGATCCGGAGGGCCTGAAGGCCGCCGCGTACGGCCGGAAGTACTTCGGCGCCGGGCCCGACACCGCCGCGGCGGACGACGGCATGGCGAGCTGGGCGGGCCCGCTGGCGGGCAGCGTCGGCGGTGTGCTGCTGGTCGTCGCGGTCGTCATGTGGCGCGGTCGCCGCCGCACCTACCGTCCCCAGGACGAGTTCTAGGGCGTGTTTCGAAAGTAGCGCCGGGCAGACGGGAATTTGACGACAGGGCCCAGGCCCGGACCGCCGCCCGGCTCAGTCCGAGGCGGACGACGGCGATGCCGAGGCGGACGCCGAGGACGACCCGCCGTCGCTTCCGGTGAACCCCGCGACCGCCGCCCGTGCCGCCGCCTCGACCAGCGAGATGCCCTCGGCCTGCGTCGCGTTGCCGTCGGACAGGACGGTCACCAGGTAGTCGTGGCCGTCGACCGTCACCCGCCCGATGCTGTTGATGTCCCACAGCCCGGTGGTGCTGCGCGCCAGCCAGCCGTTCTTCAGCGCCCAGGCGGAACGGTCGGCGGCGGCCGAGACACCCCAGTGCTGGTCGGCTTCGATCTGCCGCATCAGCCCCTGGACATACGTCTGTGAGGCAGCGCTCAGCTTCGCGTCGTCCCCGAAGACCTGCTGGAGCAGCGTCAGCTGGTCCGCGGCCGTCGTGCGGGTCAGTCCCCACAGCATGCCGTCGCCGCCCGTGGTGTCCGTGAGCCCGAACCGCTTGTTCGCGGCGTCGAGCCCCTCCGCCTCGCCGATGATCTTCCACAGTGCCGACGCGGAGGCGTTGTCGCTGTTCTCGATCATCGCGGTGGCGTACGTCTTCTCCGCGGCGGTGAGATGCCGGCCGGAGTCCTGGGCCTGGAGCAGCAGCGTCGCCAGGATGTCGACCTTGACGATGCTCGCCGTGTCGAAGGCGGCGTCCCCGTACGCGGCGCTCTCGCCGGACTCCAGGTCCAGGACCGCAGCCGACACCCGCGCGCGCTTCGGCACGCTCACCGACGCCAGCGCGTCGGCCAGCAGCTGCGCGCGGTCCACCGTGGGCTCCGTCACGGGTTCCACCGATGCCTCCCCGTCGGCCGACGGAGAGGAGGTGGCCGACGGCGACGGCGACGACGATACGGCGTCCGTCTCCGAGTGCGCCTGGGCCTTGACGTACACCGTGCCCACGGCCGTGCCGCCGACGATCACGATCGAGGCGAGGGCGACGTGGAGCAGTGGGCGGCGGCGCGAGGGGCGGGCGCGGCGGCCTTGGCGGGCTCTGGAGGACTCCATGCCCGAGATGCTGGACGGGCCGACTGTGCGGGCCGTTAGACCGAAGTTAGAGCTTCGTCAGGGAAATCTGAGAAAGCTGTGAGTTCGGTGTCCGCCCTGTTTCAGGGGCCGCACAAGCGCCGCAGCATCCCACCTATAGGGTCGGTGACCGTGGCGAACAAGAACATTCCCGACCCCGGCTTCTCCGACGACGACGGCTCCGCCGATCCCCGGCTCAGCGCCGCGCTGGCCGCCTGGGACGCGGACCGCACCGCCGTGGGCCCCGTCCTGGAGGCGCTCAGGGGCGCCCGGCTGCTCGTCCCCGTCGTCGCCGTGCTCGGCGAGGTCGAGGAGGACGAGAACGGGCTGCGCCGCGAGAAGACCAGCGACATGGCCGTTCCGACGCTGAAGGCGGGCTCGCGCACCGCCCTGCCGGCCTTCACGTCCACCGACTCGCTGGCCCGCTGGGACCCCCAGGCGCGTCCCGTGGCCGTACCCCTGCACCAGGCACTGAAGGCCGCGGCGCACGAGAAGGCCGACACCGTCGTGCTGGATCTGGCCGGGCCGGTGCCCTACGAGCTGACAGGGGCGGCGCTGCGGGCGCTCGCCGAGGGCCGTACGACGACTGAGCCGCTCGCCGATCCGGCCGTCGTCGAGGCGGTACGCGCCGCGGTGGCCGCCGAGCCCGCCGTGCTGCGTGCCCACCTCGGCCCCGGGCAGGCCGACGGCACCCTCGCCCTCGTCCTGGACCCGGACGCCGCCCCGGCCGATGCCGCCCGCGCGCTCGCCGGGCGGCTGGCCGCCGACGAGACACTGAGGGCCCGCCTGGTGCGCGGCCTCGACCTGGCAGTGCTGCCGGCCGGGACGACGCCACCGGGCGAGCCCCTGTACGTACGCGACTGAGGCCACCGGGCCCCGGCCGCGCACCGGCCGGACGGACCGGCCGTGGATTCGCTTCCGGAGTTCAGGGACTAGCCGTAGACCGGTCCCGTGTACTTCTCGCCGGGGCCCTGGCCGGGCTCGTCCGGGACGATCGACGCCTCGCGGAAGGCGAGCTGGAGCGACTTCAGCCCGTCGCGCAGCGGGGCCGCGTGGAACGAGCTGATCTCGGTGGTGCTCGCGTCCAGCAGACCGGCGAGGGCGTGCACCAGCTTGCGGGCCTCGTCCAGGTCCTTGTACTTGTCGCCCTCGTCGGTCAGGCCGAGCTTCACGGCGGCGGCGCTCATCAGGTTGACGGCGACCGTCACGATCACCTCGACCGCGGGGACCTCGGCGATGTCGCGGGTCATGGCGTCGAAGTCGTTCGTGCCGGGGGTCTCGGGGGTGTCCGAGGGGGAGGTCTCACTCATGCCCCACACGATAGGTCCCGGACGGGAACGGGCCCCACTTGGCCTCAATTAGCCGTTCCGGACCGATGCTGCTAACCTTGTGTAACGACCGGTCGGAGACGTATGCCCACGGCACACGGATCCGACCTACAAGTGGAGGCTTCGAACTCCCACCCGACCGCCCTCCGGGGCGGCGGGTCACCGGTCAGGCGGCGCCGTTCCCTAGTGACGGCGGTCCGCCCGATAGTGCGCCCCGCGTTCACCGCGGCGGTGCTCCGGTAGTTCGAGGAGCCCCGCCTGTGATCGTCCGGGGCATTTTTCGTGTCTCGGTGCGGTTAGGTCTAACGAACAAAGACGTTACGCGGCTGTCCGCCAGACCGCCGTGTGGTGCTACCGAGGAGGATCCATCAGCACCGAGCCCCGCATCAACGACCGGATTCGCGTTCCCGAAGTGCGACTTGTCGGTCCCAGCGGCGAGCAGGTCGGGATTGTTCCGCTTGCCAAGGCGCTGGAGCTTGCGCAGGAGTACGACCTCGACCTGGTTGAGGTGGCGGCGAGCGCGCGTCCGCCGGTCTGCAAGCTCATGGACTACGGGAAGTTCAAGTACGAGTCGGCCATGAAGGCCCGTGAGGCGCGCAAGAACCAGGCGCACACGGTCATCAAGGAAATGAAGCTCCGGCCGAAGATCGACCCGCACGACTATGACACCAAAAAGGGTCACGTCGTCCGGTTCCTCAAGCAGGGCGACAAGGTCAAGATCACGATCATGTTCCGTGGTCGCGAGCAGTCCCGCCCCGAGCTGGGCTACCGACTGCTTCAGCGTCTCGCGGAGGACGTCCAGGACCTCGGTTTCGTCGAGTCGAACCCGAAGCAGGACGGCCGAAACATGATCATGGTTCTCGGTCCGCACAAGAAGAAGACCGAGGCGATGGCCGAGGCCCGGCAGGCGCAGGAAGCCCGCAAGGCGGAAGCGAAGGCCAACCCCGGCCGCTCGCAGAACCCCGCGGACGCCGACGCCGACTCCGAGGCCGACGCCCAGGTCGACACCGAGGCCGCGGCCGAGGTCGAGGCGCCCGCCGAGGAGCACGCCGAGGCGTGACCTTCCCGGGACGCGAGTCCCAGGATGTAACCGATACAAGAGACGACGCTCCACCGTGCCCGGTTTGACGACCGGGCACAGGAGCGCCACCGACGAGGAGATAACGGCGCTATGCCGAAGAACAAGTCGCACAGCGGTGCCAGCAAGCGCTTCAAGATCACCGGCTCCGGCAAGGTGCTCCGTGAGCGCGCCGGCAAGCGCCACCTGCTCGAGCACAAGTCGTCCCGCGTGACCCGCCGCCTCACCGGCACCGCCGAGATGGCTCCCGGCGACGCCGCGAAGATCAAGAAGCTTCTCGGCAAGTGACGTACGGGCGCCGCTGAGCGCCGTACGTCTGGACCGGGACCCCATCGATTCCGGGCCGTGTGAAGACAACCACGGCCCCGCTACAAGGAGTTAAACAAGTGGCACGCGTCAAGCGGGCAGTCAACGCCCACAAGAAGCGCCGGGCGATCCTCGAGGCGGCCTCCGGCTACCGCGGTCAGCGTTCGCGCCTGTACCGCAAGGCCAAGGAGCAGGTCACCCACTCGCTGGTCTACAACTACAACGACCGCAAGAAGCGCAAGGGTGACTTCCGCCAGCTGTGGATCCAGCGCATCAACGCTGCGGCCCGCCAGAACGGCATGACGTACAACCGCCTCATCCAGGGTCTGAAGGCCGCGAACGTCGAGGTCGACCGCAAGATCCTGGCCGAGCTGGCCGTCAACGACGCCGGCGCGTTCGCCGCGCTCGTCGAGGTGGCCCAGAAGGCTCTGCCGGCGGACGTGAACGCGCCGAAGGCTGCGTGACGCCGCTCCGGCTCGCCGGATGTGACGTGATCGGACCCGCAGGCTGAACCAGCCTGCGGGTCCGACTCTGTCTGCACGGTGGCCCGGACCCCGGCGGAGCGAACAAGAACCCCTGGACTTCCGAAGGTGAACCCCATGCCTCCCGTCGCCCCCGAGCTGATCTCCCCCCGTTCCCCCCGCGTCGCGGCCGCGCGGCGGCTCGCCAGGCGGAACTTCCGGGGCAAGGAGCGGCTGTTCCTCGCGGAGGGGCCGCAGGCCGTGCGCGAGGCCGCCGGCCACCGCGGCGACGCGGGGTCCACGCTCGTCGAGCTGTTCGCCACCGTCGAGGCCGCCGAGCGCTACGCCGACATCGTCGGGCAGGCCCGCGCCGCCGGCGCCCGGGTCCACCTCGCCGACGAGCAGGTCATCGAGGACATCTCGACCACCGTCACCCCGCAGGGACTCGTCGGGGTCTGCCGGTTCCTCGACACCCCCTTCGAGGAGATCCTCGCCGCCCGCCCCCGGCTCGTCGCCGTCCTCGCCAACGTCCGCGACCCCGGCAACGCCGGCACGGTGCTGCGCTGCGCCGACGCCGCCGGGGCCGAGGCGGTCGTGCTGACCGACGCCTCCGTCGACCTGTACAACCCCAAGGCCGTGCGGGCCTCCGTCGGCTCGCTCTTCCACCTCCCGGTCGCCGTCGGCGTACCCGTCGAGCGGGCCGTGGCCGGACTCAAGGCCGCGGGCGTACGCATCCTCGCCGCCGACGGAGCCGGCAGCGACGACCTCGACGACGAACTCGACCAGGGCACCATGGGCGGCCCCACCGCCTGGGTCTTCGGCAACGAGGCCTGGGGGCTCCCGGAGGAGACCCGCGCGCTGGCCGACGCCGTCGTGCGCGTCCCGATCCACGGAAAGGCCGAGAGCCTGAACCTCGCCACCGCCGCCGCCGTATGTCTCTATGCGTCGGCCCGTGCACAGCGCGCCTCCGGAGGGTGCCGCTCCGTCACCGAGAGCTAGTAGGGTGACCGGTCCGGGGTCCGTCCCCCGAGCTCTCGGCCGCGCGCCGGCACGGGGGACCCCCATGCCGTCAGAGAGGTGGGGTACCGGGATGAGTGTCGGCACGAGCGGCGCACCGGAAGCGAGCGCGGCGGGACACGTCCCCGCGCCCCGCTGCGGTGATACCGCCGGGTCCGGCATCGACCCCGACGAGCTGCCCGACGGCCTGGTGATCGCCGACGAGCACGGCCACATCGTGTGCTTCAACGCGGCCGCCGCCCGCATCACCGCCACCGCCGCCGCCGACGCCCTGGGGCAGCGGCTGGAGAAGGCGCTGCCGCTGGAGGACCTGGAGGGGCGGCGCTGGTGGCAGCTGACCGACCCCTACGGCGGACTGGCCATCCGGGTCCGCCAGCCCGAGCGCAACCTGCTGCTGCCCGGCGGCCGTGAGGTGCTGGTGTCCGCGCGGTACGTCCGTACCTGCCCCACCGGCCCGCTCCACCGCCTCGTCGTCACCCTCCGTGACACCGAGGCGCGCCGCCGCACCGAACGCAGTCACGCCGAACTGATCGCGACCGTCGCCCACGAACTGCGCTCGCCGCTGACCTCCGTCAAGGGATTCACCGCCACCCTGCTGGCCAAGTGGGAGCGGTTCACCGACGACCAGAAGCGGCTGATGCTGGAGACCGTCGACGCCGACGCCGACCGCGTCACCCGGCTCATCGCCGAATTGCTGGACATCTCGCGCATCGACTCCGGCCGCCTGGAGGTGCGCCGCCAGCCCGTCGACATGGGCGCGGCCGTGGGCCGGCACATCCAGGCGTACGTCGCCGCAGGCCAGCCCGCCGACCGCTTCCTGCTGCGGATCGAGCAGCCGCTGCCCGCGCTGTGGGCCGACCCCGACAAGGTCGACCAGGTGCTGAGCAACCTGCTGGAAAATGCCGTGCGGCACGGCGAGGGAACCGTCACGATTGACGTCACGCCCTCGGCGTCCCCCCGCGAAGGGGAGGACACCGGCACGTCCGTCACAGTGAGTGACGAGGGCCCCGGCATCCCGGAGGAGTCCATGAACCGCGTCTTCACCCGCTTCTGGCGGGGCAGCAAGCGCGGCGGCACGGGCCTGGGGCTGTACATCGTCAAGGGCATCGTCGAGGCCCACGGCGGCCTCATCACGGTGGGCCGCGCGCCCGGCGGCGGCGCGGAGTTCCGATTTACGTTGCCCGTGAGCGTGCCGGCCTACCTGGTCTGAGCAGCCCGCGGGCGCATCCGTTCGTCCTCACCCCGTTAGACTCGGCCTTTGGCACCTTTGTGTCCCGGGGCGGCTCTTCGAGCGAGTCGGTGACGGGGACCTCCAGCCAGTCAACCGGAAGCACGGGAAGAGATGTCGGCACCGAATAAGTCGTACGACCCTGTAGAGGTCGAGGCGTTGAAACCGGAAGAGATCGAGCGCATGCGGGACGAGGCGCTCGCCGCCTTCGCCGCCGCGGACTCGCTCGACGCGCTCCAGGAGGCCAAGGTCGCCCACACCGGCGGCACCTCGCCCCTGGCCCTGGCCAACCGTGAGATCGGCGCCCTGCCTCCGCACGCCAAGGCGGCCGCGGGCAAGCTGGTCGGCCAGGCCCGCGGCGCCGTGAACAAGGCCCTCGCCACCCGCCAGACCGAGCTCGAGGCCGAGCGCGACGCCCGGGTGCTGGTCGAGGAGGCGGTGGACGTCACGCTGCCCCACGACCGGGTACCGGCCGGCGCCCGGCACCCGCTGACCACGCTCTCGGAGCGCATCGAGGACGTCTTCGTGGCCATGGGCTACGAGGTCGCCGAGGGCCCGCAGGCCGAGGCCGAGTGGTTCAACTTCGACGCCCTCAACATCGGCCCGGACCACCCGGCCCGCGGCGAGGCCGACACGTTCTTCGTGCAGGGCCCCGACGGCGGCACCGAGTCCGGTGTCGTGCTGCGCACCCACACCTCGCCCGTGCAGATCCGCTCCCTGCTGGAGCGCGAGCTGCCGGTGTACGTGATCTGCCCCGGCCGGGTGTACCGCACCGACGAGCTGGACGCGACCCACACCCCGGTCTTCCACCAGGTCGAGCTGCTCGCCGTGGACGAGGGCCTGACCATGGCCGACCTCAAGGGCACCCTGGACCACATGGTCCAGTCGCTGTTCGGCGAGGGCATGAAGACCCGGCTGCGGCCGAACTTCTTCCCGTTCACCGAGCCGTCCGCCGAGATGGACATGGTGTGCTACGTCTGCCGCGGCGAGTCCGTCGGCAACCCCGACCGCCCCTGCCGCACCTGCTCCTCCGAGGGCTGGATCGAGCTCGGCGGCTGCGGCATGGTCAACCCCAAGGTGCTGACCGCATGCGGCGTCGACCCGGAGAAGTACAGCGGCTTCGCCTTCGGGTTCGGCATCGAACGGATGCTGATGTTCCGCCACAACGTCGAAGACATGCGAGACATGGTCGAGGGTGACGTCCGGTTCACCCGGCCGTTCGGGATGGAGATCTGATGCGGGTCCCGCTTTCTTGGCTGCGGGAGTACGTCGACCTGCCGGCGACCGAAACCGGCCGTGACGTCCAGGAGAAGCTGGTCTCGGCCGGCCTGGAGGTCGAGACCGTCGAGCAGCTCGGCGCCGACCTCAAGGGCCCGCTGGTGGTGGGCCAGGTGCTGACCATCGAGGAGCTGGAGGGCTTCAAGAAGCCGATCCGCTTCTGCACGGTCGACGTCGGCACCGCCAACGGCACCGGCGAGCCCCAGGAGATCGTCTGCGGCGCCCGCAACTTCGCCGTCGGCGACAAGGTCGTCGTGGTCCTGCCCGGCGCCGTCCTGCCCGGCAACTTCGCGATCGCCGCCCGCAAGACGTACGGCAGGACCTCCCACGGCATGATCTGCTCCGGCGACGAGCTGGGCATGGGCGACGACGGCAGCCACGGCATCATCGTGCTGCCGCCGGAGACCGAGGTCGGTAAGGACGCCATCGAGCTGCTGGAACTGGTCGACGAGGTCCTCGACATCGCCGTCACCGCCAACCGCGGCGACTGCCTGTCGATCCGTGGCGTCGCCCGCGAGACGGCCATCGCCTACGGGCTGCCGCTGCGCGACCCGGCGCTGCTCGACGTCCCGGGCCCCAACGCCTTCGGCTACCCGGTCCAGGTCTCCGACCCGGCCGGCTGCGACCGCTTCACGGCCCGCACCGTCACCGGTCTCGACCCCGAGGCCCGCTCCCCGATCTGGCTGCGGCGCCGGCTCCAGAAGGTCGGCATGCGCCCGATCTCGCTCGCCGTCGACGTCACGAACTACGTGATGATGGAGCTCGGCCAGCCCCTGCACGCCTACGACCGCAACCTGGTCCAGGGCACCATCGGCGTGCGCCTGGCCGAGGAGGGCGAGAAGCTCGTCACCCTCGACGGTGTCACGCGCACCCTGCACGCCGAGGATCTGGTGATCACCGACGAGCGCGGTCCGATCGGTCTCGCGGGCGTCATGGGCGGCGCCAACACCGAGATCGCCGACCACGCGGACGTCGAGAACGCCAGCACCGAGGTCGTCATCGAGGCCGCGCACTTCGACGCGGTGGCGATCGCCCGTACGGCCCGCCGGCACAAGATGTCCTCGGAGGCCTCCAGGCGCTTCGAGCGCGGTGTCGACCCGCAGGCCGCCGCGGCCGCCGCCCAGCGCACGGTGGACCTGCTGGTGCTGCTCGCCGGCGGTACGGCCGAGGCGGGCGTCACCGAGGTCGTCGCTGCCTCCGCGCCGCACACCATCGCCCTGCCGGCCGGCCACCCGGACAAGGTCGCGGGTGTGGACTACGGCCGCGAGACCGTCGTACGCCGGCTCCAGGAGATCGGCTGCGACGTCTACGGCCAGGACGAGCTCCTCGTCACCGTGCCGTCGTGGCGGCCCGACCTCACCGAGCCGAACGACCTGGCCGAAGAGGTGATCCGGCTGGAGGGCTACGAGAACCTGCCCTCCACGCTGCCCAAGCTCCCCTCGGGCCGCGGCCTGACCCACCGGCAGCGGCTGCACCGCAGGGTCGGCCGGGCGCTGGCCGGCGCGGGCTACGTCGAGGCGCCGAACTACCCGTTCATCGGCGAGCAGGTCTTCGACCAGCTCGGCCTCGACGCCGCCGACCCGGCCCGCCGGGTCGTGAAGCTGACCAACCCGCTCAACGACGAGGAGCCCGCGCTGCGCACGTCGCTGCTGCCGGGCCTGCTCGGCGCGCTGCGCCGCAACGACGGCCGCGGCTCGCACGACCTGGCGCTCTTCGAGACCGGACTGGTCTTCCACCCGCGCGAGGAGCGGCGGATCGCCGTCTCCCCGCCGGTGGACCGCCGTCCCAGCGAGGAGGAGATCGCCACCCTCGACGCGGCGCTGCCCGAGCAGCCGCGCCACGCCGCCGTCGTCCTCGCGGGCGCCCGCGAGCAGGCCGGCTGGTGGGGCAAGGGCCGCCCGGCCGACTGGGCCGACGCGGTCGAGGCCGCCCGGACCGTCGCCCGTGAGGCCGGCGCCGAGCTGATCGTGCGGGGCGGCAAGTACGGACCGTGGCACCCGGGCCGCTGCGCCGAGCTGGCCGTCGTCACCGCCGACGGCACGGAGCGGATCGTCGGCCACGCCGGCGAGCTGCACCCGCGCGTCGTCAAGGCCTTCGGCCTGCCGGCCCGCACCAGCGCGGCCGAGCTGAACCTGGACGCGCTGGAGGAGGTCGGCGACGACACCCCGCAGGCGCCCAGCATCTCCACCTTCCCGGTCGCCACCCAGGATGTCGCCCTGGTCGTCGACAAGTCGGTCCCGCACGCGGACGTCGAGGCCGCGCTGCGTGACGGCGCGGGTGAACTGCTGGAAGCCATCCGGCTGTTCGACGTCTACGAGAACGACGAGCAGCTCGGCGCGGGCCACAAGTCCCTCGCGTACGCGCTGCGCTTCCGCGCCGGCGACCGGACGCTGACGGTCGACGAGGCGTCGGCTGCTCGGGACGCTGCGGTGGCGCTGGCCGCTGAGCGTACGGGGGCGGCGCTGCGGAGCTAGGCGCTCCGGCGGGGAGCTGTGCGTTGTCTGCCGACTGCGGGTTGTCGGTGGCCGGTCGCGCAGTTCCCCGCGCCCCTTTTTGGGCTGCGGGTTGGTTGTCGGCTGTGGGTTGTCGGTGGCTGGTCGCGCAGTTCCCCGCGCCCCTTTTGGGCTGCTGGTTGGTTGTCGGCTGCGGGTTGTCGGTGGTTGGTCGGGCAGTTCCTTGCGTCCCTTTGGGGCGCTTTTTGTGTGTCTCACTCGATCGGGTGAGATCTGTCGGGGTTCTGGGTCGGGCGGGGGTGCGGTCGACAGAATCAAACCGGCCTTTCGGGGCCGGTTCGGTCTGCGCTGTCAGGGCCTGGATGGGGGGCCATCGACATGTTCCGCATCAGGCTGCCGCTGCGTAGGACCCTCTCACTGGGGTTGCCCACGATGTGGGGCGCCGTGGCGATCACATACAAGCTGGCCTGTCCGCTCGCCCAGCAGAACGGGCTGGGCGCACGCGTCGTCAGCAGCGCGGTCTTCCTCACGGTCGGCGCGGGGCTGGTCCTCCACGTCCGCGGGACCCTGCTGCGCGAGCTCAGGCAGGCCCGCCGGGTCGCCGGCGCCGCGCAGAGCGTGCTGCTGCGGCCACTGCCGCCGCGGCTCGACGGCCTCGGTGTCGCCGCCGCCCAGCTCTCCGCGGACCGCGGCGCCTCGGTCGGCGGAGACCTCTACGAGGCGCTCGCCACCGAGCACGGGGTCCGCGTGGTGATGGGCGACGTCCGTGGGCACGGGATCGGGGCGCTCGGCACCGTCGCCGCCGTCCTCGGCAGCTTCCGCGAGGCCGTCCACGACGAGCCCGAACTCGGCGGCGTGCTGCGCCGCCTGGACCGCGCGCTCGCCCGGCACCTGCGCACGCAGGCCCGCGCCGAGCACCCCTCGGCCGGAGCACCGCCGGACACCCCCGTCGCCGAGGAGTTCGTCACCGTACTGCTGCTGGAGATCGGCCGCGACGGCGAGGTGCGGGCCCTGAACTGCGGCCACCCGTGGCCGTATCTGGTCAGGGGCGGCCGGGTCGAACCCCTGGCCCGCACGGATCCCCTGCCGCCGCTCGGACCGTTCCCCCTGCCGGACGGCCTTCCCGCGCAGTGCCTTGGAGAGTTGCTGCCGGGCGAGTCGCTGGTGCTGCACACGGACGGGGCGCAGGACGCCCGCGACGACCGCGGCCGGTTCTTCTGCCTGCCCGCCGCGATCGCCGAGGCGGTCCGCGACCACCCGGCCACCCCGCAGTCGGTGCTGCGCTCCGTCTTCACCGCGCTGCGCCGGCACAGCGGCCACAGACCGGCCGACGACGTGGCCCTGCTCGTGCTGCGCAACGAACGTCTGCACGGCCCCACTTGTGCCCGGCAGCGCGGCGGCGACACGTACGGCTCGCGGGCCGGGCCTGCGCCCACCGACCCCCAACCGACGAACCGCCTCTAGCCCATGGGCGCCGTTCCGCCGCCGTCCGCCCCGCCACGGAGTGTCGGGCAGGCAGCCGGGCGGACGGCGCGGAAGCGGGCCACCGTACTTTTCGAGGGGGAGCCGGCGGCCCGGCCGGCCTCTTGCGAGGCATCTCAGTCAACCGGGCCGGAACCCTCCACAACAGCGCACGCACCACACGGTTTCGCGCACTCCGTTCACACCCCGTGTGAAGCGGTACCCACTACTCTGTCGGCACGGATCCACCGGGGGACACCCATGCAGCCCAACACTCTGCTCGACGCGATCCTGGACGAGGCGGGGATCTCGCATGCCGGGCTGGCCGCGCATGTCAACCAGGCGGGGCGGGGCCGTGGACTGGCGCTGAGGTACGAACACACCGCCGTGGCCCGTTGGTTGAAGGGGCAGCGGCCGCGTGGCCAGGTGCCCGACCTGATCTGCGAGGTGCTGGCCGGACGGCTGCACCGGCCGGTCACCCTCGACGACATCGGCCTCGGCGTCCCGGGCGAGCCGTCGGCCCCGCACGGCACCCTCTCCGGCTTCGTGGAGCGGGCCACCGCGCTGTGGCGCTCCGACGAACAGCAGCGCCCTCACGTCCTGGGCGCCCCCGCCGTCACCGGTACGCCCGCCGTGATGCCCGTGTGGGAGTGGGAGAACCCGCCCGAGGACGTCGACGTCTCGCGCGGCGGCCGGCACCGGGTCACCTCGGCCGACATCGAGATGCTGCGCGCCGCCCGCACCCACTACGAGCAGATGTACCGCAAGGCCGGCGGCGTCGCGACCCGCAGCCGGATCGTCGGCTTCCTCAACGCCGAGGCGGCCCCGCTGCTGCGCGGCAGCTACACCGACGCCACCGGTCGCCAACTCCACAGGTCCACCGGTGGGTTGGTGGCGGTCGCCGGTATCTGCACGTACGACTCCGACGCGCACGGCCTGGCCCAGCGCTACTTCCACCAGGCCCTGCGGCTGGCAAAGGCCAGCGGGGACCGCGGACTTGGCGCCTATGTCATCGCGCTGCTGGTCAACCAGTCGCTGTTCATGCGGGAGTACCGCCAGGCCGTCGCCTTCGCCGAGGCCGCGCTGCGCACCGCCGGACGGCACATCACCCCCGCGCTCGCCTCGGACCTGTACGCGATGCAGGCCAAGGCGTACGCCCACCTGGGCGACGGTACGGGCGCCCTGTCCTGCATCCGGCGGGCCGAGGCGGCCGCCGAGCGCATCCGGCGCGGACACGAGCCCGACGAGACCGGCTACGTCCAGCCGGGCCTGGTCAACGTCCAGGTGGCGGAGGCGCTGCTCAGCCTCGGTGAACTGGCCGCCGCCCGGGAGCACGCGGCGGCCGCCGTGGACAACCCCGCGCACGACCGGGGCCGGGTGCACCGGCTCGCGATGCTCAGCACGATCGAACTGCGCCGGGGCAACGCCGACGAGGCGGTGGCCACCGCGGTGCGGATGGCCGAGCAGGCCCGGGGAATGGAGTCCCAGCGCCTGCGCGACAGGCTGCGCGCGGTGCGCGAAAACCTGGTGCGCAGCGGTGTGACCGGTACCGCCGAGGCCGCCGAGCTCATCGACGGGGCACTGCGCGTACCGCTGTAGACCCCGATATTTCCGCAGGTACGGCCCGGCATGGGCCCGCGCCCGCGTCCATGGGGGCGCAGGGAGGCGCTCGTTGTGCGCCTGCTCTCAGACTGCTCCTGCTGCGATATTGCCACTTACTCAGCGGAAGGTGGCAGAACCGTGCAGTGGACGAAACAGAACGAACAAACTGTGTATGAAAACCGCTGGTTCAGGGTCAATCTCGCCGATGTCGCGCTCCCGGACGGCCGGCATCTCGACCACTTCCTCATACGGCTGCGGCCCGTCGCCGTGGCCACGGTGGTGAACGAGGCCAACGAGGTACTTCTCCTGTGGCGCCACCGTTTCATCACCGACAGTTGGGGGTGGGAACTCGCGGCGGGTGTCGTCGAGGACGGCGAGGGCATCGCCGAAGCGGCCGCCAGGGAACTGGAGGAGGAGACCGGCTGGCGGCCGGGGCCTCTGCACCACCTCATGAGCGTGGAGCCGTCCAACGGGCTCACCGACGCCAGGCACCACATCTACTGGGCCGACGAAGGGGAGTTCATCGGGCATCCCGTGGACGACTTCGAGTCGGACCGCCGGGAATGGGTACCCCTCAAGCTCGTCCCCGACATGGTCGCCCGCGGTGAGGTCCCGGCCGCCAACATGGCGGCCGCGTTACTGCTGCTGCACCATCTCAGGCTCGGGCAGGACGCCGTGCCCTGAATCCCCCGGGGCGTCCCGGACGGGCCCTAGTGGCCGAGGGCCTGCCAGACCGCCACGGCCAGTGCGCCGACCGCCGTGACGGCCGCGATCGAGGTCAGCGGCCAGCGTGCGTGCTCCAGCGAGCCGAGCCGGGTGCTCAGTTCGTCGAGTTCCTTGGCGGTCTCTTCGGTGCGGTGGGTGAGCAGGGCCAGCCCGCCCTCGACGCGGGCGTACGCCACATCGAGGCGGCGTCGTAACTCTGCGAGTTCTCCATTGGCGACGGGATGCTCGGGATCGGCGGTCATGTGTCCGCTCCTTTCCGTAGTCGTCTCACATCCCTTGCATGTGCATGAAGAGTCAACTCGCCTGGTCGACGCGTGGGGAGAGTGTGCGCGTGGCATATGCGGGCCCGCCGCGCACACGGTGTGTGAATGCCGCGGGCCCGGCACCTTTCCAGGTGCCGGGCCCGCGTGGCGTAGCTCGGTGTAGTCGGCGGCGAGGCCGACTGCCGCATCAGCCGTAGGTGTAGAAGCCCGAGCCCGTCTTGCGGCCCAGCCGGCCGGCGTCGACCATGCGCTGGAGCAGCGGGGGAGCGGCGTACAGCGGCTCCTTGTACTCGGCATACATGCTGTTCGCGATCGACACGATGGTGTCCAGGCCGATCAGGTCGGACAGCCGCAGCGGGCCCATCGGGTGGGCGCAGCCCATCTCCATGCCGTTGTCGATGTCCTCGCGGCCCGCGATACCGGACTCGAACATCCGGATGGCGGAGAGCAGATACGGCACCAGCAGCGCGTTGACCACGAAGCCGGAGCGGTCCTGGGCGCGGATCGCGTGCTTGCCGAGCACCTTCTCGGCGAACAGCTGCGCGCGGCTCAGCGTGCCCTCGGAGGTGGTCAGCGCCGGGATCAGCTCGACGAGCTGCTGCACCGGGGCCGGGTTGAAGAAGTGGATGCCGATGACCTGATCCGGCCGCGAGGTGGCGACGGCCAGCTTCACCAGCGGGATGGAGGAGGTGTTGGACGCCAGGATGGCGTCCGGCCGGGTCATGACCTGGTCCAGGACCTGGAAGATCTCGGTCTTGACCTGCTCGTTCTCGACGACGGCCTCGATCACCAGATCGCGGTCCGCGAACTCGCCGAGGTCGGTGGTGAAGCTCAGGCGGGCCTGGGTCGCCGCCAGCTCCTCCTCGGTGATCTTGCCGCGCTCGGCGGCCTTGGTCAGGGAGGAGAACAGCCGGGTACGGCCGTACTCCAGGGCTTCGCCGGTGGTCTCGGCGACCTTGACGTCCAGACCTGCGCGGGCGCAGACCTCGGCGATGCCCGCTCCCATCTGGCCGCAGCCCACCACTCCGACGCGTTCGATGTCGGTCACATCGTCCCTTTCGCTGCGCTGATCCACGAAGGCGGCAGGTCTGCCGGGTTCGGTGCCTGCTCCGTTCGTGCACGTTACCGCCAAGTATCGATGATCGATCGTCCGGGTGCGGCATCCTTGCCGCCAAGACGTTCCGTGACCGCGCGGTTCCATCGCGCAGGGGGTGTTCGACGTGCCGCGACCGACCCGGCGGACGTTCGCGCTGGCGGCCCTGACGGCGCTGACGGCCGTCACGGGGACGGGCGCGAGCAGGACGGAGCCGGCCGGGGCCCGAGAACCCGAGCGGGCGGCCGGTCCGGGGGATGCGGGCCGACGGCCCGCACCCGGCGCGGCGGGCGGCCCGGCCGGGGCCATGCGGGGCGTGTGGCTGGCGACGGTGGGCAACCGCGACTGGCCCTCCCGCCCCGGGCTGACGGCGGCCGCGCAGCGCGCGGAACTGATCGCCCACCTGGACACGGCGGTGCGCAACCGCCTGAACACGGTGATCTTCCAGGTGCGGCCGACGGCGGACGCGCTGTGGCCCTCCCCGTACGAGCCCTGGTCGCGGTGTCTGACCGGCACCCAGGGCCGCGATCCCGGCTGGGACCCGCTGGGCACGGCCGTCGCGGAGGCGCACGCCCGGGGGCTGGCGCTGCACGCCTGGTTCAACCCGTACCGCATCGCCTTCGACACCGACCCGGCGAAGCTCGTCGCCTCCCATCCGGCCCGGCGACACCCGGACTGGGTGGTGGCGTACGGCGGGATGCTCTACTACAACCCGGGTCTGCCCCAGGTGCGCGCCTTCGTCCAGGACGCGATGCTCGACGCGGTCGCCCGCTACCCGGTCGACGGGGTGCACTTCGACGACTACTTCTACCCCCGCCCCATGGCGGGCCAGTCCTTCGACGACGACGCCGCCTACGACGCCCACGGCGGCGGCTTCCCCAACCGGGCCGCCTGGCGCCGCGACAACGTCGACCGGCTGGTGCGAGGCACCGCGGACGGGATCCGGCGGACCCGGCCCGGCACCCGGTTCGGCATCAGCCCCTTCGGGGTGTGGCGCAACGCCGCCACCGACCCGCTGGGCTCCGACACCAGGGCGGGTGTGCAGACGTACGACGACCTGCACGCGGACACCCGCAGATGGGTGCGCGAGCACTGGATCGACTACCTGGTCCCGCAGCTCTACTGGAACATCGGCCTGCCCGCCGCCGACTACGCGAAGCTGCTGCCCTGGTGGGCGGAGGTCGCCCGGGGCACGGGGACGGACCTGTACGCCGGCGAGGCGCTGTACAAGGCCGGTGACCCGGCGCAGCCGGCGGCCTGGCAGGACCCGGCCGAACTCTCCCGCCACCTGGCGCTCGCCACGGAGCTCCCGCAGGTGCGCGGCCATGTCTTCTTCGCCGCCCGGGAGGTGGCGGCGGACCCGATCGGTGCGATGGCGCGGGTGGTCGCCGACCACTACCGGCAGCCGGCAAGGCCCCCGCGCTGACTCACCGCTCCTTGTCGGGGTGCCGGACCTCGCAGTCGGGGCCCGGGGACATCACTGCTTCGTGTCCGTCGGGGAAGCGGACGCGGTAGGGCGGGTTGCCCTCCGTGCCCATCACCTCGACGACTTCCGATACCTGGTCGTGTTGGCCGACCACCCTGCCGTGCTGGACAAGCCGGTCGCCTTTGGTTGCGCGCATCTATGGGCCTCCTCACCAGTGCGCGCTCAGCCGCGCGCCCGCTGGGTGACGGCGATGCAGACGAGCACGGCGGCGGCCGTCAGCGGGGCGGCCGGAGTGATGTGCTCGCCGAGCAGCAGCACCGACCACACCAGTGTGAGCAGCGGCTGCGCCAACTGCAACTGGCTGGCCTTCGGGATGCCGATGGCGGCCATCCCGCGGTACCAGACGACCAGCCCCAGGAACTGCGAGCCCGCCGCGACCCACAGCAGTCCGGCCACGCTGTGCACGCCGAGGTGCGGCGGCTGGTGGACCAGGGCCACGGCGGCCACCGGCACGGTCAGCGGCAGGCACAGCACCAGCGCCCAGCCGATGACCTGCCAGCCCGGCAGTTCACGGGCCAGCCGGCCGCCCTCGGTGTACCCGGCCGCGCACACCAGCAGCGCCCCGAAGAGATAGAGGTCGGCGACGGTCAGGGCGCCTCCGCTCTGCTGCACGGTGAAGGCGACCACGGCGGCGGCGCCCGCCAGCGCCGCCGCCCAGAAGGTGCGCGAGGGCCGGGCGCCGACGCGCAGGGCGGACAGCAGGGCTGTCGTCAGCGGGAGCAGGCCGACCACGACGGCGGCGTGCGCGGTGGTCGAGGTGCGCAGGGCGAGCGTGGTGAGCAGCGGGAAGCCGAGGACGACCCCGGCGGCGACGACCACGAGCCCCGCCCAGTGCCGGCGGGCGGGCAGCGGCACGCGCAGCGCGAGCAGCGCGCCGCCCGCGATCAGCGCCGCGAGCACGCTGCGCGCGGAGACCAGGGCCCAGGGCCCGAAGCCCTCCAGGCCCCAGACGGTGGCCGGGAAGGTGAGGGAGAAGGCGACGACCCCGAGGGCGGCCTGCGCCGGGCCCGCGGCGGAACGCGGGGAGGAGGGACCGGGGGAAGGG
>NZ_VJZD01000178.1 GCF_009377175.1 Streptomyces adustus
CCGCACGGCCGTGCCACGGGCCGCGGGCAGCGTCACCGTCACCGCGAGGCCCGCGCCGGGCGCCGTGCGCACCGCGACATCGCCTCCGTGCGCCCGTACGACGCCCTGCACGATCGCCAGGCCCAGACCGCTGCCCGCACCGCCGCCGGCCCGGAAGAACCGGTCGAACACGCGCGAGGCGTCCTCCGTCGCCAGCCCGGGACCCTCGTCCGCCACGCACAGCCGTACGACACCGTCCGAGCGTTCCACCCCGAGCCGCACCGGCACGTCCGGTGGTGTGTGGGTACGGACGTTGGCCACCAGGTTGCCGAGCACCTGGCGCAGCCCCGATTCGTCGGCGCGCACCAGCAGCGCGCCGTCGGCGCCGACCGAGACGGGCCGTCCGGGCTGCTGCGCCCGCAGGTCCTCGGCCGCGTCCCGCACCAGCGCGCTGACGTCCACGTTGCGCAGCCGCAGTTCGGGCTGCTGGTCGAGCCGGGCGAGCAGCAGCAGCTCGTCCACCAGATGCCCCATGCGGTCGGCCTCCGCCATCATCCGGTCCCAGGCCCGCTTGCGTTCGGCGGGCTCGCGCAGCATCCCCCGGTCGTACAGCTGGAGGTAGCCGCGGATCGCGGACAGCGGGGTGCGCAGCTCGTGCGAGGCGTCGGCGACGAAACGGCGCAGCTGGGCCGCCGTGCGTTCGCGCGTGCGATAGGCCGACTCCACCTGGTGGAGCATGGCGTTGAGGGCCAGCCGCAGCTGTTCGACCTCGTGCGTCGGATGGTGCCGGGACGGTATCCGCCGGGTCAGGTCCCCCTCGGCTATCGCCGACGAGGTCTCCACCATGTCCTCCAGCGGCAGCATCCGGCGGCGCACGCTGAACAGGGTGAGGCAGGCGAGCAGCGCCAGCAGCAGCGTGCCGACGGCGAGGTCCAGCTTGAGCGCCTTGGCGATGCCCTTGTGCAGGACGTCCGTCGAGATGGCCAGCAGGATGTCCGTGCCGTCGGACAGCCGGATCGCGGTGGCCCGGTACGGGGTGCCGTCCACCGTCACGTCCCGGGGTTCGGCGTCGGCGACGAGTCCGCGCGGGTCGCCGACCGCGCGGGCCAGTCCGCGCTGGGTGTCGGTCGGGGCGACCCCGAGGATCGAGACGGCCGTGCCCGTCTCGCCGTCCACGGCGACGAAGACGGTGTCGGGTGCCGGACGGTCCTCGGTCCGCTCGGTGGTGATGTGCTCGCGGATGAGGCCCAGCGCGGCGAACGAGTCGATCTGCCGCAGCGTCAGATGCGAACCGGACAGCGAGTCACGGGTCTTGGTCAGCTGGGAGTCGATCTGGCCGAGCAGGTAGTGCTGCATGCCCATGATGCTGACGGCGGTGGCGGCGATGATGCCCAGGGCGAGCAGCGCCACGTTGGCCAGGGTCAGCTTGACGCGCAGCGAGTGGGTGCCCAGGGCGCGCCGGAGCCGCGGGGGCGCGGGGCGCGGCGGGAGTGCCGGGACTCTCATGCCAGCCCGTATCCGACACCCCGCCGAGTGGTGATCACCGGCGCTTCTCCCGGGATGTGCAGCTTGCGGCGCAGATAGCTGATGTAGGTCTCGACGACCGTCGATTCCGGCGGGGTGTGCTCGTACTGCCAGACGTGCCGCAGGAGTTGCTCCTTGGGCACGATCCGTCCGCCGTTGCGGACCAGGAAGCGCAGCAGCGCGTACTCGGTGGGGGTGAGCTCGACCGTGCGGCCGGCGCGGTGCACCGAGTACGTCGTCTCGTCCAGTTCCAGGTCGCCGTGGCGCAGCGGGGGCCGCTGCGGCAGGACGTCGGCGGGCCGGGTGCGGCGCAGCACCGCGGTGATCCGGGCGATCACCTCGTCGATGTTGAACGGCTTGGTGATGTAGTCGTCGCCGAAGCCGAGCGCGCCGACGATCTCGGCCGGGGAGTCCCGCGCGGTCAGGAACACCAGCGCCAACCGAGGTTGCAGGGCGCGCAGTTCACGGCCCAGGGCGCGGCCGTCGCCGTCCGGCAGCATGACGTCGAGCAGCGCGACGTCGGGCCGGGTGCGCTCGGCGAGGGCGAGCGCCTCGCGGACCGTGCCCGCGGTCATCACCTCGAAGCGGTGGTAGCGCAGCGCGATGGTGAGGACGTCCGCGATGCTCGGCTCGTCCTCCACGACCAGCACGGTGCCGGGAGCGGTCGACATGCCCCCAGTATCCGTGCGGACGCCCGGCGCCGGGCCGGTTGCCGCTTTGGAGTTCCTTGAGAGTCGTGCGTGGGCCGTGTCCCCGCGCGCCCGCCGCCGCCGATGCTGTTGCCCTGGCCCGGGGGGACCGGTCGACCGGCCGGTCATCGAACAAGGAGATGTGAACGTGGCGGCATTGGCACGGTGGTGCTATCGGCACCGGCTCGTGGTCCTGTTGCTGTGGGTGGGGGCGCTGTTCGGTCTGGGCTTCTCGGCCTCGACGGCGGGCACGGACTACGCGAACGTCTTCGCCCTGCCGAACACGGATTCCACGAAGGCCTACGACCTGATGGAGAAGGCCTTCCCCGAGCGCGCGGGCGACACCGACACGGTGGTGTGGAAGGTCGACGACAGCCACCGAGGCACGGTCCGGGACCAGGACGTACGGGAGCGGATCGAGCCCGCGCTGGCGAAGATCGCGAAGATGGACGGCGTCGGGGAGGTCGTCGACCCCTACACCCCGCGCGGCGCGGCGCAGATCAGCGGCGACGGACGTATCGCCTACGCCCAGATCACCTTCACCGAGCGGGCCAACGCCGTCCCGAAGGAGCTCGTCCAGGACGTCGTCGACACCGCGCGGAGCGTCGGGACCCACGCCGGGGGACTCCAGGTCGAGCTCGGCGGCCAGGCCATCCAGCGCGCGCAGGAACCGCCCACGGGCCTGGCCGAGATGGTCGGCCTCGCGGCCGCTGCGGTCGTGCTGTTCCTCGCCTTCGGCTCGCTCGCCGCGATGTCCCTGCCGATCGGCGTGGCGATCTTCGGCGTCGGCACGGGCCTGTTCACGACCCAGCTGCTCAGCCACGTCACCGCCATCCCCGACCTGGCTCCGCTGCTCTCCTCGCTGATCGGCCTCGGCGTCGGCATCGACTACGCCCTGTTCATCGTCACCCGGCACCGGCGCGGCCTGCTGCGGGGCGCCGACCCGGAGGAGGCGGCGGTCACGGCCCTGAACACCTCGGGCCGGGCGGTGCTGTTCGCGGGCGGCACGGTGTGCATCGCGCTGGCCGGGATGCTGGTGACGAACCTGCGCTTCCTGGACGGCGTGGTCATCGGCACCTCCCTCACCGTGGTGCTGAGCGTGTTCGCGGCCACCACCCTGCTGCCCGCCCTGCTCGGTCTGCTCGGCCCGCGCGTCCTCAGCCGCAGGCAGCGGCGCAGGCTGGCCGCCGAGGGCCCCGAGCCGGAGCGGGCGAGCGGGATCGCGGCCCGCTGGTCGGCGGGTGTGCAGCGGCGTCCGCGCCTGGTCGCGGTGGTCGCCGTGGCCGTGATGGCCGTACTCGCCGTACCCGTGCTGTCGTTGCGGCTGGGCGCCACCGACCAGGGCAACGACGACACCACGACGACCACCAGGCAGGCCTACGACCTGCTCGCCGAGGGCTTCGGGCCCGGCTTCAACGGCCCGCTCCAGGTGGTCACGTCCGACGGCGACACGACCGCGCTCGTCAAGGGGATCCGGGCGACCGACGGGGTGGCCCGGGTGGCCGCGCTGCCGCCCGCGCAGGGCGTCACCGTCATCCAGGTCGTGCCCACCACCTCACCCCAGTCCAAGGAGACCGACGACCTCATCGACACCCTGCGCGACGACGTCATTCCGCGCTCGGGGGCGAGCGCGCACGTCGGCGGGGTCACCGCGGTCTCCAAGGACTTCGCGTCCGTCACCGGTGACCGGCTGCCGCTCTTCGTCGTCACCATCATCGGCCTGAGCTTCCTGCTGCTCCTGGTCGCCTTCCGCTCCCTGATGGTGCCGCTGACGGCCGCGGTGATGAACCTGATCGCCGCGGCGGCCTCCTTCGGCGTGCTGGTCGCGATCTTCCAGTGGGGCTGGGGCCTGGACCTGCTCGGCCTCGGCAAGGAGGGGCCGATCAACGCCTTCCTGCCGGTCATCATGCTCTCCCTGCTCTTCGGCCTGTCCATGGACTACCAGGTGTTCCTGGTCAGCCGGATGCACGAGGAGTGGGTGCACACCCGCGACAACGCCCGCGCGGTCCGGGTGGGCCTGGCGGAGACCAGCCGGGTCATCAACAGCGCGGCCCTGATCATGGTCTGCGTGTTCCTGGCGTTCGTCCTGAGCGGCGACGCGGGCGCGGCGGTGGCGGGCGTCGGCCTGGCGGCCGCGGTGGCGCTGGACGCGTTCGTCCTGCGTACGGCGCTGGTGCCGGCCGTGATGCACCTGCTGGGCGGCTCCAACTGGTGGCTGCCGGCCTGGCTGGACAAGCGGCTGCCGCATCTCGCGGTGGAGCCGGCGGAGGAGCCGGCGGCCCCGGCCGGACCGGCCCGGCCGGACGCCGGGGGAGAGGGCCCCGCCACGGTGGTCCACGGCTTCGTCCGCACCGTCGACGGCGACCCGGTCGAGGGCGCGGAGGTGACCCTGCTGTCCCAGGGCGGCCGGACCCTGGACCGGGTGTCCTCGCTGGCCGACGGCTCGTACATCCTCTCCGTCCCGTCCCCGGGCAGCTATCTGCTGGCGACGGCGGCCTCCGCGTACGGCTCGCGGGCCCGGCGGGTGGCGGTCGCGGACGGGCCGCTGGTGCACGACGTGGAGCTCACCGAGGGCGAGATGGACACGGTGAACTGACGTCCGGCGCCCTCCGGCCCGCGGGCGTCAGGGGGCGGGCTTGCGCGCCGCTGGATCGGGGAGCGCCTTCGTCATTCCCGGCAGGAAGTCCGTGAACAGCTCGTGGACCTCCAGCACCAGCGGCCGCAGCACCCGGAAGCGGGCCAGCGCGACGCCGCGTCCGGTGAGGCGGGCGCCGCGCTCGGCGAGCCGGTAGCTGCGCTCGCGCCCCTCCGTCCGATCGAAGATCCAGTACAGGACGAGTCCCATCTGGGAGAGCCACATCAGCTCCGGCAGCACGTCCCGCAGTTCGGGGGCCACCTTGGTCCGCGCCCCCGCGAGCACCTCCCGGTGGACGCCGATGGCCTCCACGCGCGCGTGCTCCGACTCCGGGGAGAAGGGGCTGAGCGGGCTGTCGGGGTCGGCGGCGTTCTTGAAGAACTGCACCGCGAACTCGTGGTACGGCGTGGCGACGTCCAGCCAGGTCCGCAGCACCCCGGCGAGCCGCGCCTCCAGACTCGTCTCCCGGTCCAGGATCTCCCGGACCGCCTCCCGGTGCTCGGCGGCGAGGCGGTCGTAGAAGCCCTGGATCAGGTGCTCCTTGCCGGAGAAGTAGTAGTACGCGTTGCCGACGGAGACCCCGGCCTCCTGGGCGATGGCCCGCATGGTCGTCTTGTCGTACCCACGCTCCTGGAACAGCCGCATCGCCGTCTCCAGGATCAGCGCGCGGGTCTGCTCGGACTTGCTGGGCGTGTCGCCGTCGCCGGGGTTCTCGTTGTTCGCAGGCACGGTAGGAGAGCCTAACGAGTGCGACAGGTGCCGTCGTCGCAGCCCGGGGAGCCGGGACCGTCGTACGCCCACCCGTGGGCGGGGTCGTAGGACCAGCCGTCGGTGCGCGGGTAGGCCCGGCCGCCCCACTGGCTGCCGCGCCACCTGGCGGCGGCGAGGACGGCGCCCTTGGCCAGCTTCGCCCCGGCGGGCGTGCTCAGCCGGTGGGCGAGCGGTCGGTGTTCGCGCAGCGCCCACAGGGTCACGACCCAGGCGGCCGCGCCTCGGTAGACCTGGCCGCCGTCTCCGACGACCGTCACGTCGTCCAGCGTGGCGTCGTGGTCGAGGCCGGGAAAGCGATGCCGGGCCTCGGCCGAGGCGGCCGGGACGAACTCCAGCGGCACCAGCTGGCGCTGGCGCACGAGCCAGTCGCGCACGAAGGTGCACAGCGAGCACTGCGCGTCGTACAGCACGGTGAGCCGGCGGACCGGGACGCGCGGTGCGTCCCGGTCCGCGACGGTGGCCGTCACGCCGCTCACGCCCCGGTGGTGGGGGCGACCCAGCCCTGCGGGGCGACCGGCGGTACCTGCTCCCGCTCCAGCACCCCGCGGCGCCGGATCCGGCTGAGCACGTACACGTTGCCCAGGTGCATCACGCCGAGCACCAGCAGCACCACACCCAGCTTGGTCGACAGGGCCTCGAAGACCCCGCGGGTGTCGCCGATGGTGTCGTCGCCGCTCAGGTACAGCGCGACGAAGCCGAGGTTGACCAGGTAGAAGCCGACCACCAGCAGGTGGTTGACGGCGTCCGCGAGCTTCTCGTTCCCGTGCAGCACGTCCGCCAGGAAGACCCGCCCGTTGCGGCTGAGCGTGCGCGCCACCCAGATCGTCAGCCCGATGCTGACCACCAGGTAGATGACGTACGCCACGACTGTGAGATCCATGTCCGTCCCCGCCCCTTCTCGAACACGCTTACTCGAACGCGCCTTCTTGAACGCGTTCAAAACGCTGTCGAGATTGAATGTAGACCTCTTTTTGAACATGTTCAAGTGAGGCTCCGGGCGGGTCGGTCGAAGGCCTATCGCGGCGCCCTGCGGGCCAGTTCGGGGCGTTTGGCGTAGTCCGTCAGGCCGATGACGTTGCCCCAGGGGTCCGCGAACTCGACGGTCCAGCCGGTGGCGGTGGAGAAGGGCTCCTCCAGAGTGGTGATGCCGGCGGCGGCCAGCGCGCGGGCGGCCGACCGGGCGTCCGGCACCTCCAGCCACAGCCGGGGCGACGCCCACGGCGGCGGCCGGTGGTCCAGTGCCTCGTCCAGCCGCAGCAGTACGCCCGGGGTCTCCTTGCCCACCTTCAGCAGCGCGATCCCGGCGTCGTCGAGCCGGAACGCCGCCGGGAGCCCGGCGCGTTCGTAGAAGCGCACGGCCTCGCCGAGATCCCCGACGGGCAGCAGCACGTTGTCGAGTCCGAGGAGTTCGTATGACACGTCGTCTGACATCTCGTCAGGTTAGGGGTGGCCCGGCGACGGCAGGGCAGGGCTGACCGCGGGCCGAACATGTGATCACCCGTTGAGGTGAAGCGCGGGTGAGGGACCCGGCGGCCGGTTGTCAGTGGCGGCTCGTACTGTCCTCGGCATGGGAATGGTGACGTTCGTCGACGAGACGACCAGTGGTGACCGCGGCGCGGGCTGGGGGATCGAGATCGCCGAGGAGCGGCTCGCGTTGCGCGAGCTGATCCGGCGGCGGGTCTTCCAGGAGGTCGCCGAGTACAACGCGCGGATGCCGGGGGTGTTCCAGGGGCTCGTGCAGCCCGAGGACACCGAGCGGGTGCTGAACGGGTACGCGCTGCGCACCCCCCGCCGGATAGACCCGGAGGCGCAGACCGCGCTGGCGCTCAAGGCCTTCGCGGGCAACGGCTTCCTGGTGCTCGTGGGGGACCGTCAGGTGACGGACCTCGACGAGGAGATCGACCTGGTCCTGGGCACCGAGGTCACCTTCCTCAAGCTCGTCGCACTGGTGGGGGGATGACGATGAGAGGCACCGGGAACTGGGTGCAGCGGATCCGCCGGCAGGCGGACGAGGACAACATGGGCAGGCTCGCCGACGACGCCCTCAAGGCCGCCGTGGCCAACGACGGTTACTGGGGCGGCGGCTGGACCGAGATCCTCGACCTGCTGCGCGCGCTCTCCGCCGAGCAGCGGACCCGGCTGGCCGACGCGCTGGTGGAGCGCCACCACTCGGTCGGCGAGGGATCGGTCGCCCGGGGCAACGCGCTGACCCTGCTCGCCGTCGTGTCCCGGGACCTGCCCGGCGACCGGCTCGCCGCCGAGCGGCTGAGGCAGCTCGAAGAACTCGGCAGGAAGCACACCTTCTGGTACGAGACGCGGCTGGACGAGCTGGTGGAGGCCGAGCTGGCGGCCGGACGCCGGCCGTCCCCGGCCGTCGTCGCGGTGGTCCGCCGCACCGCCATGGACGCCTATCGCGTCACGGGCCTGGGGAACCTGGTGAAGAGACTCCCGGAGCCCCCCGTCCTCAACGTCGGCGAGGCATGGGCCGAGCAGGCCATGAAGGATGCCCCGGGCCCCGACTGGCAGGCACTGCTGGCCCATCTCCCGACCGCCACCGCCTCCAAGCCCTCCGCCAAGTGGGACAAGCAGGCGCGGGACCTGATCGAGGCCCTCGGCGCCGAACGCGTCCGCGTCGCCGCGCTGTCCTGGGTCGCGCTCGTCGGCCGCCCCCGGACCTTCCCGCTGGACGCCCCGACCTACGGCGCGAACCTGAACGACGCCTACGACCCGTACAACGCCGACGCCCTGCGCGGCCTCGCCTGGCTGGTCTCCCTCCTGCCGCCCCATCCGGACACCGCCCGGGCCCTCGGCGCGCTCGTCGAGACCTCCCTGAAGAAGGTCGCCGGAGTCGGCCCGCGCAACCCGAAGGTCGCCAACGCCGGGGTGATCGCGCTGTCCCGCGTCGACAGCGAGCCCGCCCTCGCCGAACTGGCCCGGCTGGCCACCCGGGTGACGTACAAGGCCACGGCGAAGCTCGTCGACGGCGCCCTGGAGGCGCGGGCCACCGCCCTCGGGCTCAGCCGCGAGGAGATCGAGGAACTCGCCGTCCCGGCCTACGGGCTCGACGAGGTCGGGCACACCCGGCGCGTCCTCGGCGAGACCACCGCCCTCGTCGAGGTCCAGGGCACCCGCGCCGTACTGGGCTGGCGCAACGCCACCGGCAAGGCCGTCAAGAGCGTGCCCGCCGCCGTCCGGCGCGACCACGCCGAGGAGCTGAAGGAACTCAAGGCGGCCGTCAAGGACATCGACAAGATGCTGTCCGCGCAGGCCGAGCGCCTGGACCGGCAGCTCCTCGCCCGGCGCACCTGGGCGTACGGCACCTGGCGCGAGCGCTACCTCGACCACCCGCTCGTCGGCACCCTGGCCCGCCGGCTGCTGTGGACCGTCGACGGCACCCCGGTCGGCTTCGCGGACGGCGAGCTGCGCACCCTCACCGACGATCCGGTCACGGGCGGCGCGGAGGTCGCCCTGTGGCACCCGGTCGGCCGGGAGCCCGCCGAGGTCGTCGCCTGGCGGGACTGGCTGGAGCGGCACGAGATCACCCAGCCGTTCAAGCAGGCCCACCGCGAGGTGTACCTGCTCACCGACGCCGAGCGCGCGACGGGCACCTACTCCAACCGCTTCGCCGCCCACTTCGTGCGCCAGCACCAGTTCCACTCCCTGGCCGCGATCAGGGGCTGGCGCAACAAGCTCCGCCTCTGCGTCGACGACGAGGCGCCCCCGGCCACCCGGGAGCTGCCCCAGTGGGGCCTGCGCGCCGAGTACTGGATCGAGGGCGACGGCCAGTACGGCGACGACACCACCGAGTCCGGCAGCTATCTGCGGCTGCGCACCGACCAGGTGCGCTTCTATCCGATCGACGCCCCCGAGAACTGGGCGCACTGCCACGGCGGCGAGTACCGCATGTGGCTGGGCCCCGACGACGACCCGGTCGAGCCCCTGCCGCTCACCGAGATCCCGCCCCTCGTGCTGTCCGAAGTCCTGCGCGACGTCGATCTGTTCGTGGGGGTCGCGAGCGTCGGCAACGACCCGACCTGGCAGGACGGCGGCCCCGGCGGCCGCTTCCAGGAGTACTGGACGTCGTACGGCTTCGGCGACCTGACCGAGACCGCGCAGACCCGCCGTGTGCTCCTCGAACGGCTGATCCCCCGCCTGGCGATAGCCGACCGCTGCACCCTGGAGGGGCGCTTCCTGCACGTGAAGGGCGAGCGCCACACGTACCGGATCCACCTGGGCTCCGGGAACATCCTGATGAGCCCGGACGACCGGTATCTGTGCATCGTCGCGAAGTCCGGCGCGGGCGAACCCCAGGCCGGCTACCTGCCGTTCGAGGGCGACCGGATGCTGGCGGTGATCCTCAGCAAGGCGATGCTGCTGGCGGACGACCTGGCGATCACCGATCCCACGATCCTCAGCCAGCTGTGAAAAACGCCCCGGGGCCCCGTCTCCGCAGTGGCGGAAACAGGGCCCCGGGGTTCGAACGAGAAGATCAGAAGCGCCGGGTGATCAGCGCCCGCTTCACTTCCTGGATCGCCTTGGTGACCTCGATACCGCGCGGGCAGGCGTCCGTGCAGTTGAAGGTCGTACGGCAGCGCCACACGCCGTCGCGGTCGTTGAGGATCTCCAGCCGCTGCTCGCCGGCCTCGTCACGCGAGTCGAAGATGAAGCGGTGGGCGTTGACGATGGCCGCCGGACCGAAGTACTGGCCGTCGTTCCAGAAGACCGGGCACGACGAGGTGCAGGCCGCGCACAGGATGCACTTCGTGGTGTCGTCGAAGCGCTCGCGGTCCTCGGCCGTCTGAAGACGCTCGCGGGTCGGCTCGTTCGTGTCCTTCGTGATGAGGAAGGGCATGACGTCGCGGTACGCCTGGAAGAACGGCTCCATGTCGACGACCAGGTCCTTGAGGACCGTCAGGCCCTTGATGGGCTCGACCGTGATCGGCTTCTCGGGGTTGAGGTCCTTGATCAGCGTCTTGCAGGCCAGACGGTTCTTGCCGTTGATCCGCATGGCATCCGAGCCACAGATGCCGTGGGCGCAGGAGCGACGGAAGGTGAGGGTGCCGTCGACGTCCCACTTGATCTTGTGGAGGCCGTCGAGGACCCGCTCCTTGGGGTCGATCTCCAGCTGGAAGTCTTCCCAGGTCGACTCGTCCGAGATCTCCGGGTTGAAGCGGCGGATCCGGAAGGTGACCGTGATGTAGGGGGAGGCGGCGGACTCCGCCTCGACCTTGTCCAGAACGGGGGTTGCCATCAGTACTTACGCTCCATCGGCTGGTAGCGGGTCTGGACGACCGGCTTGTAGTCGAGACGGATCGACTCGGAGCCGTCGTCGCCCACCTCGCGGTACGCCATGGTGTGGCGCATGAAGTTGACGTCGTCGCGGTTCGGGTAGTCCTCGCGGTAGTGACCGCCGCGGGACTCCTTGCGGGCCAGTGCGGAGACGGCCATGACCTCGGCCAGGTCGAGCAGGTTGCCCAGCTCGACGGCCTCCAGCAGGTCGGTGTTGAACCGCTTGCCCTTGTCCTGGATCGACACGTTCCGGTAGCGCTCGCGCAGCTCGGCGATCTTCTCGACCGCCGTCTTGATCGTCTGCTCGGTGCGGAACACCATGACGTTCGCGTCCATGGTCTCCTGGAGCTCGCGGCGCAGCGTCGCCACCCGCTCGGTGCCCGTGGAGGTGCGCAGACGCTCGATCTGCGCGACGACCTGGGACTCCGGGTTCTCCGGGAGCTCGACGAAGTCCGCCTTCTGGCTGTACTCCGCCGCCGCGATGCCCGCCCGGCGGCCGAACACGTTGATGTCCAGCAGGGAGTTCGTGCCGAGGCGGTTCGCGCCGTGCACCGAGACGCAGGCGACCTCGCCGGCCGCGTACAGGCCCGGGACGACCGTCGTGTTGTCCGACAGGACCTCACCCTCGACGTTGGTCGGGATGCCGCCCATGGCGTAGTGCGCGGTGGGCTGGATCGGGATCGGGTCCGTGTAGGGCTCGATGCCGAGGTAGGTGCGCGCGAACTCGGTGATGTCGGGCAGCTTGGCGTCGAGCTGCTCCGGCGGGAGGTGGGTGAGGTCGAGGTAGACGTGGTCCCCCTCGGGACCGCAGCCGCGGCCCTCCCGGATCTCCGTGTAGATGGAGCGCGAGACGACGTCACGGGACGCGAGGTCCTTCATGACCGGCGCGTACTTCTCCATGAAGCGCTCGCCGTCCTTGTTGCGCAGGATGCCGCCCTCACCGCGGGCGCCCTCCGTCAGCAGGATGCCCATGCGCCAGATGCCGGTCGGGTGGAACTGGAAGAACTCCATGTCCTCCAGCGGCAGACCACGGCGGTAGACGGCCGCCTGGCCGTCACCGGTCAGGGTGTGCGCGTTGGAGGTCACCTTGAAGAACTTGCCGGTGCCGCCGGACGCGTAGATCACGGCCTTCGCCTGGAAGATGTGGATCTCGCCGGTCGCGAGCTCGTAGGCGACGACGCCCGCGGAGCGCTTGACCCCGTCGACCTCGGTGATGAGCTGGTCGAGGACGTAGAACTCGTTGAAGAACTCCACGCCCTCCTTCACGCAGTTCTGGTACAGCGTCTGGAGGATCATGTGGCCGGTGCGGTCGGCCGCGTAGCAGGACCGGCGGACCGGGGCCTCGCCGTGGTTGCGGCTGTGACCGCCGAAGCGGCGCTGGTCGATGGTGCCGTCCGGGGTCCGGTTGAACGGCAGGCCCATCTTCTCCAGGTCGAGGACGGAGTCGATGGCCTCCTTCGCCAGGATCTCGGCGGCGTCCTGGTCGACCAGGTAGTCACCGCCCTTGACCGTGTCGAAGGTGTGCCACTCCCAGTTGTCCTCCTCCACGTTGGCGAGCGCGGCGGCCATGCCGCCCTGCGCGGCGCCCGTGTGGGAGCGGGTGGGGTAGAGCTTGGTCAGCACGGCGGTGCGGCTGCGCTTCGTCGACTCGATGGCGGCGCGCATGCCGGCGCCGCCGGCCCCGACGATGACGGTGTCGTACTTGTGGATCTTCATGGTGGTTGCCTCAGCCCCGTGCCTAGCGGATGTTCGGGTCGAAGGTGAAGATCACCAGCGTGCCCAGCAGGATGGTGAACACCGTGGCGGTGTAGAGCAGGCCCTTGAGCCACAGCCGGGTGTTCGCGCGCTCCGCGTAGTCGTTGATGACCGTGCGCAGGCCGTTGGCGCCGTGGAGCATGGCGAGCCACAGCATCAGCAGGTCCCAGACCTGCCAGAACGGCGAGGCCCAGCGGCCGGCCACGAAGGCGAAGCCGATCTTGGAGACGCCGCCGTCCAGCACGAGCTGGATGAGCAGGTGGCCCAGGACCAGGACGACCAGCACGATGCCGGACAGGCGCATGAACAGCCAGCCGTACATCTCGAAGTTGCCCCGCGTGGACTTCGGGGTCTTCTTGGTGCGGGCGCGCGGGGCCTCGATGAGGGGCGCCGGGTTGTCGACGTCGAAGAGGGGAGCACCCTCGACGGGGCCGATTCCGGAAGCGGTGGTTTCAGCAGTGGACATCGACGTCAGCTCCCGAACAGTTCACGAGCGGCGTGGCCGAGGACGGGGTAGATCGCCCCGATCATCAGCACGACCCAGATGCCGACGACGGACCAGAGCATCTGCTTCTGGTAGCGCGGGCCCTTCGACCAGAAGTCGACGGCGATGACGCGCAGGCCGTTGAGCGCGTGGAAGAGGATGGCGGCGACGAGGCCATACTCCAGCAGCCCGACGATCGGGGTCTTGTACGTGGCTACGACCTTGTCGTAGTCCTCGGGGGACACGCGAACGAGAGCGGTGTCCAGCACGTGAACGAACAGGAAGAAGAAGATGAGGACGCCGGTGACTCGATGAGCCACCCAGGACCACATTCCTTCCCGGCCGCGGTACAGCGTTCCAGCCGGCACGGAAGAACCCTCCGGGAGCGGGGACTAGGGCCTGCCGGCTTCGGTGTCGGTCGGGCCCGGCCGGGTACGGTCCACCGGCCCCCAGCATCGTAGCGACGTGTGCGCGTGGCGCTTACACGGGGCCTGCCGCTGTGATCAAACTGGCACGCAAAGGGGCACGTACGGGCTATTGGCGGGCGCGCCATGACGGGGAATCATGTCCTATTCGCCGGATACGGCGCCGTTTGTGCCGAGTGCGGGGCTCCTTGCGCCCCGGAGGTGGGTGGCCAGCCTCCCCTTGGCCAGATTCCGTAGTTCCTCCGCCGTGACCACCCGTTCTTCCTCCGGATCGTTTGTCAATCGTGATCGGATGCCTTCGAGTACACGGTCGGGGGTTTCGTTCGGGGCCACCTCGTCCAGACAGATGACGAACACATGTCCGAAGCGCGCCTCGTAGGCCGCGTGGGCCGCGCTCAGTGCAGTATGGGCTGCGGAGTACGTTCCGTACGGCAGCGTCGGCAGGGCCTCGCTCGCCAGCGCCTCCGCGAGATCCCCCGGGGTCAGGTCGTACGCCGCCTCGTCGCAGGCGGCCAGCAGCGACTCCAGGTCGGGATAGGGGCGGTGGTCGGCGACGCGCCCGGCCCAGCGCGGGCTGTGCAGGCAGTCCAGGAGCAGACGGTGGGCGTCGTCGGCGGGCGCGCTGTTGAACCCCGCCAGCAGGTGCTCGGGCGGCGGGGTGCGGGTCTGCTCCGGGACGGTGGGTATGGCCAGTCGGCCGGTGCGATGAGGAATGCGGTGCGCAGGCAGCGTGGGTCCTCGCGTCACGTGTGTGTCGGCAGGGGATGCTGAGAGAGATGTGACGACACCGTATCGAGAGTGGTCGGGTTCATGTCCGAGGGATGCCCGGTTTTCACCCGGACGGGAGAGTTTCGGAACGTGTGGTGGACAGCCTCGACGCGCGCGTGGCCGTAGGTTGGCGGGGTGAGTCAGCACAGGCGCCGGGCGCCGCAGAAAGGCGCGGGTCAGCGCAGGCGCCGGGCGGCGCCACAGAAAAGGACGGGCCGGCGGGCGCTGCTGGTCGGGGCCGCGGTCGCCGCGTTCGGCACCGGGCTCGGACTCTGGGCCTTCGGTGACGACGGCGACTCCGCGAACCGGGACTCCGGGGCCGCCTCCTCGGCCGGGCAGGCCGCGAGTTCCAGCCCGTCGCCCACCCGGATCTACCCCCTCTCCCAGGCCCCGCGGACCATCCCCGCGGTGCGCGACCACACCCCGGCGCGCGGCCCCGGCTGGCGGCCGCGGTCCGGCTACCGAGTGGTGGTCAGCGACGCCGAGCTGGCCGACGAGGGACGGCTGATCGCCGGTGAGCTGGGGCTGACGTACGGCGGCGAGAAGGACGACGTGCGCGACGGGGACGTACGGCTGGCGCTGAACGACGACGAGGGCGCGGACCCGGAGTCGTACGCCATGACCGTGCGCGGCGGCCGCGTGACCATCAGCGGGCCCGCCGACGCGGGCGTCTTCTACGGCACCCGCACCCTCAAACAGGAGGTGCACGGCGGCGGTACGGCCCCGGAGGGCGTCGTGCACGACGAACCAGCCAAGCCGCGGCGCGGGTTCATGCTGGACATGGCGCGCAAGCACTTCACCGCGGCCTGGATCGAGGACCGGGTGCGCGAGCTGGGCGACCTGAAGTACAACGAGCTCGGGCTGCACTTCTCCGACGACCAGGGCTTCCGGATCGAGTCGGCGACCCATCCGGAGATCGTGTCCGCGCAGCATCTGACGAAGGCGGAGGTCGGGCGGATCGTCGCGCTCGCGCAGAGCCGGCACATCACGGTCGTGCCGGAGATCGACTCGCCCGGCCACCTGGGCGCCGCCATCGCCGCCCACCCCGACCTCCAACTGCGCAACGCGCAGGGCGTGGCCACCCGCGGCGCGATCGACATCGCGAAGGGCGACTCCGCCGGCCTCGTCGACGATCTGCTCGGCGAGTACGCCGGCCTGTTCCCCGGCGGCCAGTGGCACCTCGGCGGCGACGAGTACCAGGCGCTGACCGCGGCGGACCCGGAGGCCGCCTACCCGCAGCTCGCCACCGAGGCCAGGGCGGCGTACGGCTCCTCCGGCACCGTCGCCGACCTCACCACCGGCTGGCTCGGCGACCGCGCCGACACCGTCCGCGCCCACGGCCGCACGATGCGGGTCTGGAACGACGGCTTCTTCCGCCACACGTCCGTGCAGCCCGCCAAGGACCTCCAGGTCGCCTACTGGACCGGCAAGGAGATCGGCGCCCGGCCGCCGGAGGAGTACCTGAGCGCGGGCCGCAAGGTGCTCAACTACAACGACGAGTTCCTCTACTACGTGCTCGGCGAGCCGAACACCTTCGTCTACCCGACGGGAAAGCGGATCTACGAGCAGTGGAACCCGCGCGTCCTGCGCAAGACGGCGGCCGTTTCGGCGAAGTACGACGACCAGATCCTCGGCGGCTCCTTCGCGGTCTGGTGCGACCTCGCGAACTCCCAGACCCAGGACCAGGTCGCGGCCGGCATCCGGATGCCGCTGCGGGCGACCGTCCAGAAACTGTGGGACCCGGGCACGCCGACCCTGACCTGGCCGCAGTTCACCGCGCTGGCGACCCGGCTGGGGTGAGTCGGGAGCCCTGATGCGTGGACTGCGGGTGGTGCGCGCCGCCGCGGAGGCCGGTGGTTTCCGCGGCATCTGCCGGGCCAGTGATTCTCAGTGATCTTCAAGTGACCCCTTGTGTTCCTGTGGCTCCTGTGGTCCCTTTGGCTGAAAACCCTCTGCTTTTCGCTGCTCGACCGGATCGGCGGGCCGGCCCCTGTGACACACCGGGGCGGTCGCACGCAGTAAGGGGATATGCGGGCTCCGTAAGGAATGGTGCCTCGACAAGGGAGACGTGAATGAGCCTGGTGGACCTCATCGGTCAGGCGGACGACCGTGGGCTGACCGCGAGCGGGCTGGCTTGTTTGGATCGGTGTGTGCCGCTGCTGGGCGGTGACGACGAGGTTCTGCGGCCGCTGTGGGGCAGCCTGACGGAAGGCTCCGGCGGCGACTGGAGCGAATCGCTGGAACAGGTGCGCGGCAAGCTCACGACGCCGGAGGAGTCCGAGGGGAACGAGGCCGCTCTCCTCGCCCACCGGATGCTGACCGCCGCCCCGGCCGGGCGGACCACCGCCGAGGTGCGGCAGTGGGCGGACGCCTGCTCGGTGGCCTCGCTGCAGATTCACCGGATCCTCGACCCGGTCGAGGACGCCTCCCCGGACGACGCCCTCGACCGCATCCGCGCGGGCGAGGCGCCCGCCGAGGGTTGTCTGGTGAGCGTGCCGCCGCTCGTCGCCGCCGAACTGCGCCGCCAGATCAGCGTCCTGGAACTGCTCGCCGAACACGGCGCGGGCGGACTGCGCCCGGCGCTGGACGTGTCCACGGAGGGCCGGCGGGTGCTGCGCGCGGTGGTGTCACGGCGCGCCCGCGGCGCGCAGGGGGCCAGGGCCCGTTCCTGAGCGCATCCTGTGTGCGTTGTGCGAGGAAGGTGGGGCGGTCCTGCGTCGGTTGCGCAATCGCCCCGGAAAGCGGTGACGAAAAGCCCGCTGACCTCGCTCTTCTCGATGTGACGAGCTATCTGACGAGCCGGTCGACGACGGACACCGCACCGCGGGGGAGCCGGCCCCATGCCGCGAACCGGCCGGTGCGGTGGGCGGCGGACGTGGTGAGCGCCATGCGCGAGGGCGCGCGGCTGCGCCTCGACTACGGGGCGCCGAGCCTGTGGCGGGTCGACCGGACGATCGAGGAGATCCGACGCGAGGGCACTCCGTACGCCGCCGTGGAAGGGGTGTTGCGGGGCTTCGGCGCGTACGCGGGCGAGGTGATCGTCCGGCAGACCGGCGCGGAGTGGTGCGCGACGGGCGGCGCGTACTGGATCAGCACCCCGGACGGCCGGCTGTGGGACCCGATCGACGAGGCCCGCCGGTGTTTCACGGGCCAGGGTTCGCTGCGGCTGCTGTGCCAGGACGCGACGGCGGCGCGCGGGTGAGCGGGTGAGCGGTACGGGAGCGTGGGCGTGGGCCGACCCGGCGCCCGGGCCGCCGTCCGACGCGCTGTGACACTTCCGCCGGGACAGACGCAGATGCCCGTGGAGCCACTCCACGCGGCGGCTCCGGCAGACGGGGCGGCCGTGGACCGCGGCCATGGACTCGGCATGGACGAGGACTGTCTTGGGCCAGGGAGGCGAACCCCGGCGCGCGCAGGCGTACGACGGGGAGCTGGGCGCGGCGGTCGCGCTGGCCCAGCAGGGTGACGAGAGCGCGTTCGCGGTGGCGTACCGGATCGTGCAGCCGGGGCTGCTCGGGTATCTGCGCGGACTGGTCGGTGACGACGCCGAGGACGTGGCCGCCGACGCATGGCTGGAGATCGCCCGTGACCTCGGGAGGTTCGCGGGGGACGGGGCGGGGTTCCGCGGCTGGACCGCGACCATCGCCCGGCACCGGGCGCTCGACCATCTGCGGCGGCGCCGGGTACGGCCCGTGGCGGCGGCCATCGAACCGGACCTGCTGGACCTGCCGGGCCCCTACGACACCCACGATCAGGCCCTGGAGTCCCTCTCCACCGAGCGCGCCCTCGCCCTCGTCCGCGCCCTGCCGCCCGACCAGGCCGAGGCGGTGCTGCTGCGGGTCGTGGTGGGCCTCGACGGTCCGGCCGCCGCCCGGATCCTCGGCAAGCGCCCCGGCGCGGTCCGTACCGCCGCGCACCGGGGCCTGCGCCGGATCGCCCGTGAACTGGGCGTGGACGGCCCGGAGTCGGCGGGTGTGACGGATGACGGGTCCCGGACGCTGGGGGAGTCGACATGAAGGCACCCTGCGGCCCGCCCCGCGGAATCCCGGCCGAGCGAGGGGCGGATGGCACGGAGCGCGCCGACGGCGGCGTGAGACGGTACGGGCGGCGCGGGCGCGGCGACGAGGGCGCGCGGTGGTGCGGGGCGGTGCGCGGGGACGGATTCGCGCGGTGGTGCGGGATGGCGCGGGGACGGATTCACGCTGCGGTACGAGGCGGTGCGCTGCGGCGCGGCGATGGATCCGCGAGGCGTGGCGTGTGGCGGGCCCGTGGGGCGTGGTGGTGGAGCGACCGGACAGGGGACGGAATGAGCCATGTGGGGACGGGCGCAGGCACGGGCGGCGCCCCGGGGGACGACGTCCGGTCCGGCCGGGCCGCCCGCCTGACGGAACTGCTCGCCGCGGCCCTGCGCGAGGAGGAGACCGACGCCGAGTCCGAGAAGCGTGCCGTCGCCGCCTTCCTCGCCGTACGCGACCTGACGGCGGCGCCGAGGCGGACCCGGCGCCGGGACGACTGGCGGCCCCGGCCGGTGCGCTGAGCGGTAACCGCCCCGCGGGGTCACGGTCCTGGGCGAACACGGCCCTGAGCAGCGGCTGCTGAGGGCAATCGCTTTCCGTGCGCGGGACGGCTCGTGGGTGTCGGAGCTGCCGCCGAGGCAACGGCCGGGGCCGCCACCCCCCACAGGAGAGGCCCCGGCCGTCGCGCGGCACGGGCCGCGCGGCGGCCCGTATTTCCTACAGCGCCAAGAGTGCGTTTTCTGTCACACCCGCAGAGTCACGAGTTAGTTGCATGTTCTACCGACGTGGACGAGCAGCGGTTTCACGCCGTAACGTGCCTTTCGCGCCGTACCGCTGACAGCGGCGGACTGCCTGACCATCACGGGGCCTGTGACCGTAACCATCGACGGCCATTGATCGAGCAACCACGACGGCGAGAACCCGGCCCGCGAGAGCGGTGTCGGCCGAGGCGCAAAAGGGGCGCGGTGCTGGGGGACGACGCGGAGCTGACGGCCGCGGTGCTTGCGGCGCAGGACGGGGACGAGACCGCGTTCCGGACTGTGTACCGCACGGTGCACCCTCGGCTGCTCGGATACGTACGGACACTGGTGGGTGACCTCGACGCCGAGGACGTCACCTCCGAGGCGTGGCTCCAGATCGCCCGCGACCTGGAGCGGTTCACCGGCGACGCGGACCGCTTCCGCGGCTGGGCCGCCCGCATAGCGCGCAACCGGGCCCTGGACCACATACGGATGCGCGGACGCCGCCCCGCGATAGGCGGCGACGAGACCGAACTCGCCGGGAAGGCCGCCGCGTCCGACACCGCGGGCGAGGCCATGGAAGCCCTGGCCACCGGGCGCGCCTTTTCCCTCATCGCCAGGCTGCCGCAGGACCAGGCCGAGGCGGTCGTCCTGCGGGTCGTCGTGGGCCTGGACGCCAAGAGCGCCGCCGAGACGCTGGGCAAGCGGCCGGGGGCCGTCCGCACGGCCGCGCACCGCGGTCTGAAGCGACTCGCCGAACTCCTCGGCTCCGATCCGGAATCGGTCGGCGGGCTCGACGCCCTGCCGTCCCAGCGAGAACCGCGCGCCCGCGCGGTGACGTCCGCCGGTGTGACGCATCCACGCGCGCGGACGCAGAAGGACATGTGATGGCCGACGAGCAGTACAGGTGGCTGGACCGCGAAGCGGCGGAGCGCTTGCTGCGCGGGGAGCCGTTGGCCCCCGCCGTCGACGCCACGGTCCGGGACCGGGCCGGGCGGCTCGCCGAGACACTCGGCGCCCTGTCCACGGCGCCAGCCGCGCCGGACAGCACCGAACTTCCCGGAGAGGCCGCCGCGATGGCCGCCTTCCGGGCCGCGCGCGGCGCCGAGCGGCCGGCCGTCGGCCGCCGCGCCCGCACCGCCGCCTCCGGCTCCGCGGACGCCGGACTCGTCCGTCTCGGCCGCCCGGCTCCGGCCGCCGGCCGGTTCCGCTGGGGCCGCCCGGTTCGCCTCGGCCTGTCCGCCGCGCTGGCCGCCGGCATGGTCGGCGGCGTCGCCGTGGCGGCCGGAACCGGAGTCCTGCCCGCACCGTTCGGCGGTGTCGAACCCGGCCCGGCGGCCTCCGTCTCGGCCGCCGCGAGCCC
>NZ_VJZD01000179.1 GCF_009377175.1 Streptomyces adustus
TGTGTATAAGAGACAGGGGCGGCCGTACCGGGATCGCCGGGGGCGAGGATCTCGCGCCAGCGCGGCAGTTGCGCGGTGGTCGACGGATGCCGGGCCAGTGCGGTCAGTTGCCGGGCCCAGTCGGGGAAGGAGGTCCGAACCGGCTGGAGGCGCACCGGCTCGCCGGCGGACACCGCCGCCCAGACCTGGGCCAGGTCGGCCAGCAGGACACGCCAGGAGACGCCGTCGACGGCCAAGTGGTGCAGGCAGATCAGGAGGCGGCCCGGCCGGTCCCGGCCGTGGTCGAACCAGACCGCCTGGAGCACCGTGCCGGCCGCGGGGTCCAGCCGTCCCGGGGCGGCCTCGGTCTCCCGGGCGACGGCCGCGCGACGGGCTTCCTCGTCGAGACCCGCGAGGTCGACGCGGGTGAGATGGTCCGCCGTGCGGGACCGGGGCCGGATGTGACAGCCGGGGCGGGACCCCGCGGACGGCACGGTCCGCAGGCGCAGCATGTCGTGGTGGTCGGTCAACGCCCGGAGAACGGACGCCAGTCGTCGCTCGTCGGCGTCGGCGGGGGTCTGCACCAGCACCGACTGGCTGAACCGGTCGACCGGACCGGGGCCGTCCAGGAGCCAGCGCATGATCGGGGTGAGAGGGACCTCGGACGTGGCGGCGGGGTCGGCGGGGAGCGGGTCCGTGGCCGCCCGCGCGGGGACGGACGCGGGCGCGGCAGCCTCCGTCCCGGCGGCCTCTCGGGCCAGGGCGGCGGGCGTGCGGTGGGTGAAGACGTCGCGCAGGGTCATCGTCAGGCCGGCCGCCCGCGCCCGGCTCACCAGGGTCAGCGCGGTGATGCTGTCACCGCCGAGTGCGAAGAACGCCTCGTCGGCGCCGACGGACTCCCGGCCGAGCACCTGTGCGAACAGCGCGCACAGGGTCTGCTCCGCGACGGAGCGGGGGGCCGGAGCGGGGGCCGGGGTGGTGTCGGGCTCGGGTGGCGAAGCCGTCTCCGCGAGGGCCCTGCGGTCCAGTTTCCCGCTGGTGGTCAGGGGCAGGCTCGTCCGGACCACATAGGTGTGCGGGACCATGTAGCGGGGAAGCGCCTCGGCGAGGTGGGCCTGGAGGGCGGCGGGTACGGGTTCGGGGCCGGTGGCGCCGACCACGTGGGCGACGAGCCGCTTCGCGCCGGCCGATGTTTTTTGGACCAGGACGGCGGCCTGTGCGACGGACGGGTGCCGGATCAGCTCGGCCTCGATCTCGCCCAGTTCGATCCGGTGACCGTTGATCTTCACCTGCTGGTCGATCCGGCCCAGGAACTCCAGTTCGCCGCGGTCGTTCCAGCGGACGAGGTCGCCGGTGCGGTACATCCGGGTTCCGGGAGCGGCGGACCAGGGGTCAGGGACGAACCGGTCCGCGGTCAGGCCGGGCCGGCCGAGGTAGCCGCGCGCGAGACCGGCGCCGGAGACGCAGAGTTCGCCCGGGGCACCGGGGGGCACCAGCCGCAGCTGGTCGTCGACGACGTAGAGCCGGTGGTTGACCGTGGGCCGGCCGATCGGCGGGGCGGCGCCGCCCGAGGGGGCCGTGCAGCGGTGCATGGCCACCACGACCGTGGTCTCGGTGGGGCCGTACGTGTTCCAGACCTCACGCCCGGGGGCCGCCCAGCGGTCGACGACGTCACCGGACGGGGCCTCGCCGCCGGTGGAGACGAAGGTGAGCGCGGGCAGGGCGGTGGGGTCGAGCAGCGGCATCAGGGCGGTGGGCAGGTCGGCGATGGTGACCGCCTGACCGGCCATCAGGGCCTGGAGCCGGTCGATGTCCAGCCGCTCCTCGTCGGTGGCCAGCACCAGCGTGCCTCCGCTGAGCAGCGCGCCGAAGGTCTCCAGCACCGAGACGTCGAAGGTGAGCGCGGCGAAGCCCAGGAAGCGGGCCTCGGGGCCGACTCGGCAGGCGGCAAGGTTCTGGAGGGTGAAGCCGACGGCGGCCGCGTGGCTGACGACCACGCCCTTGGGCCGGCCGGTGCTGCCCGAGGTGTAGAGCATGTAGGCGGCATTGGCGGGCCCCACGACGGGATCCGGTACGGCGGGCTCCGGTACGGCGGGCGAGGCCGCGTCGGCGGGTGCCGTGTGCCTGGGGGCGGACGCCGTGTCCGCGTCGGCGGGCGCCGTGTGCCTGGGGGCGGACGCCGTGTCGGCGTCGGCGGGCGGTACCGCGTCCGCCGGCCCGTCGTCGGCGGGCGGTTCGACGGGGACCATGTTCCGGACGGCGGCGGGCAGTCGGCCGGCGAGTTCCGGACGGCTCACGACGGTGTCGATCCCGGCGTCGCGGACGATGTACTCCAGGCGGCGCGGCGGCAGCCCGGGGTCGAGGGGGACGTAGCAGCCGCCCGCCTTGAGGACCGCGAGCACCGCGGTGACCATGCCCGGGGAGCGGTCGACGCAGACGCCGACCGGCCGGTCCGGGCCTACGAACGGGCGCAGCCGCCGAGCGACCTCGTCGGATCGCGCCGCCAGCTCGCGGTAGGTGAGTCGCTCGCCGGCGCAGACGACGGCCACCGCGTCCGGGGTGCGCCGGGCCTGCTCCTCGAACAGCTCGTGCAGGCAACCGGTCTCGGGGACGGGCGCGGTGCCGCCGTCGCCGTACTCGAGCAGCAGACGGAGGTCGGCCGGGGACAGGATGTCGATCCCGCCGACCGTGGTGTCCTCGTCGGCCCGGGCGACGCGGGCGACGAAGTCCGCGATGCGGTTCCGGTGGGCGGCGAGTTCGTCGAGGTCGCAGCGGGCGGCGTCCACCTCGAACTGGAGGCCGATCGTGCCGTCGCCGCGTTCGTAGACGTTGAGGGACAGGTAGTCGACCGGTCCGACGGCGAGGTTGTGGGCGGTGGCGGGCAGTCCCGCGAAGGTGACGTCGTAGTCGAAGGACATGATGTTGACGGCCGCGTCCCACAGTCTGCGGCCGGTGTCGCCGGGGGCGAGTTCCCGTTTCAGGTCCTCGACCGGGTGGCGCTGGTGCCGCAGCCCTTCCCGCACGGCCCGCGAGGCCTGGCGTACGAGGTCGTCGAACCGGGTGGCGGAGGTGACCGCGAGCCGCAGCGGGAGGATGTTGGACAACACTCCGCAGGTGCCGCGCGCGGCCGGTGTGGAGCGGCCGGTCACGGGCATGCCGAGGACGACGTCCTCGGCACCGCTGATCCGGTGCAGGTAGGCGGCGGCCGCGGCCAGGACGACGACCGTCCAGCGGGTGCGGGCGCGGCGGGCGGTGTTCCGCAGCGCCTCGGCAATCTCCGGCCCGAGGTCGGTACGCAGCCGCAGCACCCGGCCGGAGGGGGCCGCACCGGTCCGGCCGCCGAAGGCGACGGTCTCCGGCGGGTCCGTCATCCGCTCCAACCAGTAGGCCCGGTCCTGCGCGGCCTGCTCGGACTCGCGGTGGGCGCGGTCCTCCGCCACCACCTGCCGCAGCGGCGCGGCGTCGGTGGGCGTGAGCGGGGTGCCGTCCACCAGCGCGGTGTACGCCTCGGCGACCCGGCGGTTCATCCGGGCGCCCGCGACGCCGTCGGCGACGATGTGGTGCACGGCGTGGAACCAGAAGTGGCGCTCGGGTCCGGCGCGGAAGAGCAGGTAGCGGGTCAGGGGGTCGCGGGTGAGGTCGGTGGGCCGGGCGAGTTCCGCCCGCATGCGCTCCTCCGCCGCGGCCCTCGGGTCCGGATGGCCGCTGACGTCCACCGTCTCCAGTTCCAGGGGTGGCCTCGCCTCGGGGACCTGCCAGGCCCGGCCGTCCTCCTCCTCGAAACGCACGTTCAGGAAGTCGGTTTCGGCGATCATGGTGCGCAGGGCTTCCTGGAACAGGCCGGCGTCGACCGCGCCATGGATTTCCAGGTATTCGGCGATGTGGTAGTCGCAGCTTTCTGGATCTAGCTGCTGGGCTACCCATATTCCGGCCTGCGAGGCTGTCAGGGGAAGACGAACGCGCTCCTCAGCGGACATCCGGCGGTCTCATCTCACTCGGGGCGACGACGGGCGACGTCATGGTCGACGCCCACTGTGCGAGACGGAATGCGGGCCGGAAAGTCACGGGAAAAAGGCTCTTGACCACGGAATGCGGACCGTCCATAAATACCCGTCGCATCATTCCGGTCCCGTGAATCGGCGACTTTCGGCATTCTTCCGTTCCGGCGACGCTGCTCAACGGCAATGAGGTCGTTCAGGGAAGAAAGGCGTCGGCATGACACCGGAGATCGAGGCCGCGTTCGCGGCGATCAGAGACGAATACGGCCCCGGGTCGCTCGACCGGGTCACGCGGATGCTGGACGCGGACCCGCGGGACCGGGCCCCCTTGCAGAAGCAGGCCAAGTGGATCATGCCGGGCATCTCCCAAAAGCCCTGGCACGACCGGTACGAGCACCCCGAGATCGCCCCCGTGGTACGGGCCTTCGAGGCCGGGCACGCCGCGATCCGGGAGGAGCTGGCCGAGGCCTGGGCCGAGCGGCGCGGCCGCTTCTCCGACTACGAGCACTATCTGGTGCGGCAGGAGGACTGGCAGGCGCTCTATCTCTACCGGGCGGGCAAGCCCGTCCTGGAGTCGGAGCCGCTCGTGCCGACGGCGTTCCGCATCCTCCAGGAGACGGCCGTCGACACCGAGCTGATCTGCCCGCTGCTGGAGAGCCACTTCTCGACGCTGCTGCCGGGCGCGGCCATCGCGCCGCACTGCGACCTGTGGAACTTCAGCATCAACCTGCATCTCGCCGTCGACATCCCCGAGGGATGCGGTATCAGCGTGGCCGGGGAGGCTCGCCGGTGGACGGAGGGCGAGTGCCTGCTCTTCGACTACTCCTTCGAGCACGAGGCCTGGAACCACGGCACCCGTCCCCGCACCTGCCTCCTGGTCGACCTGTGGCATCCCGAGACCACGGTGCCGGAACGAAAGGCCCTCACCACGCTGGTCACCGAGGTCCGCCGCCTCACCGGCGAGGCCTGAGGGACCATCGGCCGACGGACCGCGCATCACGGCCGACCGGCGCGCGGCCGGCCGAAGGAGCGGCGGCAGGCGTGCGGGCCGACACCCGTGGTGCGTCCGAAACCTTCACGGAAGACAGTCGGAGAACCGAAGCCGACCTGCGCGGCGACGCGTTCCACGGGATGGTCCGAGGTCGCCGTCGCGACGGCGAGCCGGTGGTCCACGTTCGACACCGGATCGCCGACAGCCCAGCCGCCGGAAAGCCCACCCCCCACGGCCTACCCCTTCCTGACGGCGCCGAGCGATCACCGTCGGCGTGCAGACGCTGAGTACGGCCGGGCCGGCGGGCGACTTCGCGCCACGGTCCGGGGCCGTGCCCGGGCGCCGCGAGGTCCGGGTCCCGCTCGACCGCGTCCGCCAGGCGCCGACGGGTGCGTTCGGAGAATTCCGCGGCTTCGGAGTGTGCCGCCACCGTCTCCTCCGTCGCTCGCAAAGAGGCCGGATCGTCCCCCAGACGGTCGCGCACCAAGGCATGCACCCGTTCCAGCTCGGATACGGCATCGGCATCCCCACCTCCTGACAGACCTATCGGGTGGGGCGTGACCACTACCGCTTCAGCTCGCTCCGAGCAGATCCGCGGCCCTTTCTCCGATGACGATGGCGGGGGCGTTGGTGTGGCCGCGAACGATCGTCGGCATGATCGATGCGTCCGCAACCCGCAAGCCCTCTGTCCCTCGTACGCGAAGTTGCGGGTCCACGACCGAGGAGTCGTCGCTGCCCATCCGGGCTGTTCCGACCGGGTGGTAGAGCGTGTGGGCGTGATCGGCCAGCGCAAGGGCGTCACGCCGGTGACGGGACAGGCGCTCGCCTCCCGGGGGCATGAGGAAGCGGCCCGAGGACAGCCCCCTGGCAGCGAGTCGCTCGATGATCTGCTCGCAGACGTCGAGCCCGGCCATCAAGGCCTCACGGTCGGTCCCACCCGCGTCCGTGAGGTAGCACGGGTCGATAACCGGCTTGTCGAGCGGATCCGGAGAGGCAAGTCTGATCGATCCGGTGCTCTGAGGCCGGAGAAGGATCGCACCCACCGTGACACCGTGTCCGGAGGGCTTGACGAGACCTTCACCGATGAACGGCACCGGGGCGAAGACAATTTCGAGGTCGGGGAGTTCGAGCTCGGGGCGGCTGCGGACGAAGCCGTACGCTTCGCCGACGTTCGAGGTGAGCATTCCCCGGCGGCGGACGAGGTAGTTCAGGAGCTCGCGGGGCCGCTCCGCGGAGAACAGTGTCCCGTCCGGCACGTCGACAACGAGTCCGGAGATGAGGTGGTCGGTGAGGTTGGCGCCGACCTCAGGGGAGTCCACGAGGACGTCGATTCCCCGTTCGCGCAGGTGAGTGGCGTCGCCGATCCCGGAGAGCATGAGAAGTTGCGGAGTGTTGACCGCGCCTCCACTGAGTACGACCTCGCGGTGTGCCAGCACCTTGCGTGCGACGCCCCCAGTGATGTATTCAACTCCAACGGCGCGGCGGCCCTCGAAGAGGACGCGGGTGACCTGCGCGTCCGTGATGACGTGCAGGTTCGAGCGGCTGCGGGCGGGCTTGAGGTAGCCGTCCGCGGTGCTGAACCTGGCTCCGCGTCGCTGGCTCACCATCGTCTGCGAGAAGCCGGTGGGCGTAGCTGTGTTGGCGGGCTCGACGGTATGGCCGAGCTCCTTGGCGGCGTCGAGGAAGGCAGCCGTGTGCGGGTTCGGGTTGCGCTGCGCCTCGATGGTCATGGGACCCGAGCGTCCATGGTCCGGGTCGGTGGCGCCTGCGATCCCTTCCACGCGGCGGAAGTAGGGCAGCAGGCCCTGCCACGACCAGTCCGCTCCGCAGAGGTCGCCCCACTCGTCGTAGTCGGCGGCGAACCCGCGCACCCACATCATGGCGTTGATCGACGAAGACCCGCCGAGCATCCGGCCCCGGGGCCAGTAGACGGGGCGCCTGGAGAGTTGGGTCTGCGGAACCGTCGTGTAGTCCCAGTCGAGTTCGGTCTTGAAGAGCTGGGAGAAGGCGGCGGGGATGTGCACGGCTGCCTTCCTGTCCGGTCCGCCCGCCTCCAGGAGGGCCACCGAGGCCGTGCTCTTCTCGGTCAACCGGCCGGCGAGAGCGGCTCCGGCCGACCCGGCTCCGACGATGACGTAGTCGACGCTGTGGAGCGCGGTGCTCATCGGTCCCCCTCGATCGCGCGGGCATCCAGCGTACCTGCGTTCCCAGTTCGCGTGGTCTTCTCCGTCCTGGGGTGGACGATCAGGGTGGCGCCGAGTGTCCCGGGGAGGGTGTCATTGGCGAATTCGAGGGCGCGGCCGAGGAATTCGGCCGGGGTGTCGCCGGACAGCCGTACGACGCCGAGAGTGCTGCCGAAGACTTCTCCGCTGATCACGGCGTCGTCGTGGTCGGTGATGTCGGGGACCAGGATCCGGCAGCCGTCGCCGTGGGTCTCGGCCTTGGGATGGGCCGCCAGCACAGCGGACAGGCGCTGCCCGGCACCTGGGTAGTCGTCCGTGCGCGGCGGCAGTGCGCGCAGCACGCGCCGGATCTCGTCCAGCAGGCGCTCGGTGCCGTCCCACTCTTGGGGCAGGACCAGGATCTGGCTGGCGATGCAGTTGTGGCCGGAGTTGTTCATCTTACTGGTGCCGATGTGCCCGGCCTGGAAGCGGAAGTCCGCCGCGCTCCAGGGGCCGGGGGTCACGATGCAGAGGCTGACGCCGCCCAGCTCGCTGATGAACGGCTTGCCGATCAGCGGCATGTCGTCGCGGCGGCGCTCGCCCGCCTGGTCGTCTGTGCCCCACACGATGGCGTCGCGGGTGCGGTCGCTGCCGGTGACGTGGATGGCGTCGACGCCGTCGTGCGGGGCAAGGTATCCGCCCTGGGCCGCACCTCCGTCGATGAAGCGCACCCAGCCGTGCGCGACGAGCTCGGCGAAGACGTACTCGAAGTGCGGGCGGAGATAGGCGTTGACCGGGTTCATCTTCGCGACGACCGGCCACCGCCGCGGCGATACATGTCGGTCAGCGGAAGGCACCCGGCCAAGGTGCCGGGGACGGTGGCGCGACCACCGGGGGTCGGTCGTCGCAGGTGATGGTGTTCGGCAGCTCCCAGGACGCCAGCCAGGGTCCGGTCGTGCCGCTGCCGTCGTTGCCTCCGAGGTCGTTCACCGTGAACTCGGAGCCGGTGGCGGGGAAGTTGAAGGATCCGCAGTTGTTGATACCGACCGCGCCGACGCTACGGGCGTCCACGTTCTCGAAGGACGCCGATCCGGCGGAGCGGGCGCTGAGCACGGAGGTGCCGGTGCCGTCCACGCGGATGTCCTTGAAACGGACGCCTCGGATCGCGTACTTGTCCTTCACCGGGAAGTCGGAGACAAGCATGATCGCGTTGTAGGTGTTGTCGAGGAAGTGGTCGCCGGTGACCTCGATGTCGGCGTCGATGTCCCGCTCCAGGGCGTAGAACCAGATGGCTCCGAGGCCTATCTTCCAGTTGAGCTCGAACGGCCCTGAGCGGACTGTGGTGTTGTCCGTGATCCGCAGATGTCCGGTGAACGGCTCGGCGCCGAAGCGTGATCCGACCTGGATGGCGCTGCCCTCTCTGACGGGGTCGGCGATGAGGTTGCCGGTGACCGTGTTGTCGGTGCCGCCGTACAGGGCGATGCCGTTGGCGAGGACCGGGCTCTGCACGGTGTTGTGGGCGAAGACGTTGCGCGCGTCGGCCGTCTTCTCGGACCACATGGCCAGACCGTCGTCGCCGGTGTTGCGGACGAAGCTGTCCGTGACGCTCGAATCGGTGACGCCGGTGTGGAAGTTGAGGCCGTCGGCGATCTGGTCGGCGATCACGGTGCGGGTGACACGCAGGCCGGTCATCGGGCCGTCGAACCACATGCCGACCTTGGTGTGGTGGAGGTAGAGGCCGTCGATCGTCGAGTTGCTCAGCGCCCCGCCGATGGCGTTCACCTGGTCGGTGTCGATGCGTTCGCGTACGTCGCCCTCGACGGCGAAGCCCGACAGGTGGACGTCGTGACTGCCGCCGTCCGCCGCGTCCTTGCCGTAGAAGCCCACGCCGGTGTGGACCGAGCCGTCGGGGGCGGGGGTGCCGAGGGTGACCTGGTGGCCCTTGACGACCGTGTACCAGCTCCCCGCCCCGACGATCGTGACGTCGTCCACGGCGATGTGGCGGTTCACCTGGTACGTGCCCGGCGGCAGGTACACCTTGAGGTGCCGCTTCTCGGCGTAGGCAATGGCGCGGTCGAAGGCGTCGCCCGCGTCACGCCGGCCGGTGGGATCGGCCCCGAACGCAAGAACGTTCGCGGCGTGCTTCTCGACGTGCGGCGCGCCGACGAATTGCGTGTCGAGCAGGTCGATCACGGTCCAGGCCGCGGTGCTGCCCTTGGGCGCGGCGAGGCGGACGGTGTCGCCGGCGGCGTAGCGCTTGCCGAGCAGCAGTCTCTGCTCGTCGTAGAAGTGGCTGGGCCGGAACGGCTTGTCGACGGTGGGCGGCGGAGTGGTGGCGGCAGGAACGCAGCCGCATTCGGTGATCCACCAGTCGGGGTGCAGCAGATCGGCTCGCGGGTCGTTGCTGAACGGGTACTGGTTGTACAGCCAGGAGTACTGCGAGGTGAGGGTCATCGTGGTGCGGCGCCCGCCGCCCACGGAGACATCGAGGGGCGCGGTGATGCCGCCGCCCTGTGGGGCGTCGGGAATGCTGTACCGCACGGTGAGAGCGTTGGCCGCGCGTGGCAGGGTGAACTCGACGTACTGGCCCGGATCCAGCCGCACCGCCGCGCGGCCGGACGCCTCCGAGGACAGCGTGTAGGCGGAGCGGTCGGGGCCGATGACGGTGCCGTTCGTCGTCGCGCTCTCCGCCTCCTGTTCCACGAAATCCACCCTGGCGCCGCGCCCTGCAACGAGGGCGGGATCGAGCCCGGCCCGGGTCACCGCCGGAGCGCCCGCGCGGCCGCCGTGCCCCGAGGCCGCCGGGGCCGAAACGCCGAGGCCGAGCACGAGTCCGGCGGCGGCCGCGGTCACCGCCACGACTGTCCAGGCCGGTCTTCGCGCACGGCCGTGGGCTCGCTCCGCAGCCGCGTGCAGGATGTATCGCGCCATCGGGGTCTCGTTTCTCTGGGAGCGGAGGACACCGAGGGCAGCTCGGTGCGCGGCAGCACGGCGGCAACAGGCCGTGTCGCTGCGTTCCGGGACATTAGGGCGCGATGGGACGACCGACAAGACGGTGAGCACATATTTCCATCAGCTAGTACAGATTCTGCAAGCAACAGTCGATTTCTTGCACTCATTTCATTCTCCGGAGCGCACCGCCCTCACCGCCAGACCGAGCACTCCAGAATCCGGCCGTCGACCGTCCCGATGCGCAGGTCCCCGTGCGGCACCACGAAGACAGTGAGTGCGGTGGTCGGTGTCCCGTCGATTTCGGGTCCGGTGTGCCGAGCGGCTCATGCTCCGTGAGTCGGAGACCGGGGACCGCGCGGCGATCCATGAGAACGACGTGGCCGCGCGGTTCTGGGCGGCCGAGCGGCCCGGTATCGGCGCCCCGCCACGCGAGGGCATGTGCCGTCGGTCGGGCACGGTCCACCAGCAGGAGCGAAGGGCCGTACGCGACTCTTCCGCGAGAAGTTCCGGCTGCTCCGATGGCTGCCAAGTGCCCGTCCTCGGACACCTTGTTGCGGTGTCAACACCGTGCACCTACAAGCTTCACGTTAGACTGATGGGATAGACGATGCACCTGGGACGAACACCGGGTGCGCCTCGTGCCTGCACCTACGGGGAGTCCGGACTTCGTTGGACGCGGTGGCACCGGTCCACCCGGGTGGCGCGAATTCGTCAACTCACCAACCTCAGATTTTCATGACGGGTCGTAAGAACATTCGACGGCCTGATCGGGCCGACCGCACTGCTGGTGGAGAGATCGCGCGCCCGGCTGTCGCGCCAGGTGGGCACCGGGCGACGGACGGAAGAGAAACTCAAAAAAATCTCCTCGCCGGGTTGGAGTCGGGCGGTCGGGCTTCTTCGCAGGCCGATGAGCCCGCACCCCGTACCCTTCATGGTGTCTACGGCGCCACCTAGCGGGCGCCGAACGTCTGGAGGCAACACCACGTGCTGATCGCTCAGCGTCCGTCCCTGACCGAAGAGGTCGTCGACGAGTTCCGCTCCCGGTTCGTGATCGAGCCGCTGGAGCCGGGCTTCGGCTACACCCTCGGCAACTCTCTGCGCCGCACCCTCCTGTCGTCGATCCCCGGCGCTGCTGTCACCGGCGTCCGCATCGACGGTGTCCTGCACGAGTTCACCACCGTGCCGGGTGTCAAGGAGGACGTCACCGACCTGATCCTCAACATCAAGCAGCTGGTCGTGAGCAGCGAGCAGGACGAGCCGGTCGTGATGTACCTGCGCAAGCAGGGCCCGGGTCTGGTCACCGCCGCCGACATCGCACCCCCGGCCGGTGTCGAGGTGCACAACCCCGACCTCGTCCTCGCCACGCTCAACGGCAAGGGCAAGCTGGAGATGGAGCTGACCGTCGAGCGCGGTCGCGGCTACGTCTCCGCCGTTCAGAACAAGCAGGTCGGTCAGGAGATCGGGCGCATCCCGGTCGACTCGATCTACTCGCCGGTGCTGAAGGTCACGTACAAGGTCGAGGCGACCCGTGTCGAGCAGCGCACCGACTTCGACAAGCTGATCGTCGACGTCGAGACCAAGCAGGCCATGCGTCCCCGTGACGCCATCGCCTCCGCCGGCAAAACGCTGGTCGAGCTGTTCGGTCTGGCCCGCGAGCTCAACATCGACGCCGAGGGCATCGACATGGGCCCGTCCCCGGTGGACGCCGCCCTGGCCGCCGATCTGGTGATGCCGATCGAGGAGCTCGACCTCACCGTCCGCTCGTACAACTGCCTCAAGCGCGAGGGCGTCCACTCCGTGGGTGAGCTCGTCGCCCGCTCCGAGGCCGACCTCCTCGACATTCGCAACTTCGGTTCGAAGTCCATCGACGAGGTCAAGGAGAAGCTCGCCGGCATGGGCCTCGGCCTCAGGGACAGTCCGCCTGCATTCAACCCGACCGCCGCTGCTGACACCTTCGGCGCCGACGCCGTGGACGCAGGTTTCGTGGAGCCCGAGCAGTACTGAACGCAGCGCTGAGCCGGCCACAGCGACACTTCGCGTACGGAGACAGGAGAACCTCCACGCTGCTCGATCGGGCGGCCTCGACCGGGTCCGCGCCACAACGGGCTGACCCGCGAATCGAGCACCGGTCAACTCGCGAGGCCGTCTCCATGTCCCCACACTCACCGCCAAGATCAATTGCAGGCAGCGTGACGGTCGCCGAGCGTCGGACGACCGCCACGAGTTCTCAAAGTCCACCCTCGTAGCGGGCTCTTGCGCTTGCCCAACAGGCTGCTGCCCGCGCGGGGACGCTGCACGTCTTCGGCCTTGACAATCCGTTCCCGCTGCCTGAAGGCTGACCGACCAGTCGGTTTGAAGGAGTGGGACGTGACCGAGCTGAGCATCTCCACGGCTGCGGGTGTGTTCGACGCCATCACCGCCGGTCCGTCCAAGGGCCGACCGGTGCTGCTGCTGCATGGTTTTCCCCAGACGTCGCTGGCGTGGCATCGACAGGTCGCGGCGCTGGCCGCGCGCGGCTACCGCGTGGTGGCGCCCGATCAGCGTGGCTACTCCCCCAGGGTCCGCCCGGAGCGGCCTGAGGACTACCGCATGAGCGTCCTGGTCGACGACGTCGTCGCGATGACGGAGGAGCTGGGCTGGGCACGGTTCGACCTGGTCGGTCACGACTGGGGCGGCGCGGTTGCGTGGTGGACCGCCGATGCCCATCCCGGCCGCATCCGCACCCTCACGGTCGTCTCGACCCCGCACCCCGGTGCTCTCGCCGACGCCTTGCGCACCGATGAGGACCAGCGCGCACGATCCCACTACATGCGTGACTGGCGCGAGACGCCCGCGACCGAGGACCGCATGCTGGCCAACGACGCCGAACTGCTCCGTACCCTCTACGCGGGAAGGGTCCCGCAGTCCAGCGCCGACGCCTACGTTCGGCACCTGTCCCAGCCGGACGCCCTCACCGCGGCGCTGAACTGGTACCGGTCCGGCCGCCCCGAACACGCGATCGGCATCATCGATGTGCCCACGCTGTACGTCTGGAGCACGCAGGACACCGCGTTCGGCCCGGCAGCCGCACAGCAGACCCGGCAGTGGGTCAACGGGCCGTACCGGTTCGAGACCCTCCAGGGCGTCAGCCACTGGATCCCCGAGGAGGCGCCCGAGACGCTGAACCGTCTACTGCTCGGACATCTGCATGCGCACGACGAGCCCGGCACCGCATCGAGCACCGGGTCTGCCGACTCCCGAGGCGACGAGAAGCAGACCGACGGCCATCGGACCCGGTGATCACCGACCTGATCATTGCAGGTCGCGGCGTCGGGACGGCGCTCGTGTAGAGCGTGGGTGCCGTCATGTGCGCCTGATGACGAGCACGGCCACGTCGTCCAGGTGGTCGACCGCGACCGCGGCGTCGAGGAGCCGGTCGGCAATCGCTTCCGCGCTCAGTCCGTCGTGGAGGGCTTGGGCGGCCAGGGCTCCGGCCCGCTCCAGGCCGACGTCCAGCATCAGGCCCGGTCCTTCGACCACGCCGTCAGTGACCATGATCAGCGCGGTGCCCCCGGAGCAGCCAGGACCCAGGCGGCGAAGGCTTCAACACCGTCCACGACGGCCTCGAAGCGCGGGGAGTGGAACAGGTCGAACGAGTGCTGCCCGCCGGACAGTTCGGCGTAGACCACGGTACTGTCCGAGACACGGCGCAGCCGGTCGACGAAGTTCCGGGCGCCCTCGACGGTCGCCAGCGCGTCCTTGGTGCCGTGGGCGATGAGGAACGGTGGCGCACCGGGGTTGAGGTACGCATACGGTTGGTTCGGGGACGGCGTTGCGTCGGGCTCCTCGCCGAAGAAGTGGCCGTAGTAGCCGTAGAGGCAGATCACCGCGGTGACCGTGGTGTCGGCCAACTCGAATCCGGGCTGGAACAGCGGGTCGTTCGGCGTGAGTGCGCACAGGGCCGCCAGGTTGGAGCCGGCGGAGCTGCCAGCCACGAACAGCCTCGATGGATCGGCACCGTACTCGGGGGAGTGCTCGCGGACCCAGGCGATGACCTTCTTGGCGTCGATCTGGTGGCCGGGGAAAGTGGTCTGGGGCCGCAGCCGATAGTTTGCGCTGATGCACACCCACCCCTGGCCGGCGAGCCGGTAGAGCAGGGGCCGTGCCTCGCGGTTCTTCGCTCCGCTGGTGTACCCGCCGCCGTGGAAGTAGATCAGGACCGGCGCGTGCTGCGGTGTGTCGCGGCGGCGGTAGATGTCGAGGAGATTCCGGCGGCCGGCGTCCCCATAGCGGATGTTGGGGATCCGCTGCACGTCACGCCGCCGCATCAGGCCCGGCAGCAGCAGGATGCGGGCCCAGGGCCGGTGGCGGCGCAGCGGTACATGCACTACACCGCCGCAACTGGTGGGACGACCCAGGGACGGCCCCAGCTCGCCGCGCCTGGTTGCCACAGGTCCCATCGATTCCTGCCTGGCCGCCATGCCCCGATGTGACCGCCCTGTACGACGCGGAAAGCCTCTGTCGGCGGGCCTCCGACCACGGCAACACCCACGGCCCAGCCGTCCCGCGCAGGCCCGGCGGGTCGGGCGCGCGGCGGCGTGCTGGTCGGACGGGCGGGTTTGCTGACCCGCACCTACGATTGGCCTGCGGTTTTACTCGGTCGCGACAGGAGGTTCCCGGATGGAAAGACGATCTTTCGGCAAGCTCTTCGGCGTGGGCGTGACCGGCGCGGCGGCGCCTTCGATAGCGGGAGCACACAGCGCTTCCGCGCCCTGGGCGACCGCCGGTAGGGGCGCCCCTACCGGCGGGGATGTGTCCGCGGAGGAGACGGAGGCAGGTGCCGGGTCCTCCTTCGGCCCGCTGAAGCAGATCCGTGCCGGCGAGCTGAACGTCGGCTATGCCGAGGCAGGTCCCGCCCACGGTCCGGTGGTGCTTCTGCTGCACGGCTGGCCGTACGACATCCACAGCTTCGAGGCGGCGACGCCGCTGCTCACCGCGCACGGCTACCGCGTCATCGTCCCCTATCTGCGCGGCTACGGGACGACCACCTTCCTGTCCCCGAAGACGCCCCGCAACGGCGAGCAGGCTGCCGTCGCGATGGACATCATCGCGCTGATGGACGCGCTGCGCATCGACCGGGCGGTCGTCGGCGGCTTCGACTGGGGCGGACGCACCGCCGACATCATCGCCGCGCAGTGGCCGGAACGCTGCAAGGCCCTCGTCTCCATGGGCGGTTACCTCATCCTCAGCCAGAAGGCGCTGCGCCAGCCGGCGCCGCCGGCCAAGGAGTACCCGTTCTGGTACGCGTACTACTTCTGCACGGACCGGGGCGAGCTGGGCCTCAAGGAGTACCGGCACGACCTCGCCAAGCTCGTCTGGCACACCGCCTCGCCGACCTGGCACTTCAGCGACGCCACCTTCGATCGCACCGCCAAGGCGTTCGACAACCCCGACTACGTGCCCGTCGTGATCAGCAACTACCGCTGGCGGCTCGAACTGGCCCCCACCGACCCGCGGTACGCCGATCTGGAGGCACGGCTGGCCGAGGGACCGGCCATCGGTGTGCCCACCGTCGGGCTCGACGGCGAGCTGGACCCCTTCGCCCCGTCCGGCGGCGACTCCTCCTACCGCGACAAGTACACCGGCCCGTACGTCCACCGCACGCTCAAGGGCATCGGTCACAACGTTCCGCAGGAGGCGCCCGCGGCATTCGCCCAGGCGGTCCTGGAGGCCGACCGTATGTCGCGCGGCTGACTGTGCACTCTGGAAGAGCGCCCTCAACGCGTTCGCGCTGTTCTTTGAAGACCGGATCAGCATCCGGTGAAGACGAGGGACTTGCGCAAGAACGCTTACACGCTCACCTGGTTCAGCCCTGGCCCTGGAGGGTGGCAAGCCAGTCGGTCAGCAGGCGGTTGACCTCGTCGGGGCGCTCCTGCTGGATCCAGTGGCCGCAGCCGTCCAGGAGGCGGGAGGCCGACAGGCCGGGGAGGGTGGTGGGGTAGGCGTCGATGGCGTCGGACATCCAGGTGGTGGAGGCGTCCAGGGCGCCGCCGATGAACAGGGACGGCTGCTTGATCGGGGCTCCGCGGTGCGGGGCGAGGTCTTCCCAGTCCCGGTCCATGTTGCGGTAGCGGTTGAGTGCGCCGGTGATTCCTGTGCGCTCGAACTCCCCGGCGTAGACGTCGAGCTCGTCCTCGCTCAGCCAGGCCGGGAGGACCCCCGTGGGGAAGCGGTCGCGCAGTCGGCCGCCGCCGCGGGCGACGAAGTGCGGGTCGGGCTCGCCCTGGGCGGGCATGGTGTCGGCGGACAGGGCCGCGTAGAAGCCCGCGAGCCAGCCCCGGACATCGGGCTCGATCTCTGCCTCGGCGCGGCCGGGCTCCTGGAAGTAGGAGACGTAGAACTCCTGCTCGGGGTGGCCGATCCGGCCGAAGACGTCGGTGGGGCGGGGGCCGCCGGGCGGCGCGTAGGGGACGCTCAGCAGGCCGACGGCGCGGAAGACCTCGGGGTGGAGCAGGGCGGAGGCGGCGGCGATGCTGGAGCCCCAGTCGTGGCCGACGACCACCGTGTCCTCCTCGCCGAGGGCGCGCACGACGGCGACGTTGTCCTCCACCAGGTCCAGCATCCGGTAGGCGTCGGTCGCCTCCGGCTTGGAGGAGCGGCCGTAGCCGCGCACGTCGATCGCCACCGCCCGGTAGCCGGCTGCGGCGAGGGCCGGGAGCTGGCGGCGCCAGGAGTACCAGGACTCGGGGAAGCCGTGCACGAGCAGGACCAGCGGGCCGGTGCCCTGCTCGACCAGGTGCAGGCGCCCGGCCGGGGCCTCGACGGTGCGGTGGCGGAGCTCGGCGGTCGGCTCGGGCTGCATGGACTTCTCCTCGGATCGCGGGCAAACGCGGCTACCCATCGATCATGCGGCGCGGCACCCGCCCGACGCGATCGGCCTTGCCATTCTGGCAAGATCGCAGGACAGAGCGGTGGAGCGGCACGGCAAGAAGGAGCGAGGAAAGTGGCAGTCGACGACGTGAACGGCACGCTGGCCGCGATGGGGCCCCGACTGCGGGCCGCGCGCGAGCACCACGGCGCGACGCTCGACGGTGTCAGCTGCGCGACCGGCATCTCGACCAGCACGCTGTCCCGGATCGAGACCGGCCGGCGCAAGCCCACCCTGGAGGTGCTGCTGCACCTGTCGAAGGAGTACGGCGTCTCCCTGGACGAGCTGGCCGGCACCGCCCCTGCCCCCGCGGCCGAGCCGCGCGCCGCGGCGCCGCTGAGCTTCGGCGACGGCAAGGCGGTGCTGCCGTTGACCCGGTACGTCGGCGGCCTGCACGCCCACAAGCACGTCCTGGCCTCCCTCGAAGACCCGCCCGCGCGGCCCCGCCAGGTCTCCCACGACGGCCACGAGTGGCTGTGCGTCCTGTACGGGCGGCTGTGGCTCGCCCTCGGCGACCAAGACCTCATCCTGACCCCCGGGGACCTCGCCGAGTTCGACACCCGCACCCCGCACGGGGTGGCGAACGCCAGCCCCGGCGGACCGGTCGAGTACCTGATCATGTTCGGACCGCAGGGCGAACGCCTACGGCCGCGCACCCCTCCAGCCGCCGGTCGCGGGAACCGCCAGCCGCATCGTGCCCAGGCCGGCCGCCAAGAACAGCCGTAGGTTCCGGAACCCGCTCCGACAAGACAGCCACCGTCGGCACCACCGCCGAAATGAACGCCCTCACCGACGCCGCACGCCCGGCCTAACCCCCACGCGGTTCACGTTCGGCCCGGCCTGCAACGCCGGGCGACCCCGGCGCTGCGGGAGATCACCGAAGGGCTGCTGCCGCGGCCGACCAGTCGGCCAGGATGTCCCTCACCGCGCCGCGCAGCCAGGCGTGGGCCGGGTCGGCGTCGTGCCGGGGGTGCCAGGCGATGCCCAGGCGCAGCGGGGGCAGGTCGAGCGGGACCTCGAAGACGGCGAGGCCCAGGGTGGCCGCGAGCGACAGGCCCCAGGAGCTGATCAGCCCCACGAGGTCGGTGTCGCGGACCACGAACAGCGAGGCGGGGAAGGTGCCGACGGTGCCCACCACCCGTCGGCCGAGGCCGAGTTCGGCGAGCGCGGTGTCGACGGGGCCGTGCAGTTTGCCGCGCCTGGACACGATGACGTGATCGGCGGCGGCGAACCGCTCGGGCGTCAACTCGCCGTCCAGCAATGGATGTCCGGCACGCGCGACGCCCACCATGCGGTCCTCGTGCAGGGTTTCGGTGTGCACCTCGGGGGAGGCCGCGTCGATCACCCCGACCTCCAGGTCGGCGGTGCCCTCGCGCAGGAACGGCGCGTCGACGTGGCTCTCGCTGAGGAACCGGATGCGGATGCCGGGCGCCTCCTCGGCGGCACGGGCGAAGAGCGCGGCGCCGTGCGCGGCGGCGATCGCGTCGTGCCCGAGGATCGTGAAGGTGCGCGAGACCGTGCGCAGATCGGTGCCCCGGCCGGGTACGAACAGGGCGCGGGCGCGCTCCACCACCGCGCCCACCTCGGCTCGTACGGCGAGGGCGTGCGGGGTCGGCACCATCCCTCGCCCCGCGCGCACCAGGACCGGGTCGCCGAGTGCCTTGCGGATGCGGCCGAGGGTGCGGCTCATCGCCGGTTCGGACAGATGCAGCCTGCGTGCGGCGCCCTGGACGCTCTGCTCCTCCAGCAGGACGTCGAGCGCGAGCAGCAGATTCAGATCGATGCCGCCGGAACCACCGGATCCCATGGATTGCGTCACGCGCAATTGTCCCTTGCAAAGGTTGCACTGGAAAGCAGGTCGGGCCGAGCCTACGGTGACAGGGCATCCCACACCAGTCCGTCGAGCTCCCGGGGAGGAGCCATGACCCCACACGCCCTGAAACGGTCCACCCTGCTGGCGCTGTGCGCCTGCGTCCTGGTCGCACAGAGCATGGTCGCCGCCATCAACCTGCTGATCCCACAGCTGAGTTCGTCCTCGCTGCACCCCTCGCACACCGAGATCCTGTGGACCGTCGACGCGTATGTCATCGCCTTCGCCGGACTGCTCGTCCCGGCGGGCGCGCTGGGCGACCGCTACGGCCGCAAGGGCGCCCTGCTCACCGGTCTCGCGCTGTTCGCCGCGGGCGCCGGGACCAGCGCCCTCGCCCACTCCCCCGCACTGCTGATCGCGGGCCGGGGCGTGTCCGGCGCGGGCGCCGCGCTGATCACCCCGGCGACGATGTCGATCCTGATGCGGCTCGCCGCCCCGGAACACCGGCCGCGCGCGATGGCCTCCTGGACCCTGGCGATCGGACTCGGCGGCGCGGCCGGCAACCTGGGCGGCGGGCTGGTGGGCCAGTTCCTTTCCTGGCGGGCCCTGTTCGCGGTCATGGTGCCGCTCGCCGCGCTGCTGGCGCTCGCCGTGGCCGTCACCACCCCGCGCACCGAGCGCGCCCACGCCAACCACCTGGATCCGCTGGGCACACTGCTGCTGACGGCGGGCCTGGTCGCGGTGCTGTTCGGCATCATCGAGGGCCCCACCTACGGCTGGACCTCCGCGCGGATCCTCGGCGCCTTCTCGGCGGGCGCCGCGCTGGTGGCCGGGTTCACCGTGCACGCCCTGCGCTCGCGCGCCCCGCTGTTCGACCCGCGCGTCTTCGCCTCGCCCCGGCTGCGCTCGGCCGCCCTCGGCACGGCCACCGGCTTCTTCGGCCTGTTCTCCCTCTTCTACGTCAACTCGCAGTACCTGCAGGAGGTGAAGGGGTTCGGCGCTGCCGTGACCGGTGTCGCGATCATGCCCCTGACGGTCGGCATGGCGCTGGTGCCGAAGCTCGCCACGCGCTGGGCGGGCCGGCCCCGGCCGGTGATCGGCGGCGGGCTCGCCCTGATCGGTCTCGGTCTGCTGGGCGCCTCCACCGCGGGTGCCGGGACGCCGTACTGGGCGTACGCGGGCTGGCTGCTGGTGATCTCGGCGGGCACCGGGCTGTCCATGCCCGCGCTGACCCTGGGCGTGGTCTCCTCGCTCCCCGCCCACCAGGCCGGGCTCGGCTCCGGGCTCGGCACCTCGGCCCGCGAGATCGGCGCGGCCCTCGGCGTCGCGGTCACCGGCACGATCCTCTCCTCCCACCCCGGCCTCGCCCACGGCATGGCCCCGGCGCTGCGCACGGTCGCGCTGCTGGTGCTGGCGGCGACGGCCCTGGTGATCGCCGGGTACGGCGGCGGAAAGACGCGCAGTGTCGCGTCCGGCGCGGAACGCGTACTATCGCGTTCGGTCAGGTAGCGTGG
>NZ_VJZD01000017.1 GCF_009377175.1 Streptomyces adustus
CCGCTCACCCCCCGAACCCCCCACTCCCGACTGGAGAAGCCGTATGGCTATCGCCCGGCGACAGTTATTGCAGACCGGAGGCCTCGCCGCCGGTGCCCTGGCCGTCGGCGCCCTGCTCCCGGCGCCGCCCGCGGCCGCGGCGGCCGGTCTCGCCCCGGACGCCTTCACCCGGCTGCCGCCCGGCAGCATCACCGCCCGCGGCTGGCTCGCCGGCCAACTGCGGTTGCAGCTGGCCGGACTGTGCGGACGCTACGCCGAACGCTCCCACTTCCTCGACCTGTCGACCAGCGGCTGGGCCCACCCCGACCGCGACGGCTGGGAGGAACTCCCCTACTGGCTGCGCGGATACGTCCCCCTCGCCATCGCCACCCGCGACTCCACCGCCCTCGCCACGGCCCGCCGCTGGATCGACGCCGTCCTCGCCACCCAGCAGAGCGACGGGTTCTTCGGCCCGCGGGCCCTGCGCACCGCGCTGAACGGCGGCCCCGACTTCTGGCCCTTCCTGCCCCTGCTCCAGGCGCTGCGCACCTACGAGGAGTACACGCACGACACCCGGATCGTGCCGTTCGTCGGCCGGTTCCTGCGCTTCATGAACGCCCAGGGGGCCGGTGCGTTCGATTCGAGCTGGGTGTCCCTGCGCTGGGGCGACGGGATGGACATCGCGCTGTGGCTGTACCACCGTACCGGTGAGGCCTATCTCCTCGATCTCGTCGACAAGATGCACGCCTGGGGCGCCGACTGGACCGGTCCCCTGCCCAGCGCGCACAACGTCAACATCGCCCAGGGCTTCCGGGAGCCCGCGCAGTACGCCCAGCGCTCCGGCTCCGCCGACCTGACCCGGGCCGCGTACCGCACGTACGAGCAAGTCCTCGGCGGCTACGGGCAGTTCCCCGGCGGCGGGTTCGCGGGCGACGAGAACATCCGGCCGGGATTCGGCGACCCGCGGCAGGGCTTCGAGACCTGCGGCATCGTCGAGTTCATGGCCAGCCACGAGCTGCTGACGCGGATCACCGGCGACCCCGTGTGGGCGGACCGCTGCGAGGAGCTGGCGTTCAACCTGCTGCCCGCCGCTCTCGACCCCGACGGCAAGGGGGTGCACTACATCACGAACGCCAACTGCGTGGACCTGGACGACGTCCGCAAGACCGAGGGCCAGTTCCAGAACGGCTTCGCCATGCAGTCGTACCAGCCGGGGGTCGACCAGTACCGCTGCTGTCCGCACAACTACGGCATGGGCTGGCCCTACTTCGGCGAGGAGCTGTGGCTCGCGACCCCGGACGGCGGGCTCGCCGCCGCGATGTACGCGCCCAGCAGCGTGACGGCGACCGTCGCGGGCACGGCGGTCACCGTCACCGAGACCACGGACTATCCGTTCGACGAGACCGTCACCCTGACCCTGTCCACCCCGCGCGCCGTCGCGTTCCCGCTGCTGCTGCGGGTGCCGGGCTGGTGCACGGCGCCCGTGCTGCGGGTCAACGGCGCGGCGGTCGACGCCCCGGCCGGGCCGGCGTTCGTGCGGGTCGCGCGCACCTGGCAGAACGGGGACCGCGTCACCCTGACCCTGCCGCAGCGCACCACGATCCGCGGCTGGCCCGGCAACCGGGACGCGGTGAGCGTCGTGCACGGGCCGCTGACCTACGCGCTGAGGATCGGGGAGCGGTACGACCGGTACGCGGGCGACGACACCTTCCCCGAGTACGCGGTCCACGCCACGACGCCCTGGAACTACGGTCTGGTGCCCGGCACTTCACCGGTACTGCACCGCGCCACCGGACCGCTCGCGGCCAACCCGTTCACGCTCGGGACCACTCCGCTGACGCTCACCGCCGAGGCCCGCCGGGTCCCCGAGTGGGTCGCCGACGACGAGCACGTGGTCGCTCCGCTGCAACAGAGCCCGGCCCGGGCCACGGGGGCCGTGGAGCAGGTGACGCTCGTCCCGATGGGCGCGGCCAGGCTGCGCATCACCTCGTTCCCGACCGCCTCCCCGGACGGTCGTCCGTGGGTGCCCGAGCCGCCGTACCGGCGCGTGCTCAACAAGCACAGCGGGAAGGTGCTCGGGGTCGACGGGATGTCCACGGCGAACAGCGCGCGGGTCGTGCAGTTCGACGACAACGGCACCGGGGACCACGCCTGGCAGTTGGTCGACAGGGGCGAGGGCTGGTTCCTGGTGCGCAACGGCCAGAGCGGCAAGGTGCTCGGCGTCGACGGCATGTCGACGCAGAACAGCGCCCACGTCGTGCAGTACGAGGACAACGGCACCGACGACCACCTGTGGACGCTGGTGGACCGGGGCGACGGCTGGTTCCTCGTGCGCAACCGGCACAGCGGAAAGGTCCTCGGCGTGGACGGGATGTCGACCCAGAACAGCGCCCAGGTCGTGCAGTTCGACGACAACGGCACCGACGACCATCTGTGGCGGCTGCTCTGAGCGGGCGACGTCCTGTTCTCCTCCCGCCGGAGGAGAACAGGACGCCTTGGGGCGGTGGACCTCAGCCGGCGAGGAACACCCGGCAGGTGCTGGAGCGTTCGAAGACCGCCCCGGTGACCTTGGGGAGTTTTGATCCCTTCGCCCGGACGTAGGCCGGACCGGAATCCGGCGTGAAGCCCGCGTCGATGACCTCCGTCAGCACCTCGTCGGGGGTCGTCCTCCCGGCGGAGGCGAGCCGGTTGTCCCGGACGAACGCCGCAACAGCGTCGCACGGCACCGAGAACTGGACGTTGAACGGGTATCCGTCCAAGGCCTTGAGGGCACCGTAGGCGATGTCCTCGGCCCCCTCGGGCAGGCGGACGCCGTAGTCGGACAGGGCCTGGTCGAGGCTGACGTCGGCGGCGTCCGACGGAGACTCGTGCGGGAACGGCCCCGCGTGCTCGGCGGAGCGCAGGCCGCCCGGATCACAGGCGGCCAGGCTCCCGGCCAGCAACATCCCCGCGATCAGCCCCGGCATGCGGGTCGGTCGGTGGAACAACGATGTCTCCCCTCACCGGTGATGCGCGTGGGTCGATCCGCATGCAGACTGGCCGTAGAGGTCCGACAGTGCTGCGACGGCGCGGACCCGGTCCGTGCCACCGGAGCGAGAGGTCGCGACGACCTCGAGACGCCGGAGGTGTCCATGTCCCGTCCCACGATCTCCCGCCGGGTCAAGCTCGCCCTGGCGACCGGTACCGCCCTTCTGCTCGCCTGGGCCCTGCCCACCTCGGCCTGGCCCGCCGCGGGCGACGTACAGGTCGTACTCGGCCAGCCCGGGGAGGATTCCATCCTGCTCGCTCCGCGACTGGTCGTGAACAACCCCCAGGACGGCCACTGTTACACCGTCCTCCAGCTGTTCCCCAACGCTCCCGAGGGCAACTACTTCCGTTCGGTGGCCAATTACACCATCAGGCCCGTCTCCGTGTACGAGAACAGCACATGCACCGGGACTCCGTACGGCGGGTCGGCCATGTCGTACGCCATAGGTGTGACCGGCGCCCCGCTTCATTCCTTCAGGGTCGGCTGAGACCCTCCGTAAGAGCTCCGCACACGACTCCCGCATCCGCATCCGCATCCGCATCCGCATCCGCAGGTCACGGTCGCAGACCCGCATTCCTGAGCGTGACCGCGGACAATGCGGTGATGACCTCCTGATCCCCGCGCCGCCAGGCGTCCGCGAGGCCACCGGGCGGTGCGGGAATCACGGCGAGTGCACGCTGCGGCCCGGTGAGGGCGCGCAGGGCGAGCAGGTCCGCGCCGCCCGGTGCGTCGAGCAGCCGGCGAGTGGTGGCGCTGCGCCTGATCCAGTGCAGCCGCGGCGGGAGCCACAGCACCAGGACGAAGGCCACCGGGAGAACGATCAGGGCGACCGTGGTCAGTGTGGCGACCTGGCCCACGGTGTCCTGCAACGACCGGCCGGCGTCGGACAGGCCGTTGCCGGCGTCGGCGGCGGCCAGGAGCGGCTGCTTCAGGGAATCCCCGACGAACGGCACCTTCGAGGCCGCGTCACCGGCGTCGTTGAGACCGCCCGCGAGCGCGTCGCCCGCGTCCTGCGCCTTCTGGCCGGGCTCCGCCAGGAGCATGATCACGTGACGGACGGCCAGGGCGAACCACACCGCGGCCGCGATCAGGACCAGGGCGATCAGGTCGGCGAGCACCTGGCGGCTCCGACGCACTGGGGTCTGGGCATAAAGACGCATGCGTGTGCTCCTGTTCCGGCGGTGACATCGGGACGGTCCGGCTCTGGGCGGGCCGGGGCGTTCGCGGTGGCTGTGGCGGGATCGGGCCCATGGTGGCATTCCGTCCCAGGTGCCGGAAGTACGGCGCCCGGACGCATGCCCCGGCTCGCTGACGGCGGCCCCCGCGCCTCCGGGCGCACGCTTCGACCCGCTGACAGCGGCCCCGCGCCTCACGCTCGGAGTCTCGGGCCGATCCGCAGTACCCGGGGCGGGTGCCCGGCCGGTTCGGGCAGGCGCAGCGGTGACCGGCCCGGGGTGACCGTGCCGAGCAGGGTCGCCCGACGGGCTCCGGTGCCCGACGGCAATGTGCCGGGCAGGCCGTGCATCGTGAGGAATCCCAGGATCGCGAAGGCCAGGGCCTCCTTCGCGTCCGAGGGAAGGCCCAGCTCGTGACTGGGGCGCAACGGCACATCGGGCAGTTCCTCGGCGATCATGCGCATCAGCACGGGGTTGCGCACACCGCCGCCGGACACGACGAGCTGGGTGGCGCCGTGGGCCCGGCACGCGTCGGCGACGGTGACCGCGGTCAGCCGGGTCAGGGTGGCCAGTACGTCGTCGGGGCGGGGCGCGGGCAGCACTGCTTCGAGGGCCCGTTGCAGATAGGGCAGATGGAAGTACTCCTTGCCGGTGGTCTTCGGGGCGGGCCTGCGGTAGTAGGGGTCGGCCAGGAGGACACGGAGCAGCTCGGGACGCGTCCGGCCGGCCGCGGCCCCTCGCCCGTCCGCGTCGTAGGCATGGGCGCCGCCGGTGAAGTGCCGTACGGCCGCGTCCAGGAGCGCGTTGGCGGGGCCGGTGTCGAAGGCCAACGGGTCGGTGCCGGGCGCGAGCACGGTGATGTTGGCGATGCCTCCCAGGTTGAGCGCGGCGGGTGTGCCGGGCAGGCCGCGCAGCAGCAGGGTGTCGGTCATGCCCACCAGCGGGGCTCCCTGCCCGCCCGCCGCCACGTCCCTGCTGCGCAGGTCGGAAACGACGGGGAGGCCGGTGGCCTCGGCGATCCAGGCGGGCTGGCCGAGTTGGAGAGTGCCGTGCACGGCGCCGTCCTCGACCCAGTGGTGCATGGTCTGGCCGTGCGAGACGACGAGGTCCGCCCTGCCGTCGCACAGGTCGTGCAGGGCGCGTTCGGCGGCGGCCGCGAAGGCCTGGCCGATGCGGGTGTCCAGGGTGCAGACGGCCCGGGTGGTCGTGGTGGCCGGCGGCAGCGTGGCGGCGATCAGGTCGCGCACGGCGTCGGGGTAGGGGGCGGACAGGTGCCCGATGGGGTGCAGGTGCAGGACGTCGCCGTCCAGGGCGAGGTCCGCGGCGGCGGCCTCGATGGCGTCGTACGAGGTGCCCGACATCAGGCCGATCACCCGCACGACCGCTCCCCTTCCCTCTGCCGCACGGGCCGGGCGACGGGAACCGGCCGCGACAGGACCCTTGACCGGAACGGTGGTTGTGAGCGGGGCCGGGACCCCGTCGGCTGTTGCGGCGTGAACTGTGGGGCGGGCCGGGGCACTGACTGCGACGACGGGTGCGGCATGGCGTCTCCGTGGGGGAACGTCCGTGGCGGTCAAAGGGGGACGCGGCGAGACCCGACGGGGGCCGTGTCACCGTGCCCGCCCTGCAAGCGTGCCGTCACTTCCGGCCGACGGCCGCCGTGACACGGCCGGGATCCGTGCCCGGGCTGCCGTGTCCGTGGCGGACCCCGACGGTTCCGGTCGCCCCGCGAGGCCGGGACCATCGGCCCGGCACCTCGTGCCCGACGGCCCATGACGTGCGGCGGCGGCGGGACGACAATGGAGGTGCGACGCCGGGAGGACGGGCGCGTGGCCCGGGTCCGGCGGCCGCCTGGAAGTGGGTGACGTGATGTTCTGGTACGGCCATGATCCCGGCGGATGGGGCTGGTTCGGCATGTCGATCGGCATGATCCTCTTCTGGGCCGCTCTCATCACCGTCGGCGTTCTGCTGTTCCGGGCCCTGTCCCGGCCGTCCGGCACCGGGGCGGCGGGCCACCGCCCCCCGTACCGGCCCGGCCCCGAGCAGCTGCTCGCCGAACGGTTCGCCCGCGGGGAGATCGACGAGGACGAGTACCACCGCCGTCTGGACGTCCTGCGCGGCACCGGCGGCACCCGGCTCGACAAAGCCTGAGCCGGCGTCCGCGGGGTGCCTGCCGAGGCGCCGGGCGACGCCGTCCGACGGCCGCGCGTGGCCCGACCCCCGGTGCCATAGTGGGAAGAGCGCACAGGTGGAGGAGACGGAAGCCGCCTCCACGTGGACGAACGGTCGGCCCTGGAGGGAGGCAGGTCCGTTGTCGGTACGCACACTCGACCCGAAGACCGTGACGGCCCTGGTCGCGGACGCCACGTCCGCGCCCTCCATGCACAACGCCCAGCCGTGGAGGTTCCGCTTCCGGCGCAAGGACGGCGCCTTCGAGGTGTACGCGGACCTCGACCGCGCCATGCCCCACTCCGACCCCACCACCCGCGCCCTGCACCTGGGCTGTGCCGCCGCCGTGTTCAATCTGCGCGTGGCCGCCGCGCACGCGGGCTGGGAGCCCGTCACCCGGCTGCTGCCCGATCCGGCGGACCCCAGCCTGATCGCCGAGGTACGGCTGGCCGGTCCCACGGCCGCCGACGACGACCTCGCCGCGCTGTATCCGGCGATCCGCCGCCGCCGCACCAGCCGTCACCCGTTCACGGACGAGGAGATCCCCCAGGCCGTCAAGGACACCCTGAGCGGTGCCGCCGTGCTGGAGGGCGCCCAGCTGGTCTTCCCCGGGGCCTGGCACGTCCGGACACTGCTGCACCTGGTCCACGACGCCGAGGGACGCGACGACCGGGACTCCGCCGCCGCCGAGGAACTGAGCCGCTGGACCCGCGTGGGCGCACCGGCGGCCGGAGAGTCGGGCGACGGGGTGCCGGAGGACGCCTTCGGCCCGCGACAGCGCTTCGGCCAGGCACCCGTGCGTGACTTCGCCGGCCGGCACCCCGTGCCCGGCCGGGAGACCGCCGTGTTCGAGGAGACACCGCAGCTCGCCGTGCTGGGCACCCAGGACGACCGGCCGCGGGACTGGCTGGCGGCGGGCCAGGCGCTGGAGCGCGTACTGCTCCAGGCCACCCTCGACGGGCTCGCCACCTCGCTCACCTCCCATGCCCTCGAATGGCCCGAGCTCCGCTGGACCGTACGCGACCCGGAATCGGCGATGGGCTTCGTCCAGATGGTCCTGCGGCTCGGCTACGGCCCCTCGGGGCCCGGGACGCCCCGGCGCCCCGTGGACGAGGTGCTCGACATCGAGGGCGACTGACGGCATGGCGTCGGCCTCCGTCTCGTACGAAGCTGGATACGACGGACGGGCGCGGCGGTGGACCGCCGCGATGAGATGCCCGGTCCACTCGGCGCCGGGGCCGCCCCGGACGGCTCCGGCCCCCCGACAGCACCCGTCCGGACCGCACCGGACCGGACAGCACCGGACCGCACCGGTCGGCTTCCGTCCGCATCGGATCGCACCGGTCCGCATCGAGCCGAGGAGGAGAGCCATGTCGCATACGTTGGAATGGAAGGTCCGTATTCATCTGTACGAGGACGACACGGGAACGACCAAGGCACAGCTGGTGCTGGACACCGGCTCGGGCGAGCTCACCGCCCTGGGCACCGCGCACTGCAATCCCGCGGACGAGGACGTGCCGCGGATCGGCGACGAGCTCGCCGCGGGCCGGGGCCTGAGCGACCTGGCACGACAGCTGCTGAAAGCGGCCGAGCAGGACATCCAGGGCATGGGCGTGCCGGAGCCGGGCGACCGGCAGACCGCCGGGTGGCCCGGCTGACCGGCGGCCGCGCACCGGCCCCCCAGCTCCGGGTGTCCGGGGCGATCACCCCCTGCGCGCCGCCGCGCGCGGCACGTCGGGAACAGCACCACTCTCAGGGAAGGGCGGCGTCATGAGGGCTCACGTCGGCGATCGGCTGGTCATCGAGAACATGACGACCGAGGGCACCGTACGCGACGGCGAGATCGTCGGGCTCCACCACGAGGACGGGACGCCGCCCTACGACGTGTACTGGTCGGACACCGGCGAAATAACCCTGGTGTTCCCCGGGCCCGATGCGCACATCCGCCCGCTCGAACACGGGCAGCCTCCACCCGCCCAGGCTCCACACCCGGCCGACGGGGACATCAAGCCGGCCGGGTACGAGGCCGCCGCACTGCGGGTTCCCCGCCCCGGTGACATCGGCCGACGCGTGATCGTCGAGCGCCGGAAACGGGGGCTCAGCCGTGAGGAGACGGCCCAGCGGGCCCGGATGTCCCCCGCCTATCTGCGGTACCTGGAGGAACAGCCCGCCGACCCGGGGGTGGCGAGCCTGATCAGGCTCGCCGACGCACTGGGCACCACGGTGACCTCCCTGCGCGGCGGCGACGCGGATCTGCCGCCGGGCCAGGGCTTCGCCCTGCTCCATCCTCAGCTGCGGGACCTCGACACGGAGGAATGCCGTGCGCTGCTCTCCACCCACGGTGTGGGGCGCGTCGCGGTGTGCGCACCCGACGGCCGCCCTGCGGTCGTCCCGGTCAACTACGCGGTCGTCGACGACGCGATCGTCTACCGGACCGCGCCGCATTCCACGCCCGCGGCGGCTGTCGGGGCGGAGGTCGCCTTCGAGGTCGACCACATGGACGAGGCCCTGAGCAAGGGCTGGAGCGTCCTCGTGGTCGGTCCCGCGAGCGCCGTGACGGCTCCCGACGCGGTGCGCCGGCTCACCGAGCTGGCCCCCGGCACTCCGTGGGCGGGCGGCGTACGCGAGATGTGGGTGTCGATCCGGCCCGAACGCCTCACTGGCCGCCGCATCACCGCGGCCCCGGGATGACCGCGGCCCCCGGATGACCGCGACCGTCGGATGACCGGGCGCGGGTCACCGGGCAGCGCCACGGACTGACTCCGACGGGCCCGACACCGTTTCCCAGGGCCGCCTCAGGCCGTCTCAGGCCGCTTGAGGCCGCTCGGACCGCTTCAGGTCGCCTCAGGCCGCCCGCACGGCGACCTCGTCGTGCGTCGGCTCCCCGAGGACCACCTTGAGGGCGCCGGTCTCGGCGGCGCGGGCGAAGACGTCGTACGCCTCCTCCATCTGGTCCGGCAGGAAGGTGTGAGTCACGAGCTGTGCCGTGGGCAGCCGGCCGGCGGCCGTCATGCTCAGCAGGGTGGGCGTGGAGTGGGTGTCCACCAGGCCGGTGGTGATGGTGACGTTCTTGCTCCACAGGTCTTCGAGGTGCAGCACGGCGGGTTCGCCGTGGACGCCGATATTGGCCACCCGGCCGCCGGGCCGCACCATGCGCGTGCACAGCTCGAAGCTCTCCGGTTCGCCGACCGCCTCGATGACCACGTCCGCGCCGAGTCCGTCGGTGAGGTCGGCGACCAGTTGCTCGGGAACCTCGCCGGCCTCGGCCACGGCGTCGGCGCCCAGCCGTCTGGCCGCCTCCAGTCGCGATGCGGCCAGGTCGACGGCGATGATCCGCTCGGGCCCGAACAGACGTGCCGTGGCGATCGCCGCGAGGCCGATGGGACCGGCTCCGACGACGGCGACGGTGTCGCTCGGGCGGACGTGCCCCTTGCGGACGCCCACCTCGTACGCGGTCGGGAAGATGTCGGCGAGCAGGACGGCGTCCTTGCTCCCGACCGCGCCGGGCAGGGCGTACACGGACAGGTCGGCGAAGGGGACGCGCACGTACTCGGCCTGGGTGCCGTCGATCAGACGGCCGAGGATCCAGCCCCCGCCGCCCCGGCACTGGCCGTAGGCGCTCTCGCGGCAGTAGCGGCAGCGGCCGCAGGCGCTGATGCAGGAGACCAGTACACGGTCGCCCGGACGCACGGTCCGCACATCGTCGCCCACCTCCACGATCTCGCCGACGGCCTCGTGTCCCAGGACCGTTCCGGGCTGGACCTCTGGGAGGTCACCCTTGAGGATGTGCAGGTCGGTGCCGCAGATGGTGGTGGTGTCGACCCGCACGACGGCGTCGGTGGGCTCCTTGACCTCAGGGTCGGGGACATCCGACCAGGCGGACCGTCCGGGGCCGTGGAAGACGAAGCCTTTCATGACGTCCCTCACCATCCATCGCTCGAATGACGAAAATGCCCTATAAGGCCATTCTCTCCGGCATTCGCCCGCTTCGTCACTCGTACGGTCGGCCGCTCGTACGGTCGCGGAGGAGCGGGAGGCCGGCGGGCAACGGTCCGAGGCACCCGCCGTCGACCGTCGGGCACAATCTGCGACATGCCTCTGTCGCTGCATCACATCGTCATCGACACCCATGATCTGCCCTCGCTGGCCCGGTTCTGGGCCGAGGTACTGAACTGGCGGATCCTGTCCGAGCGTGAGCGGGAGGTGGTGATCGGGCCGGAGGAGACCGGCCCGGTGGGCATCTGCTTCATGCCGGTGACGGACCGCAAGGTCGTCAAGAACCGGCTGCACCTCGATCTGACGTCCGCCGCCGAGGACCGGGAGGCCGAGATCGAGCGCATCCTCGCGCTCGGCGCCCGCCGGATGGACGTCGGGCAGCGCGGCGACGAGTCGTGGACCGTGCTGGCCGACCCGGAGGGCAACGAGTTCTGCGTGGTCCGCCCGAAGACGAACCTGATCACCTAGGGTTCGACCCGAAGCCGACAACGACGCGTACGGCCAACGGCTTTGCGGGAGTCGCGATTAGGCCGGTTGCCTTGGTGCGGATGCGCCTCGCCCTCGTCCCGCCGCAGGATCCTGGACATGCGGACATCCCCTGGTACCCGGTCCCCGGTTCGGCGGCGGCTGCGCGTCGGTGCGCGTCGAGCCATGGCCGCGTCCGCGGCCCTCGCCTGCGGCGTCCTGCTCTGGGGAACCGCGGCCTGCGCCCCCACCACCGAGCCCCCGGGCCCCGGCGGAGCACCGGCGAGCAGACTCCCGGCGGCGGGTTCACCCCGTCCGGCCAGTCCGGCCAGTCCGGCCACGGACCTGCGTCCTGAAGGCATCGGGGAGCGGATGTGGCAGCAGGTCCCGGCCGCCACCCGTCAGCTGGTCGTCGTCTACGGCGACGACCGGGACTCGCCGGACGGTCTCGTCGCGCTCTACGAGAAACAGGGCACGGCCTGGGAGCGGACAGGCGGTTGGCCCGCCCACAACGGCAGGAAGGGCTGGACGACGGACCATCACATGGACGACGAGCGCACTCCCGTCGGGGTGTTCACCCTGACCGACGCGGGAGGCGCGCGCCGTGATCCGGGCAGCCGGCTGCGGTACTGGTACGACGACCACGCCTACGCGTCCATGACGATCCAGACCGAGGCGCACGCCCATGACTTCGACTACGTCATCGCCGTCGACTACAACCGGCGCACGGGCGTCCCGCCCTTCGACTGGACCCGGCCCGAGGGGGTGGAGCGGGGCGGCGGCATCTGGCTGCACCTGGACCACGGTGACGGCACGTCGGCGTGTGTCACCCTCCCGGAGCCGGGGATGCGGACACTGCTGCGCACCCTCGATCCCGAGAGCCGTCCGGTCGTGGTGATGGGCGACCGGGAACGCCTCGGGATCTGACACCCGCGGGTCGGGGTCGGCACGTGCGGAGGCGGCAGCGGGTGATCACGCGGGTCCGGCAGCGGGTGGTCAGCCGGACACGGATCCGGGCGCGCTCTCGGCGGACGCCTTCTGGCACTCCGCGCACAGCCCCCACCAGGTGATCTCGGCCTCGTCGACGGCGAAACCCCGCTCCTGCACCGGAGCGAGGCACGGAGCCGACCCCACGGCGCAGTCGATGTCCTCGATGCGGCCGCAGCCGCGGCAGACGAGGTGATGGTGGTTGTCACCGACCCGCAGCTCGTAGCGGGCGGGTGAGCCCGCCGGTTCGATGCAGCGGACGAGTCGCGCCCTGGCCAGGTCGTCCAGGACGTTGTAGAGACCCTGTCGCGAGAGTCCGCCGCCCGATGAGCCGGTCCCGCCGATCCTCGTCTCCAGTTCGGCCGCCGTGGAGTGCGGATGGCCGCGCAGCGCGGTCAGGACGGCTCGCCGCTGTGTCGTGCTGCGCAGCCCCTTGCTCTTGAGCAGGTCGCCGGCCGACTGCTCCATGCCCGACTCACACTCCTCGTATCCGTCGCGTCCCGTTCGTCACCGTACAACCCGTGTCGCCCCGGCCGGATCGGCCGGGCGGTCAGCGGGCGAGCTCGGCCGTGCGGCAGGTCGCGCAGACCAGGCGCCGGGCCGCGACGGGGCTGGTCCGGGGCACCACGCCGATGGGCCGCTGGACACCGGCGCCCACGATGCGGGCGTGATCGCGGCAGACGAACAGGCCGCAGCCGGTGCAGGCGCCGATGCCGGCCGTCGTACCGCTCCCTTCCTGGGTGCAGTCGAAGCAGTGCATGGTGAACTCCGTCGGTTGTCGGCCCACGTGAAGTGAGTGGTTTCGAGTGACTGGCGCCGCCGGCGGCAGACCGGGGCGATCGCGCCGGCGCGCACAGGACATGCGGGGGAACCGGACACCGCTGCGGGACCTCACCCGTCGGCCGTCCGGTGAAGACAGACTAGCCCGCTAGTTTGGACAGAGTCAAAACTAGCCACTGCCCATGGCGTCCGACCCTTCAGTCCGGACCTCCGGCATGGTGGGCCCGCACATGTTCCGCACGGTGATCGCGCCTCTAGCCTCCGGCCTGTCCCCCACTCGACCCGGAGGAATCGGATGCCCGCAGCGCACACCGTCACCACCCCGCCCCGTGAACGGCCCGGACGGCCCGTACGACCCGGTCGGCGTACCGCCCTCGGCGCCCTGTCGCTCGCGGCCGTGTGCGCGCTCCTGCCCACGGCCGCACCCGCAGCCGGTGCGCAGGCGACGCCCGAGGGCCACTGCGCCGCACGCGCCCTGATCCACGTACCGGGCGCGGCCCTTCAGCAGGCCGACTGCCTGGAGGAACTGACCACGGCCGGGACAGTGGCCTCCGGCCACACCGACCCGGCCGACTTCGCGGGGCTCACCCCCCGGGATCTGCCCACGCCCAGTGGCGTTCCGGGCATCCAGATCGACGGCTACTTCCCCGACTCCTCGACCACGAACACCAACCACGGCTGGAACCACGACGCGCAGTTCGTCATCCGGCTGCCCGACCACTGGAACGGCGGACTGGTGGTCTCCGGGACACCGGGCAACCGCGAGCAGTACGCCAACGACCGCGCGATCTCCGACTGGGTGCTCTCCCGCGGCTACGCCTACGCCGCCACCGACAAGGGCAACACCGGACTCGCCTTCTACCGCGACGGCGGCAGGCCCGGCGACGCCATCGCCGAGTGGAACACCCGCCTCACCCAGCTCACCCGGGCCGCCCGCGCGGTCGTCGCGCAGCGCTACCACCGGCCCCCGGCCCGGACCATCGCCACGGGCATCTCCAACGGCGGCTACCTGGTGCGCTGGCAGTTGGAGAACCACCCAGAGCTGTACGACGGCGGAGTGGACTGGGAGGGCACGCTGTGGCGCGCCGACGGTCCCAACCTGCTCACCTTCCTGCCGTCCGCGCTGCGCGCCTACCCCGTGTACGCCGCCGGCGGCCCCGGCGCCGCGGACGCCCTGGAGGCCATGCACCGGGCCGGGTACCCGGCGGGCTCCGAGTTCCTGTGGCCGTACCACGAGCAGGTCTACTGGGACCTGACCCAGCGCATCTACCGCGAGGAACTCGACCCCGGCTTCGACGGGGCCATCGAGGCGGGCACCCCGTTCTGCGCCTCGGGCACGCCGGGCTGCGACGCCGACTACTCCTACGCCACCCGGCCGGAGCGGGTGCACCGTGCCGTCGGCCGCATCGCCCTGACCGGCCGTATCGGCAAGCCGCTCATCACTCTCCAGGGCACCCTCGACGTGCTGCTGCCCATCGGCCGGGACTCCGACGTCTACGCCCGTATGGTGCACGACGCCGGGCGTGGCGCGCTGCTGCGCTACTACCGGATCGAGGACGGGACGCACACGGACTCGCTCGTCGACGTCTTCCCGGACCGGCTGCGCCCCATGGTCCCCTGCCACCGCGCCGCGTTCACCGCCCTGGAACGGTGGCTGGGCGGGGACGGTCTGCCGCCGGCGGACCACACGGTCCGGCGGCCGGCCGGAGCGGATCCCGCGACCCTGCTGGCCGACTGCCCGCTGGACCGGACGGTTTCGTCCGGCTGACGGGCCGACGACCGGCCGGACTGCGTCGGTCAGACCGGCAGGCGGGGCACGCTGTCGATCAGTCGGCGGGTGTACGGGTGCTCCGGGGCGCCCAGCACCTGCCGGGTGTCGCCCTGTTCGACCAGGCGGCCCCGCTCCAGGACGGCCGTGCGCTCGCACAGGGAGGCGACGACCGACAGGTCGTGGGAGACCATCACGAGGGTGAGCTGCCGCTCCTCCTTGAGCTCGGCGAGCAGGTCGACGACCTTCACCCGGGTCGTGACGTCGAGGGCGCTGACGGGTTCGTCGGCGAGCAGCACGCGCGGGTCGCAGACGATGGCGCGGGCGATGGCGATGCGCTGGCGCTGGCCGCCGGAGAACTCGTGCGGGTAGCGGTCGGCGGCGTCGGCGGGCAGGCCGACCCGCTCCAGTGCCGCGGCCACCTTCGGCGCGGCGCTCGCCCGGGTGTCCAGGCCGAGGGAGCGCAGCGGTTCCGCGACGATCGCGGCCACGCGCCGGCTGGGGTCGAGGGAGGAGTACGGGTCCTGGAACACGCACTGGACGCTGCGCCGGAAGCTGCGCAGCTGCCGCCGGTCGCGCGGGGAGAGCGGTTCGCCGTCGAAGCGGACGGTGCCGGCGGTGGGGCGGGCGAGTCCCAGCAGCAGGCGCAGCAGGGTGGTCTTGCCCGCGCCGGACTCGCCGACGAGGGCCAGGGACTGCCCCGGCTCGACGGCGAGGGACACGTCCTGCACGACGTCGGCCGCGGCACCCCGGTAGCGCACGGCCACGTCCGTCAGTTCCAGCACGGGTGTCATCGCGCGCTCCTCAGGTCCAGGGCGGACTCCAGCTTGCGGGCGCCCGCGACGAGCGCCTTGGTGTACGCGGCCCGCGGCGCGCCGACGACGTCCAGGACGGGGCCTTCCTCGACGGCCCGTCCGTCCTTCATGACGAGGGCGCGGTCGGTGACCGCGGCGACGACGGCGAGGTCGTGGCTGACGAACAGCACGGCCATCTCCCGTTCGCGTACGAGGGTGTCGAGGAGTTCGAGCATCTCGGCCTGCACGGACACGTCGAGCGCGGTGGTGGGCTCGTCGGCGATGAGCAGGCTCGGCTCGCAGGCGAGGGCCATGGCCAGGGCGACGCGCTGGCGCTGGCCGCCGGAGATCTCGTGCGGGAAGGCGCGGGCGATCCGCTCGGGTTCGGGCAGTCGTACCCGCAGCAGCGCCTCGGTGACGGCGGTGCGCAGGTTGCGGCCGCGCAGACCGGTGCGGCGGGCCAGCGGCTCGGCGATCTGGCGGCCCACCCGCATCAGCGGGTCGAGGGCGGTCAGGGGCTCCTGGAAGACCACGGCCGCGTCCCGGCCCCGGACCGCGGTGAGCCGCTTCTCCGGGGCGCCGACGATCTGCGTGCCGGCCAGCTCCACGCTGCCGGTCACGGTCATGCCGTCGGGCAGCAGGCCCAGCACGGCGAGCGTGGTCAGGGACTTGCCGGAGCCGGACTCTCCGATCAGGCCGAGCCGTTCACCGCTGTCGACGGTGAAGGAGAGGTCGTCGACGAGGGTGCGCCCGTCGTCGGTGCGCACGGTCAGTCCGCGTACGTCGAGCAGGGTCATGACCGCCTCCGGCGGGTCGCCGGGTCGAGGGTGTCGCGCAGTCCGTCGGCGACGAGGTTGACCCCGACGACGAGGACCACGAGCAGGATGCCGGGGGCGAGCGCGCCGGCGGGGGCGGTGGTGAAGGTGGCCTGGGCCTCCTGGAGCATCCGGCCCCAGGAGGCGTTGGGCGGCGGGGCGCCCAGGCCGAGGTAGGACAGGCCGGCCTCGGCGAGCACGGCGAGGCCGAACTGGAGGGCCAGGTTGACCACGAGGGTGGGCCAGATGTTCGGCAGCACGTGTCCGACGACGGTACGCGGCCAGGAGGTGCCCGAGGTGCGGGCGGCGGTGACGTAGTCCTGGGCCAGGACCCGTTTGACCAGGATCCGCACCAGCCGGGCGACGACCGCGCTCTGGGCGAGGCCGATCGCGAGGACGGCCGAGCCGAGGGTGGCCGAGCGGGCGGCGACGACGAGCATCGCCAGCAGCAGGGTCGGGAACGCGATGAGGATGTCGAGGAACGCGGCGAGGGTGTCGTCCAGCCAGCCCTGCGCGAACGCGGCGAGCACGCCCAGGGTGACACCGATGAGCGCGGCGATCGTCACCGAGCCGAGTCCGGCCTCGACGGCGATCCGGGAGCCCGTCATCAGCTGGGTGAACAGGTCGCGGCCGAGCTTGTCGGTGCCGAGCAGGTGTCCGTCGCCGGGTCCGGCGAGCCGGCCGCCGGAGGTGTCGTCGGCGTCGTAGGGCAGCCACACCAGCGAGACGACGGCGAGCAGCGCGATCAGGGCGGTCAGCGTGCAGCCGGCCAGCAGGGTGGCGGAACGGCGGCGGCGGGCCTCCGCCGGCTTGCGCAGGACGTCCGTGTACGTCACCGGGCACCTCCCGAGAGACGGCCGCGCAGCCGCGGGTCGATGATGCGCTGCGCCAGGTCGGCGGCGAAGCCGATGCCGAGCACGGCGAGCGTGGACACGAACAGGACGCCCTGGATCACCGGGTAGTCGTGCTGGGCGATGCCGGTGGCGAGCAGCGAGCCGAGGCCGGGCAGCGCGTACACCGACTCCACGACGACGGCCCCGAGCAGTGTCGAGGCGAGCTCGATGCCCAGGACGGAGATCACCGGGACGGAGGCGTTGCGCAGCCCGTGCCGCCACATGGCCCTGGGGAAGGAGGCGCCCAGGGCGCGGGCGGTGCGCAGGTAGTCGCTGCCCAGCACGTCGAGGGCGGCGGAGCGGACGTAGCGGATGAGTGAGGCGCTCATCACCAGGGCGATGGTGACGACCGGCAGCACGAGGGAGCGTACGGCGTCGGCGGGCGCGGACCAGCCGTCCAGCGGGAAGCCGCCGGAGGGCAGCCAGCCCGCGTTCAGCGCGAAAACCGCGACGAGGATCATGCCGAGCCAGAACACCGGTACGGCGATGCCCAGTTGGGAGATCCCGCTGAGCAGGGCGCCGTACCAGGTGTGACGCTTGTAGGCGGCCACGAAGCCGACGGGTACGGCGATGACGACGGCCAGGACGAACGCGGCCAGCGTCAGCGGGACGGTGACGTTCAGACGGGCCGCGACCTCGGGGCCGACCGGCAGCGAGCTGACGAAGGACGTGCCGAGGTCGCCGCTCGCCAGCTGCCCGAGCCAGTGGGTGAACTGCTCGGGCAGCGGCCGGTCGGAGCCGATGGAGTGCCGGGCCGCCGCGATCTGCTCCGGGCTCGCGCCCACCGAGGTGAGCGCGTTGGCCGGGTCGCCCGGGAGCAGGCGCAGCAGGACGAACAGCACCACGCTCGCCAGGGCCAGCGAGACCAGCAGGAAGACGAAGCGGCGCAGGAGATAGCGCCCCATCAGCCCTGCTTCTTGATGTCGTACGCGTAGAACTGGGAGTTGAGGCCGTTGAGCGGGTAGCCGGAGAGCTTGCTGTTCGCGACGACGATCTGCGGGTACAGGTACAGCCAGTCGCTGGCCGCGTCCTCGGCGGTCTGCCGGTTGACCTTCTTCAGCAGTTCGGTCTGCTGCGCGGTGGTGGTGGCTTCCTCGGCCTGCGCCACCCACTGGGTGACCTGCTTGTTGTCGTAGCCCCAGTAGAAGTCGGGGTTGCCGTACCAGACGAGGTCGCGGTCGTTGACGTGCTCCTGGAGCGTGGCCGTGAAGTCGTGGTTCTTGTAGACCTTCGTGTACCACTCGTCCGGGGTGATCGTGTTGATCTTGACGGTGATGCCGACCTTCGCGAGCTGCGACTTGATGAAGGTCGCGGCGGTGGGGTGCGGGTCGTAGTTCGGGGTGTCGAGGGTGAAGGAGAAGCCCTTGGCGTAACCGGCCTCGGCGAGCAGCTTCTTGGCCTTGGTGACGTCGTAGGCGTTGACCTTGGTGAGGTCCTCGTACCAGGGGTCGGTGGGCGGCACCATGGAGCCGATGAGCTTGCCGTAGCCGCCCCAGACCGACTCCAGGAGCTTCTGGTCGTCGATGGCCGCGGAGACCGCCTGGCGGACCTTGACGTCGGTGAACGGCTTGGCCTTGTCGTTGAAGGCGAGCAGCAGCTTGGTGGTGGAGTTGCCGTCGTTGACCTTGTAGCTCTGGTTGCTCTTGAACTGCGCGAGGGCGTCGGGCGACTGCTCGCTGGTGACCACGTCGACGGCGTTGGTCAGCAGCGCGTTGTTCAGCGCGGTGGCGTCCTTGTAGTAGTGGAAGACCACCTGCTTGTTGGCGGCGGCGTCGCCCCAGTACCCGGCGAAGCGGTTCAGGCTCAGCGCGGAGCCGCGGGTCCACTTGGCGAGGGTGTAGGGGCCGGTGCCGTCCTCGCTCGTCTTCAGTTCCTTCGCCTCGGAGTTGATGATCCAGACGTAGGAGAGGTTGTAGACGAAGGAGATCGACTTCTGGGACAGCGTGACCTTGACGGTGTGCGCGTCCGGGGTGGCGATGTCCTTGACGACCTCGAGGTTGCTCTTGCGGGCGGACTGCGAGTCGTCCGCGAGGACCTTCTCCAGGCTGTACTTGACGTCGGCGCTGGTGAGTTCCTTGCCGCTGTGGAACTTCACACCGCTGCGCAGGGTGAAGGTGTAGGTGAGGCCGTCCGCCGAGGCCTGGTAGTCCTGGGCGAGGAGCTTGTCGACCTTGCCGTCGTCGGTGAGCCGGAACAGGCCTTCGTACACGTTGCCGTTGAGGGCCTCGGTGACGCCCTGGCCGCCGCCCGCGGTGTTGTCGAGGTTCTGCGGCTCGTACAGGGAGCCGACGTTGACGGTGGCGTTCTTGTCCCAGGTGCCGGCGGAGGTGCTCTTCGCGCCGGAGCCGCCGCCGCAGGCGGTGAGGACGAGGGCGAGGCCGGCCGTGGTGGCGGTGACGTAGAGGGTCGACGTGCTGAGTCTCATGGTTCGGGGCGCTTTCGTGCTGGGTGGAACGGGAGGTCTGCGGACGGTCAGTGCTGTGCGAGGAAGCCGTCGCGGAAGACGGGGCGCTTCTCGCCGGCCTGGACCGGCAGGTGGAAGCGGTTCTGCCGCGGCGGCATCGGACAGTTGTACTGATCGGAGAATCCGCAGGGCGGCACGAAGGCCCGGTTGAAGTCCAGGACGACACGGCCGTCGTCGTCGGTGCGCCGGACGAACAGGAAGCGGCCGGCGCCGTAGGTGGTGTCCCCGTTGGTGGGGTCGCCGAAGACGAGCAGCAGGGTGCCGTCGTCGTCGAAGGCGCTGAGGGTGTACTCGCGGCCGTCGACGGTGAGCGTGATGTCGCCCGGCACCACGAGGTCACGGGTGCCGCCGTTGTCCCGGAGGTGCTCGAAGGGAATACGGCGGGCGCCGGGCACGGCCGTGTAGGTGGCCTCCAGAACCCAGGCCGGGTCGTACGGGAAGGCCTCGACGCCCTCGAAGTTCCGGATGGCGGGCGCGTCCGCGTCCCAGAAGCGCAGTCCGTGCTCGGGCTCGCCGGTGACGAGGTCGGTGCGGCGCAGCGTGGTGACGGTCACACTGTCCGGCTGTCCGGCGCGGGCCGCCTCGGCGTCGGGTTCCTCGCCGGCCGGGAGCCAGCGGGTCTCCACGAGGGCGAGATTCCCGGTCGGCGCGGGGAGCGCCCCAAGACGCTCGGCACGCCAGAGGTTCCACTCCTCCTCGGGGTCGACGGGGGTCGGGACGGCGGAGGACAGGGACACGGCGTGACTCATTCGGCTAGACGGGCACGACCATCACGGATCGTTACATGGTGGCCAAAGCATGTTCTTTATCAGCCATAAGCCGTCCTAATGTCAAACCGCTTCTCGGCAGGTGAGACGACCGTCCACGTGATCGGAGCCCCCGGATCATCGCGCCACCATCACGTACAGTGACTATTCCCGATGGGCCGGTTCTCTCGCGGGGAACCGGCGGCCCCGAGTCCGGCTTCAACAGCCGCGCGCCGTACGCCAGTCGGGACGCCGACGGCCCTGGGCGCGCTTCCCGGCGCTCCCTCACGGATCCGAACCGATCCGCCCTCGCCCCGGAACCTCATGGCAGCCCGGGACGTCCCCCACAGGAACGGGCGAGGGGCTGGGGAATCATGCGCAGACAGTTCATGTGCGGTCTGGCCGCGTTGGCGATGTCGGTCCTGACGGCCTGTTCCACCGGTGGTGACGACACCTCCCCGCGGCCGTCGGCGCCTTCGGCCCGGCCGAAGGCCTCGGCCCCGTCGGCCCCGTCGGCCCAGGACGGCGCCGACACCGACGCCGCCACCCGTGCCGCCGCGGAGCAGTGGCTGCGGTCGCAGCCGGGCGAGCAGGGCAAGGACGCCCCCGACGAGCGGGGCTTCGTGGAGGTGCGCACCGAGAGCGGGAGTTCCGGCTTCGTCTGGCAGACACGGGACGACCGGTTCTGCGCCGCCGACGTCGGCGGCGGCTTCAGCGTCGTGACGTGTCTGCCGCACCCCATACCGCTCCGCAAGGATCCCCACATCACCGAACTGGGCTACGTGCCGAGCCCCGGATGGACCGTGCTGTTCGCCGCCGACCACCAGGAGGTCACGTCCGCGACCTGCGCGGGCGCGCCCGTCGAGGTGCGCAGGGTCGAGACGCTGAACGAGGGCCGGCGCATCGTGTACGCCGCCCATTTCACGGAACGCCGACTGGGCTTCATGACCGTCGCTCTGCGACGCGGGACCGCTTCGGCCACCGCACGTGTGAACGTGAACGGAGTGGTCTCCCAAGGTCCTCGCTGCGGCTAGGCCCTGTCGTCGAATTCCCGTCGTCGCCCGTGGGACAGACGGGAATGTGACGACAGGGCCCAGGGCCGGTTCCGAAGGTGGCGTCGTCCTCCCTGCCGCGGTGTCCGGGCAGGTCAGGTGGAGGTCGTCCACCGGGGGGCCGTGCGGGCCCAGGCGATGTCCCACAGCGCGAGGTTGCGCCGCTCCAGCCTGCGCGCGGCCCAGCCGTACACGACGGCGCCCATGACGGGAACGGTCAGGGCGGCGACCATCGCGGCGCCCATCGTGCGGTTGCGGATCTGCTCGGTGCTCAGCGGCGGCTCGGTGATCTTCCCTTCGTCACTGACCCAGACCCGGACCTCACTGCCGGCGCGCAGTGCGGGTTCGACGTCGGTCGTGGCGGTCCGCGAGTGTCCGTGCGGATCGGTGAAGCGGACGGCGACCGGATACCGGGTGATCTTCGCCTCGGGGGAACCGGGTTCAGGATGGCGAGGGGCGTCGTGCACGAGGACCGCGGGCATGTGGTGCCGGACGGCGGCCTCGTCCCGCGCGGTCTGCCGGTGGTGACGGTAGGCCGCGTCGCCGACCAGGAACATGGCGGCGGGGGTCGCGGCCGTCACGGCGAGGAGCAGCCCGAGCGCGATCCACCCCTGCACGACATCGGTTCGGCGGCGCAGCGGGTTGCGCCGCCACCGCCACAGCAGAACACCGTGCGGGTCTTCAGGGGGGCGGCGGCTGTTCCGGCGTATTTCACGGGCCACCATGTGTCTCCTTCCGTAGAGCGGGGCGCGGTCCTGGCCGCGCTACCGCGGGTGTGTGGACTCGGTGAGTCCGGTGGTCGAGGGGTGCGTATGGGCGTCCTCCAGCAGCCGGCCGGCCCCCCGGACGGCCGCGGTGTGCGGGGCGGGCACCGGTGAGACGGGGGCGTGCAGTCGCCCGCTCAGGCGGTAGGTGATGTCGGGACGCAGCGCGCCCCCGCCGGCCAGGAGCACCCCTCGTCGCAGCGCGTCGAGCGTCTGGGTGGTGCGGTCCTGTTCCAACATGGTGGTGACCATCGCGACGACCGCGTCGGCGATCCGGGCCGGCGGGGTGTCGCTGTCCAGGTCGCTGGTGCCCAGGGCGGTGCGGCGGGCGTCCGTCACGAAGCCGTCGGTGAGCAGGACGACCTCGGTGACGTGGGCGCCGAGGTCCACCACGAGCAGGGGCCTGCTCAGGTCGGCGCCGACGGCGGTGGCGACGGCTCGCGCCGCCGGGACGGTCAGCACGCCGTGCGGCCGCAGCCGCTCCACCGCGGCGCGGGCCGCCTCGCGGAAGGCGAGGCCGCTCAGGACGGGTGTGGTCAGGATGAACATGGGACGGGTGGCGTGCGGCAGCCGGTGGCCGAGCAGGCGGTCCAGCATCCGGGCGGTGCCCGGGACGTCGACGATGGTGGCGCGCTGGATGGGGTGCAGGCCGCCGTCGCCCGGGAAGGTCACCGTGGGCACGTCCAGGATCACGCCCCGGCCGGACACCCAGACCCGGGTGCGTTCGCTGCCCAGGTCCAGGGCGACGCCGCAGCAATCCCGACAGCAGGGCCAGGGACGGTGCCGCGCGCTCCGGGAGCGCGGGCGGGGTGTCTCGGTCACCGGCCCGCCTCCCGCACCTGCTGGCAGCGCCCGCAGTAGCGGGCCTGCGGCACGATGATCAGGCGCTCCCGGGCGATGGGCCTGCGGCACAGGTGGCAGCTGCCGTACCGGCCCTGCTCCATGCGTACGAGGGCCGCCTCGACGTCGGCGAGGACCATCCGGGCGGAGGCGGCGAGCTTGGCCCGGACCTCCGTCTGGGAGGCGGTGCGCCGGTCGGGCAGCGCCTGGGGGCGGTGCGCGGCGGCGGCCGAGAGCTGCTGGAGCTGTTCCAGGCGGAACAGGCGCTGCTCGTGCAGGTTCTCGCGCAGGGCGGCGAGGTCCTCGGTCGACAGGGTCGTGTTGCGGTGGCGGGTGCTCTGCTGGTTCACCAATTCCCCCTCGGACGGGGCAGCGGACGGAGGCGGGGCGGACGTCGGTCAGGCGGCGTCGCGCTGGCAGGGGACGCAGTACCGCGTGTGCGGCAGGATCTCCAGGCGCTCGACGGGGATGGGCTTGGCGCAGCCCTCGCAGTCTCCGTAGCTGCCGTCCTGGACCCGGGTGAACGCCGCGTCGATCTCCTTGAGGACCCGGTGCACGGTGTCCCGTTGCGCGCTCGCCATCGGGTCCGGCGTGCTCGGCTCGGCCTCGGCGATGGCCCGCAGCTGCGTCAGCCGGGAGTTGCGTTCGTGTTCGAGCCGCTGCCGGGCTTCGTGCGCCGTCAGACGCTCGGGGCGGGGTTCGGGACGAGGTTCGGAGCGGGTTTCGGCCCGGGGTTCGGGGCGCGTTTCAGTCCGGGGCGTGTCGAGCGACATGACGGTCCTTTCATCGACGGAACGGGGGTGTACGGAGCTGAGGCGAGGCACGAGGCCTCGGAACGGAGAAGTCTTGAAGGGGAGAAGCCTTGGACCGGAGAGGCGCGACCCGGACCGGGAACGGTGCGGCTACGGGGTCACGAGGTCACGGTGAGTGGTCCATGCCCCCACCTTGGCCGAGGCGCCGTACGAAACCCATCGGGCGCGATACCCATCTGCGGCGCCGCGCCGAGCCCCTCGCGACCTGGGCGGACACGGCAGCGGAAATGGGCATTGGAGCCCATCGACGGGGCGGGCGGGGCGGAGGGAGGCTGGGCGCAGGACGGTCGCCGAGCCGCGGCCGCGGCCCGGGCACAGGGTGCGCGGTGACCGACAGTAGAGACAGAGCCGTATCGCACGAGGAAGGGTTGTCATCCCGGTGTCGCTGTTCTGGCGGATCTTCGCCCTCAACGCCGTGGTGCTGGGGTCAGCCACCGCACTGCTGCTGTGGGCCCCGGTGACGGTGTCCGTGCCGGTCGTACTGACCGAGGCGGTCATCCTCGTGGCCGGTCTGGCCGTCATGCTGGTCGCCAACGCCGCCCTGCTGGGGATCGGCCTGGCCCCCCTGGGCCGGCTCGCGAAGCTGATGACCACCGTCGACCTGCTGCGCCCCGGCCAACGCCTGCCGGAACGCGGGCACAGCGAGATCGCCGAGCTGATCCGCACCTTCAACGCCATGCTCGATCGCCTCGAACACGAACGGGCCTCCAGCAGCGCCCGCGTCCTGCTCGCGCAGGAGGCCGAGCGGCGCCGCATCGCCCAGGAACTCCACGACGAGGTCGGCCAGAGCATGACCGCGATCCTGCTGGCGCTGAAGCGGGCGGCGGACACGGCGGCCGAGCCGCTGCGCGGTGAGCTGCAACAGGCTCAGGAGATCACCCGCGAGAGCCTGGACGAGGTCCGCCGCCTGGTGCGTCGGCTGCGGCCGGGCGTGCTGGAGGATCTCGGCCTGGTCAGCGCCCTCACCTCGCTGACCACCGAGTTCGCCACGCACGCCGGGCTGCGCGTGGTGCGCCGCTTCGACCCCGGGCTGCCCGCGCTGGACGAGCAGACGGAACTCGTGCTCTACCGGGTCGTCCAGGAGGCCCTGACCAACGCCGCCCGGCACGCCGAGGCCGGCCGGGTGGAGGTGACCCTGCGCCACGCCGACGGCGCGGTGGTCCTGACCGTCGCGGACGACGGCCGTGGGAGCGCCGTCGTCCGCGAGGGCGCCGGGATCCGCGGGATGCGCGAGCGGGCCCTGCTGATCGGGGCGGCTCTCGACATCACCTCCGAGCCGACGGCCGGTACCCAGGTCCGGCTGACCGTGCCCGCCAGCCCCAGAAAGTCGTGACCATGACCGAAACACCGACGATCCGGATCCTGCTCGCCGACGACCACGCGCTGGTACGACGCGGGGTGCGGCTCATCCTCGACGGCGAACCCGACCTCGAAGTCGTCGCCGAGGCCGGGGACGGCGCCGAGGCCGTCGCGCTGGCCCGCACCCACCAGGTCGACCTGGCCGTCCTGGACATCGCGATGCCCCGGATGACCGGCCTCCAGGCCGCCCGCGAACTCCACACGGTCAAGCCCGGCGTGCGGGTCCTGATGCTGACGATGCACGACAACGAGCAGTACTTCTTCCAGGCGCTCAAGGCCGGGGCCGGCGGGTACGTGCTGAAGTCGGTGGCCGACCGCGACCTGGTCGCCGCCTGCCGGGCCGCCATGCGCGACGAGCCGTTCCTCTACCCCGGCGCGGTCACCGCCCTCGTCCGCAACTACCTCGACCGCGTCCACGACGGCGAGGAACCCCCGGACCAGGTGCTGACGCCCCGGGAGGAGGAGGTGCTCAAGCTGGTGGCCGAGGGCCACTCCTCCAAGGAGATCGCGGAGCTGCTGTTCATCAGCATCAAGACCGTCCACCGGCACCGGGAGAACCTCCTGCACAAGCTCGGGATGCGCGACCGCCTGGGGCTCACGCGCTACGCCATCCGGGCCGGCCTCATCGAACCCTGACCGCCGGCCCCCTCCGACCGCCTCAAGGCTCCGGCCGTCCACTCCCCCGCCGGAGCCTTGAGGCACCCCGCTCCCCCCAGGACCAGCGCCCACCGCAGCCGAAGCGAGGACGACGTATGGCACGCTCCTCGCACGCCCCCGCGCGCTCGTGCGTCCTCGGGGCCTCGGCGGTGATCGCGATCCTGCTCGCCTCGCTCGCCGCGCTGCTCACCGCCGCGACACCCGGCGGCGCGTCCCCGGGTACACCCGTCGACGCGAGGGGGACGACAGCCTCGACAGCGGCGCCGCGGTCCGCCACCGCATCGCCGTCCACGTCACCGACCGCCTCCGGACCGGCTGCCGCGACCGTCCGGGCCCAGCGCGGCCATCACGCGGACGACGGGCAGCCGGCCCTCCGCGCCGGTGCGGCACGGATCCAGCGCCCCGCCGTCGGCGAACGCCACTCGCCGCCGCCCGCCCTCGGCACCCCGGGCTGTCCGAGCGGCGCCCTGGCGCGCGCCGTCCACGCTTCCGCGGCGACGCCACCCGTGTCCACCTCCGCACAGCCGACGTACGACGTCCGCCTGCGGGCACCTCCTCGACGGCCGGGCAACTGACCCCGCACTCGCTGCCTCCGTCTCTTTCTCTTTCCGCCGTGGACCACGCGCCGGCCGCGGCATGCCCGCCGAAGGACCGTTGTGAACCGATCCCTGCACCTCAGAGGGCTGATCGCCCTCGCCGCCGTCGCCGTGTCGCTGTACGTCGCGCTCACGGTGCCCATCCATCTCGGCCTCGATCTGCGCGGTGGCACGCAGATCGTCCTCCAGACCAGACCGACCGCCGCGGCCGACGAGGACGGCGACGCGGTCGAGCGCACCGTCGAGGTGCTGCGCGACCGCATCGACGCGCTCGGCGTCGCCGAACCCGGCATCGTCGGCTCCGGCAGCAACCGGATCATCGTCGAACTGCCCGGTGTGCAGGACCCGGCGAAGGCCGCCGAGCTCCTCGGCCGCACCGCCCAGCTCACCTTCCACCCTGTCGTCGGCACCGCGTCCGACACCGACGACGTCCCCGAACCGCAGCCCGGTCGGCCTCGCCCGCTGGTGCTGCCCGACGAATCCGGGCAACTCCTGCGCCTCGAGGCCGCCACGCTGACCGGAAAGGACGTCCGCAAGGCCGCCGCGCGCTTCGACCAGCAAAGCGGCGCCGGATGGCACGTCACCGTCGACTTCGAGGGCGCCGGGAAGGACGGCTGGGCCCGCCTGACCGGTGCGGCCGCCTGCCGTCCGGCGGGGGACCCGTCCCGCCGGGTCGCCATCGTCCTGGACGACAAGATCGTCTCCTCGCCGCAGGTCGACCCGTCCGTCGCCTGCCGCTCCGGGATAACCGGCGGTTCCACGCAGATCACCGGTTCCTTCGACGACGCGGAAGCCAGGGAACTGGCTCTGCTCATCAACGGCGGAGCCCTGCCCGTGCCGGTGGAGATCGTCGAACAGCGCACGGTCGGCCCCACCCTCGGGTCCGCGGCCATCACGGCCAGCGCCTGGGCCGCCGTCATCGGCACGGCGCTGACCTCGCTGTTCATCATCGTCGTCTACCGGTTCCTGGGCCTGCTGGCCACCGTGTCCCTGGCCTGCTACGGCCTCGTCTCCTACGCCGCCCTGGCCGCCCTCGGCGCCACCCTCACCCTGCCGGGACTCGCCGGGTTCGTCCTGGCCATCGGCATGGCCGTCGACGCAAACGTGCTGGTCTTCGAGCGCGCCCGCGAGGAGTACGCCTCCCGCCTGCGCTCCACCCCCCGCTCCTCGCTGACCGCCGGGTTCCGCGGCGCCCTCAGCGCGATCGCCGACTCCAACATCACCACGCTCATCGCCGCCGGCCTGCTGTTCTTCCTCGCCTCCGGTCCCGTCCGCGGCTTCGGCGTCACTCTGGGCATCGGCGTCCTCGCCTCCATGCTCAGCGCGCTGGTCGTCACCCGTGTGCTCGCGGAGTACGCCGCCGCCCGCTCCTGGGCTCGTCGCCGCCCCGGCCTGTTCGGTATCGCGCACACCGGCACCGTCCGCGACCATCTCACCCGCAGGAACCCGCAGTTGATGCGCCACCCGCGCAGATGGCTGGCCGTCTCCGCCGCCGCCCTCGTCCTGGCCGCCTCCGGGATCGCGCTGCGCGGTCTCGACCTCGGCGTCGAGTTCACCGGTGGGCGTCTCGTCGAGTACACCACCGCCACCGCCGTCGACCCCGACCGGGCGCGCGCCTCACTCGCCGACGCGGGCCTTCCCGACGCCGTCGTACAGACCTCGGGCGACGACCGACTCACCGTACGGACAGGTCCCCTGACGGACGATCAGACGGCGGGCGCCACCGAAGTCGTCCGCGGGCTGGCCGGCGGTGCCGAGGTGCTGCGCGACGAGAGCATCGGCCCCAGCCTCGGCAAGGAGCTCCGCCGTGGCGCGCTCGTCGCCCTGGCGGTCGCCCTCGGGGCCCAACTCGTCTATCTGGCAGCGCGGTTCCGCTGGCTGTTCGCCACCGCTTCGGTCGCGGCGCTGGCCCACGACGTGGTGATCCTCACCGGTGTCTTCGCCTGGCTCGGCAAGCCCGTCGACGGTGTCTTCCTGGCCGCGCTGCTGACCGTCATCGGCTACTCCGTGAACGACTCGGTCGTCGTCTTCGACCGGGTCAGGGAGCTCGCCCACCACCGCAGAACGCCGTTCCTCGACATCACCAACCGGGCGCTCCTGCAAACCCTGCCGCGCACCGTCAACACCGGCATGGGCGCCGCGTTCGTCCTGACCGCGCTGGCCGTCCTCGGCGGTGACACCCTCACCGACTTCGCCCTTGCCCTGCTCATCGGCCTCGCGGTCGGCACCTACTCCTCCATGTTCACCGCCGCACCGCTGGCCGTCGCGCTGCACGACCGCGGCTGAGGCACCCAGGGCCTGTCGGCTGCCGGCCTGCCGTCAGGGCGGGGGGTTGGCAGCCAGCCGGCAGGCTCCGGTCGCGGCGCCGCCCGGCACGCCGAGCGCGCCCAGTGCGTCGGCACAGCCCCGCAGGTCGGCGTGCACACCCCGGGTGCACGCGGTGTTCACGGCGTCGGTGACTTCGACGCCGGTCTGCCGGACCATGTTCGTACAGGCCGGGATGTCCGCCCGGGCGGCGGGCGCGACGAGGACCGCGCCGCCGAGCACAAGGGTCAGACCGGTGAGGAAACCGGCGACATGGGCCGATGGACGCATGGCGGGTACCTGCTCTCCAGGGTCGGTGGGTCTCGCGGATCCGACGCCGGGCAGCGGACACGGCAGGTGGGCCGAGCAGCGGACACGGCGGGTGTACGACTCCTCACCCACGGCCCGCACCCGGGCCCCGCACCCGCCCGTTCGCCGGGCGGAACCGCCCCTCCTCACCTCCGACGCTAGAACAGCCCGCCATCAAGCGCACCCTGGCCCGGACCCGTCGCCCCCAGGCCCCCGGAGCCACGGCGCCGGGCCGGTGTCTCACTCGCGTTGCGTGGCGAACAGTTCCAGGTGCGCGCAGGCGGGGCAGCGGTAGGCCTCGATCGTCCAGCGCGGCCGGCCCAACCTTTTGACACCGCCCAGCGGGCCTCGCTGAAGGGCGCCTTCGATCCACCGCGCGTTGCCGCGAGCGCCCTGCCCCGAGTCCTCGATGAAGCCCGGCTCCAGTCCCACCGTGCCGCAGTGGGTGCACTGTATGTCGTTCATCGGGCGAGTGTATTGACCCGCCGTCAGCGGCGGCCACGAGGGTGGCGCGCCACGCGTCCGCACGCTTCAGGACCATCCTGGGGACGCACAGCCACCGTTACTCAGGCGGGGTTGAGTATGCGCGCTCATGTCCGACCGGACCGCCCGCGGCGAGGATCGACGCAGTGGCGCGGTCGAGGAACGGCAGCGCGATACAGCTGACACAGTTACGGAGAATCGCATGTCCCGACGTTTGGCTCTGTCCGTGGCCACCGGTGTCGTCGTCCTCGGTGGGGTTGGCGCCGGCGCGCTGGCTCTCGCGTACGCCGGGGATCAGCCTCCGGCGATCGCCGACAGCAGCGCGCGTTACACCGCTCCCGTCGGCGAGCGCGACGGCGCGCTGACCTTCGTCGCGGACGTCTCGGCGTCCTCCGGGGTCAGGAGCGTGAAGGTGCTCGCCTGGCCGGAGAACTCCTCCCTCGCCAAGAATCGGCCGACCGCGAAGGACATGGCCGCCGTGGAGTCGGCGATCTGCAAGCCCGCCGGGCAGGACACCGTGCGCTGCACCTACACGGCCCCGGTCAGGCGGTCGGACGCCCAGTCGTCGCCGCACGGTGTCTGGCATGTCGCCGTGCTGGCCACCGCCAAGGACGGCACGACCACCCTGGACGACGAGGCGGCCGACTTCACCGTCGGGTGAACCGGACGCGAGCGAGGGCAGAGATCCCGCGGCCACGTCCGGCGTGTCCCATGAGCATGTAATTGCATAATTTGTGGACATAGCAGAACATTTTCCAGCTACCGCTACGAGAAGTCACCGGCGGACGGGGCAGGGCAATGAGCACGGACGACCCGTTGACGACCGAGCTCGGGACGCGGTCCCGGGCCGGGATCCGTGGCTTTCGCGGGGGTGACGGACCGCGGGTGGTGGAGGCGTGGCGCCGGAGCCTGCCGGCCGACCCGATCACCCGGGACCGCTTCCGCTCCCTGGTGCTGCTCGACGCCAACTTCGATCCGGAGGGGCTGCGGATCGCCGTCGACGGCGACCGTGTCGTCGGCGCCGCCTACGCCGTGCGCCGGCTGACCCCGCTGTACGGCACCGACCTGGAGCCGCGGCAGGGCTGGCTCCCGTTCTTCTTCGTCGACCCGGTCGCACGCGGGCGGGGCCTCGGCCGACGGCTGCTGACCGACGCCCTCGACTGGCTGCACGGTCACGGCCGTACCCGGGTGGACTTCTCCTCGTACACCCCCAACTACGTCCTCCCCGGCCTGGACGCGGCGGCCTATCCGGAAGCGGCCGGGCTCCTGTCCTCCCTGGGCTTTCGCACCCGGTACGAGGCGGCGGCGATGGACCGCGGTCTGGTCGGCTACCGCCTCCCCGCGGAGGTCGCCCGACGCGTGGACGAACTGGCCGCCCAGGGCTACCGGTTCGCCACTCCGTCCGACGACGACCTGGTGGAGCTGATCGCGCTCGCCGGGAGCCGCTTCGACCCGGACTGGGCGCGCGCGATCCGCGAGTGCCTGCTCGCGGGCGCGCGGCCCGACCGGATCGTCGTCGCACGGGCCCCTTCGGGCCGTCTGGTCGGCTGGGCGATGCACGGCGCGTACGCGTCGACGGACGAGCGGTTCGGCCCGTTCGGTGTCGTGGAGGAGATGCGCGGCAACGGACTCGGCGGGGTCCTGCTCCATCTGGTGCTGGAGCGGATGCGGGCGCACGGCGCCCACTCGGCGTGGTTCCTGTGGACCGGCGAGCGGTCCCCGGCGGGCCGTCTGTACCGCAAGGCCGGGTTCGGGACGACCCGGGTGTTCCAGGTGATGCGCCGGGAGGCCACCCGGTGACACCGCCCCACCGCACGGGCGATCCTGGCCCCGGTCGGCCGACCGATCGTCAAAGCCCGTGGCAGGGACGCGGCTTGGGTCGGCGTCACTTCGCGCTGGCGCTCCCCTCGGCGTTGCTCGTCTCCGGCTGTGCCGCGCCGTACCGGGGCAGCGGACGGCCCGGTGATCCGATCGTGCTCACCCTGCTGTCGCACTACGCGAGCGGGGAGCTCAAGCAGGCCCTCCAGGGCCCGGTCGACGAGTGGAACGCCACCCACGACCGGGTCAAGGTGCGGACGAAGGCGGTCGAGTTCACGGACCTGCTGACCACGTTCATGGTCCGGCAGGCCGCGGGCCAGGGCGCCGACATCATCCACCCGTACTGCCTGTGGAACGGCCAGCTCGTCCGGGCCGGCGTCCTGCGGCCCGCGCCGTCCGGACACGCCGTGGAGATCGGGCGCGGCTACGGCAGGGCCGCGGTGGACGCCGCATCGGTGGGCGGCAGGGTGTACGGCTATCCCACCGAGGTGCAGACGTACGCCCTCTACTACAACAAGCGGCTGCTGCGCGCGGCCGGCCTCGGCTCCCCGCCGCGCACCTGGCGGGAGCTGGAGGAGGCGGCGTACCGCACCGCGCGCCGGGACCGGTACGGCAACACGCTCGTCCAGGGGTTCGGGCTGTCGACGTACGACGACTCCACCACCGTCGGCCAGACCCTCGCGCTGCTCGGCGCGGCCGGCGGCTCGTTCGTCTCGGCGGACGGCCGCAGCACCGCCATCGACTCGCCCGCCGGCCGTGCCGTGTTCGAGCTGGAGCACCGCCTCGTCGTCCGGGGCGCGAGCACCCCCGGCATCAACGTCTACAAGGCGTTCCAGTCCGGGCAGGCGGCCATGGTGATCAGCGCCGGCTGGTGGACGGCGAGTCTGCGGGCCGAGATGGGCCGGGACTACCGCGAGGTGGGCGTCGCGCCCGTGCCCGTCCCACGGGCGGGCGACCGGCCCGGCACGCTCTCCACCGGCTTCATGCTGGGGGTCAACACGGCCAGTGAACACCCGCGCGAGGCCTGGGAGTTCCTGCGCTGGCTCAACGCCGAGAAGGTGGGCGTGCGGACCGCCCGGCAGGGCGCGGTGGCGACCCGGATGAGCTCGCTACAGGTGTCGGTCGGCTCGCTGACCGGTCGCGCCGACGACATGGGGACCCTGCTGGGCGCGGGCGGCGATCCGAATCTGCGCCCGTTCCGGGAGGCGCTGGCGTACGCCGTCCCGGAGCCCAACGTGCCGGGCGCGCAGCAGGCCAAGTCCCTGCTGCGCCAGAACATCGAGGCGTTGTGGACCGGTCAGCGGTCGGTCGACGAGGCGCTGCGCGCCGTCCGCCGCCAGGTCGATCAGGAGGTGTCGCGGTCATGGTGAACGTGCTGACGCCGGAGCGGGCCGAGCGGGCGCACGGCCCGCGGCCCGCCAGGCCGGTCGTCGCGGCCCGCGACCGCACCCGGCGCCGCCAGACCGTCGTGGCCTATCTGTTCCTGGCGCCGACGCTGCTGTTCTTCGCCGTCTTCCTGGTCCTGCCGCTCGGCTTCGCGCTGCTGCTGTCCCTGTCGCACTGGTCGGGGTTCGCCCTCGGCGACATCCGCCCGGTCGGCCTGGACAACTTCACCGGCCTGTTCGCGGACGGATCGACGTTCCTGGCGCCCGTCCTCACCAACACGCTGCTGTTCGCCCTGGGCACGGTGGCGCTCGCGCTCGCCGGCTCGCTGACCGTCGCCACCTGCATCGACAATCTGCGGTTCCAGGGGCTGTGGCGCACCCTGTACTTCCTGCCGATCGTGACGACGGTCGTCGCCGTCGGCAACGTGTGGAAGTACATGTACGAGCCGGGCGGCCTGGTCAACGGCGCCCTCAACGCCCTCGGGCTCGACTCGGTGGCGTTCCTCCAGGACCCGGACACGGCGCTGCCCTCGGTCGTGGTCGTACAGGCCTGGGCGTCGGTCGGCACGGCGATCCTCGTCCTCACGGCCGGGCTGAAGTCCATTCCCGAGTCGTACTACGAGGCCGCCGCGCTCGACGGCGCCGGGCCCGTCACCGTCTTCCGGCGGATCACCCTGCCGCTGCTGCGGCCGTCGCTGCTGCTCGTGTGCGTCACCCAGATCGTCACCGGCCTCCAGTCGTTCGCGCTGATCGTCGTGATGACCAGGGGCGGGCCGGGCGACGCGACCGACGTGGCCGCCCTGGAGATGTACCGGCAGGCCTTCTCCTACGGGGACTGGGGTACGGCGAGCGCCGCCGCGTTCGTGCTGTTCGCGGTGGTCCTCGCGGTCACCCTGCTCCAGCTGTGGATCTTCCGGCGCGGCGGGGAGGACGCGTGAGCCGCCGCCGTTTCCCGTGGCTGTCGTATCTGGTGGTCGTGACCGGCGCCGTACTGACGGTGGTGCCGTTCCTCGACATGGTGATGACGTCCTTCAAAGGGCCCGGCGAGTCCGGCACGCTGCCGTACCGGTTCCTGCCCGAGGCGTTCGACCTGGCCAACTACCGGGCGGCGATGGACCAGCTCGATCTGCCGGTGCTCTTTCGCAACAGCGTCGTCGCCACCGCCCTGATCACCGGATCGGTGCTGCTCACGTCGTCGCTGGCCGGCTACGCGCTCGCCAAACTCCGCTTCCCCGGCCGGGATCTCATCTTCCGGCTGGTGCTGTCGACGATGATGTTCCCGCCGTTCCTCTTCTTCGTCCCGCACTTCCTGATCCTGGTGCACTGGCCGCTGGCGGGCGGCAACGACCTGTTCGGGCGCGGCGGGGCGGGACTGACCGTCAGCATCTGCGCGCTCGCCATACCGTTCCTGGTCAACGGCTTCGGGATCTTCCTGATGCGTCAGTTCATGGTCTCGATCCCGGACGAGGTGCTGGAGGCCGCCCGGATCGACGGCGCCGGCGAGTTCGCCGTGTGGTGGCGGATCGTGCTGCCGCAGACCAAGCCGGTCCTGGTGACGCTCGGCCTGCTCACCTTCGTCGACGCCTGGAACGAGTACATCTGGGCGCTGCTCGTCTCGACCGCCGACCCGGACGTGATGACACTGCCCGTCGGCATCCAGTTGCTCCAGGACTACGTCGACCCGACCCGCACGATGCCGATCGTGATGGCCGGTCTGGTCCTGAGCGTCCTGCCGGTGCTGGTCCTCTTCCTTCTGCTCCAGAAGTACTACATCCGCGGCGTGATGCTCAGCGGCCTCAGGTGAGACCGACGGATCCGCAGGCGGGCCGGGCGTCCGGAAGCCTCCGGGGCCGTCGCGCACACTGGTGATTTAGCCGATGGCGCCCGCGTCCCGCCCCACGACTCTGGTCGGGTCAAGCACCCGCATCCTCGTCTGGAGGGTTCCATGCGTCGTCGTTCCCCGCGTCGGCTTCTCGGCGTTCTCGCGGCCTCCGCGGTCGCGTTCACCCTGTTCTCCTCGGCGTCGACGGCCGGCGCGGCCGACGCCGCGACCACCACCGTCGCCTCCGCGCGGGCGGCCGACGCGGCCGCGCAGCCGCTGTCGACCAGCACCCCGGTCGTGTTCGTCCACGGGTACACCGGCAACGCCTCCAACTGGGTCACCGCCATGGCCGTCTTCCAGGCCAACGGCTGGTCCAGCTCCAACCTGTTCGCCTACGAGTACGACTCCTACGGCAACAACATCACCAACGCGCAGGGCCTGGCGACCTTCGTCAACAACGTGAAGGCGCGCACCGGCGCGAGCAAGGTCGCCATCGTCAACCACTCGATGGGCGGTCTCGTCAGCCAGTACTACCTGAAGGTGCTGGGCGGCAACACCAGCGTCAGCCACCTCGCCTCGATCGCCGGCGCCAACCACGGGACCACGTACGCCAGTGCCTGTCTGATCTACACGACGTGCCAGCAGATGTACCCGGGCTCCTCGTTCATCGCCCAGATCACCGCGGGCGACGAGACGCCGGGTGACACCAAGTACGCCACCTGGTACTCGGCGTGCGACGGCGTCATCATCCCGTACACCAGCACGAAGCTGGACGGCGCGACGAACAACAACGTCGCCTGCCAGACCCACATCGGCTATCTCACCGACACGACCGTGCTCGGCCAGATCGCCCGCTTCGTCGCCTCCTGACCCACCGCGCCACGAAGCGCCCGGGCCGGGCCACCCGACCGGCCGCAGTTCCGCCCCTCACCCGTCCCCGTCCCCTTCCCCGGCAGCGGCAACGCCGGGGAAGGGGACGGGCCGGTGTCGGAGGCGGCGGCTGGGGTGCGCGGGCCCGCTTCGACCGGCCGCACCGGCCCGTGGGGCGATCCGGCGGACCGGTCCTCGACCAGCGACCCCGGGTCCGTCACCCGCCCGGGTGAATCCGGCGGCGTTCACTCCTCGTCACCGCATGGCTGTTGTCCCGCGGGGGATGAAACCGGCATCCGATGCGGTTCCCGGCGCCACAAGGAGCCCGTGCGTGCGCTCAGTCGTCTTCACAGCTGATTTCACCTCCACACGCCAGTGGGTCGCCGGGCGTTCCTGGGCCTATCCGGACGGCGGCCCGACCAATACCGGCGACAACAAACTGGACCACCTCACCGCCGACGGCGAGTTCTCCCGCACGGGCACGTTCCGCGCCCGCCGCCGGGCCGACGGGCTGTGGGACACGGGACTGCTGACCACGGAGGAGAGCGCCGAGGGATTCATGGTCCGCGCCGGGGACCGCCTGGACGCCACGGTGCGGCTGCCCACCGAGTCGGGCGCGTGGCCGGCGATCTGGACCTGGCGGGACGGGGGGAACGAGGTGGACGTCTTCGAGTACCACCCGGACAACCCCGACCTGCTGGAGCTGAGCAACCACGTACGCGACAGCTACAGGTACGTACGCGACGCGGCCGTCCGCCCCGGCGGTGTCGTCGACCTGAGCGTGACGTTCGGCGCGCGCAGTGTGGTCTGGACGCTGAACGGCAGGCAGGTCTTCGCCGACGGCCGCGGTGTCGGCTCCCGCTGGCGCGCCCACCTCATCGTCAACCTCTCCGTCTGCGCGGGGCGTTACCACCCCGCCCCGGACCCCGACGTCACCGAGATGGCGTACGCGGTCACGAGCCTGGTGGTCCATCGCACCCCGAGGGCCCTCCAGGAACCGGAGGACGAGGAGCCCGCACAGGCCTGCTGAGCCCCGCGCACCCCCGCGCGCACCGGGCGTCGAGCCGTTCACGTTCGGGTGGCCGAAATGCTCTCGCTGCACATGCTTCGTTCTTGATGTCACCATCATCCCGCATCCCTGCGTTCACGAAGGCTTCTCAGACTCTGCACGTCCCCAGCGTGTACGCCCTGGTTACCAGCGGGAGTTGAGCATGAGTCACGGCCACAGCCATGACCACGGTCACGGTCACCACCACCATCACCACGACAGCGGCGAGGCCTCGTCGCTGCCGCCGGCCCTCGACCTGTCGGTCCCGGACGAGGAACTGACCCCCGGCCAGCTCTCCCGGCGCTCCATGCTGCGCCGTACGGGTCTGCTCGGCGCCGGTCTGGCGGCGGGCAGCGTGCTGGGCGGTGCGGGCCAGGCCGCCGCGGCACCCGGGTCCCTGGCGGCGCACCACGACTCGCACTCCGGCGGTTACCTGTGGCTCGCCGGTGACCACCACATCCACACCCAGTACAGCTCCGACGCCAAGTACCGGGTCATCGACCACGTCCGCCAGGCGAACGCGCACGGCCTGGACTGGATGGTCATCACCGACCACGGCAGCGTCGCGCACGCCAAGATCGGTGTGGAGAAGGTCAACCCGGACATCGTCGCGGCCCGTGACCAGATCGACGACACGCTCGTCTTCCAGGGGCTGGAGTGGAACATCCCGGCCGCCGAGCACGGCACCGTCTTCGTGCACCCGGGCAAGAACGAGGTCGCGGTGCTGAAGGAGTTCGAGAACTCCTTCGACGGCAGCGTCAAGGGCGCCTCCGCCAGCTCTCCGGCCAATGAGGCGCTCGCCATCGCGGGCATCAACTTCCTCGCCGAGCAGGTGCAGCGCCGCAAGGTGAAGGACGTGCTGTTCCTCGCCAACCACCCGGCGCGCAAGGGCATCGACTCCCCGCACGAGATACGCGGCTGGCGTGACGCGCAGCCGACGATCGCCGTCGGCATGGAGGGCGCCCCCGGTCACCAGGCCGCCGGTCTGCCCGCCCCGCTGGGCGCCGGTTCCGGGCGTGGCATCTACGACAACAGCCCGAGCGCCGACTCCTTCGGCGGGTACCCGCTGGAGAGCTACCGCACCTGGGGCGGCTTCGACTGGATGACCTCCACCGTGGGCGGCCTGTGGGACAGCCTGCTGGCCGAGGGCAAGCCGTGGTGGGTCACGGCGAACTCCGACTCCCACAACGTGTACGCCGACACCGCGGTCCGCGGCCCCAACAGCGACTTCAACAACAACGGCCGTTACGAGGACCCGGTCTACGGCGGCACCCTCAACGTCACCGACACCGACTTCTGGCCCGGCCAGTACTCCCGCACGCACGTCGGCGCCGCCTCCTTCTCGTACAAGGCGGTCATGGACGGCATCCGGGCCGGCCGGGTGTGGGTGGACCACGGCGGGCTCATCAGCGGCCTGAACGCCCAGCTGCGCTCCGGAAACCGCGCGGTCACCCTGGGCGGTGCGCTCACCGTGCGCCGCGGCAGCCAGGTCGACCTGGTCGTCGAGATCAGTCTCGCCAACGGCCCCAACTGGGCCCAGTTCGTGCCGAAGCTGGCCCGCGTCGACGTCGTCCAGGGCGACGTGACCGGACCGGTCGCCGACAAGGACACGTTCGCCACCCCGGCCACCAAGGTCGTGAAGTCCTTCGAGGTGAACAAGTCCACCGGCGCGGTGCGTCTCACCTACTCCCTCGGCCGGGTGGACAAGCCGGTGTACGTGCGGCTGCGCGGCACCGACGGCAACCGGTCCGCGGTCGGCCTGCGCGGCGCGGCCGTCGACCCGGCCGGTCCGGCGATGGACGTCATCGGCGACGCCGACCCGTGGAAGGACCTGTGGTTCTACTCCAACCCGATGTGGGTCCTGCCCTCATGACATCCCCGCTCGGCGCCGCCGGCGTCCACACCGTCATCGGGGTGGACGCCGGTTCGGCGAACCTGCGGGAGGCCGATCACCTGATCCACCACCTGGTGGACGGGTTCGGCCTCCCGCGGGGCACCGTCGCCTGCACCCATCTGATCCGCACCGACGAGCGCCGCAGCACGGCCGTGTCGCTGGCCCTGCCCGACGCCGGGGCGGCGGAGGTGGCGTGGACGCGGGTCCTCGACTGGGCGGGTCCGGACACGGGCGCCGCCTTCGGGGATCGGACGCACGGCTCGGCGCAGGCCGCCGGCGCGGCGCGGCTGGCCGCCGAGGAACACGCCGGGCGCCGCGCCGGGCGGGCCGTGTCGTACCCCGGCGTCGACGCTCTCGTCGGGACCGTCACCGTGGCCGATCTGCTCGGCCTGAGCGCCGTCGACCGGGTCGTCGTGGTCGGCGCGCCGTCGGTGGACGGCGCCGGGCCCGACCCGGCCACCGCGGTGCGCACCCGCGACCATGTGCGCCCCGAATGGCGCGACGGCCGGCTCACCCTGGCCCTGGTCCCGGCCGTCGGCGGTGCGCTCGCCCCGTTCGAGGTGCCCAACCCGACCCCCTGCTGCGCCGATCACGGGTGACGGCGTCCTGAAGCACCGCCGGGTGCCCTGCACGGCACCCGGCGGGTCGCGCCCGCGGGCCGTACGGGTCAGACCGCAAGGGCTCCGGCCGGGTGGCCGTGCTCCCGGCCGCACGCGGTGAGGGCGAGCACGCCGCGGCCGGTGACCCGGGTGCGCGCGTCCAGTGCGCCGGGGTCGACCGAGAGCCGGGCCGCGATGTCGGTGGCGTAGCAGGTGTCGGGGATGCCGAGTTCCTCCTTCACCTGCTCGTACCTGGCCCGGAACGCCTCCGGGTCCGAGGAGGGGACACCGGCGAAGGCGTCGTCGGGAAAGCCGTCCTGGTGGGGCAGCAGGTAGCCGGCTTCCGCCGGGTGCGCGGGACCTTCGTCGCCGCCCGTCTCGCCGCCGTTCTCACCGTCCTCGTCGCCGCCCTCCTCGGCGTCGAACGCGTCGTAGTGGCGCACCACTTCCCCGCCCTCGGCGATGCACCAGGCAGTCCAGCCGTCGCCGCAGCTCATTCCGTACCACTGGGCCGCGCCGAAACGGCGGCTGAGGTCGGCGCAGCGCCGGCGCACCACGTGCTCGAACGCTCCGTCTTCGTCGTCCGCGTCCTCGATGCGATGGGTGTCCTGGGAGGTGTGGCCGAAGACCAGCGTCCAGCCGTCCAGCGCCGGGCTGACGAAGACGCGTGCGCAGCACGCATGCGGCCGCTTGCGGTCCCATGCGTGCTGGTCCTGGTTCCAGGCCGAGGCGCCCGTCCGCAGGGTGACCGGCTCGGGGTCGCCCAGGTCGAACGCCTCGAGTACCGCCGCCTGATCGCCGGTCGGCACCGCGTACCACGATCCGCACAGGTGCAGGGCCTCCGGGATCTCGGTCAGCCGTTTGATCCTGGTCAGCCGACGCCAGGCGTCCTGGTCCCGGCGGCCGAGGGCGGCCGGTCCGCCGACGGCCGCCAGCGCCTCCAGGGCACCGGAGCGGATCCGGGGACCGGTCGCGGGCTGCTCCCGCAGGTGCCGCAACGCCGAAAGGGCACCGGCGCCGATCGCCTCGAAGGCCCACACGGCTCGCTGCCGGACCTTGGGGTCGGGGTCGCCCAGCGAGGGGAGCAGCCGGCCGACGAAGCGCGCCGCGGCCTCGCCCCGGCGCTGGAAGGCGAACAGCGCGTCACCGCGGACCTCCGGGTGCGGGTGCTTCAACAGCGGTTCGTAGACCGCCGGATCGGCCACGTCCAGCCGTCCCAGGGACCAGCCCGCCCGCCGGGCCACCTCGGGCGAGTCCGCCGACGCGACGGCCTGCGCCAGCGGAAGGAGCGCGGGCTCCCCGATCCTGCACAGGACGTCCGCCGATATCGTCCAGTCGACCGGTGACCGCTCGTCGGCCAGCACGTCCACCACGGCCGTGGCCACGGCCGCCCCCTGCCGCACCAGTGCGTCGCGAGCGGGCCGGGTGTCCTGCCATGACCCCGAGAGCTGTTCGGTCACCTGATCCTTGTCCATGCCGGGCACCCTAACCGGGCGGACCGACATCGCCTTTCCGGCGCCGACGGCCCGCCACTACGCCCCGCCCCACCCGGCGCCGCGTCTCCGCCCTGCCGTCGTCCCGGCGTGCGCCGGACGTGGTTCAGAGCCGGGACACCTCGCCCGGGTCAGGCCGTGTTCCCGGCGTTGCGCAGTCGCGCGAACGACGTGTCCAGGCCCCTCTTCAGCAGTCGCGCGAGCGGTCGTTCGACCAGCCGGTGCACCAGCCAGCTCAGCGCCAGGAATCCGGCGATGACGGTCACGACCAGCAGCCGGGCGTCCATGGTGTCCCGCAGCCGGTTGATCACCGTGGTACCGGCCGCGTAGTGCATCAGGTAGAAGGGGTAGGTCAGAGCGCCCGCGGTGACCAGCCACCTGCCGTGGACGCGGTCGGTCAGACCGAGCGCGATCGCCACCATGACCAGCAGGAACACACTGAAGATCAGTACGCTGCCCCGCCATCCGGAGACGCGCTCGACCTGGTCGATCCGGTGGCCCAGCTCCAGTTGGCCCATCAGCCACGCCATACCGAGGATGCCCCACAGCAGCAGGTCCTGGCCGAAGCGGTGCATGAGATAGAGCGCCAGACCGGCGATGAAGTACCAGGCGCCCTGCGGGTTGGCCACCAGCACCAGCAGACGGAAACCGGAGGCCGGGGCGATCATCGCGGCGGCCCCCCACACACAGCAGAACACCACGACCTTGCGGTAGGTCAGCCCGGTGGCGACGACGGCCAGGAACAGCAGATAGAAGCGCAGTTCGGACCAGAGGGTCCAGTACACGCCGTCGATGTTCGACACACCCGAACCGGACTGCAACATGGTGAAGTTGAGCAGTATCTCGCGGGTCCGCTGCCGTTCCCACACTCCCGGCAGGCTCACCAGGACGGCCGTGGTGACCACGATGGCGACCCAGTAGGCGGGATACAGCCGGATGACCCGGGAGACGAAGAACTGCCGCGGGGTGCGGCCCCAGCACGACATGCAGATCACGAAGCCGCTGATCACGAAGAAGATCTCGACGCCGATCCAGCCGTAGGCGCCGAAGCGGAACACCGTGGGCATGATGTCGGACACCGGCCTGTTCCAGATCAGGTTGGCCGGCTGGTCGACCCGCCAGGTGCCCGCGTAGTGATGCACCGCCACCATCAGGGCGGCCAGCAGGCGCAGCCCGTCGATGGCGTACAGCCGTCCGCTCCCCCGTCCGCCCGCGGTGGCGCGCTTCGCTTCCGCCGCGCCGGTTCCCGACCGCTGTCCGGCCGGGGCGAGCGAGGAGAACGGCCTGCGCAGCCCGACGACAAACTGTCTCTCCGTCGACGACGATCTGCGGGCGGCGACGGGCGTTGCCCCCACGCCCGTCACAACACGTTCAGACATGCGAATCCCCATCAGGTATATGACCTAGAAATGGCGCGCGAAATCCCCCACGAACAGCATGGGCTCAGAACTCACACCCTGAGACACCCGTCACTCCCGGATGGTTGTACGCCCAATCACTTTTCACTCCAGCGCGCCTCCGCCCGGCTCGCTCCGGACCGGATCCGACTGAACGGAATCGTGAATTCCCCTGTTCCAATGGGGTTTCGGAGGCATGATGCGCCCGCCGGACGACCCCGATCCCCCGAGGGCGACAGCCCGCTCGACACCTCGCCATCAACCCCTCCGCGCGCAACCGGACCCGGACGAGCCGCTTCCCGAAACCCGACGGACCGAGTCCTGTTCATGTCCTGTACACCTCACATCAGTTCATGGACGTGATCGACATCGCGCACAACTACCCGCGCCCGCCGCGTGCGACCATGAGCCATGCGCCCGGACGGCTGGCACCTCACCGCAGACCTCGCCGAATTCCTCGCCCGGAGCGGGGACTTCCTGCGCACGCGCCCCGCTCTGCACACGGTCGCGCTCACGGTGACCGAGACACTGCGCGTCCGCGGGATGCACATGTACGGCGCCGAGGCTCCCGTCTTCGGCCTCCTGGAGCAGGCGGGCGAGGTCCGGGCCGCGTTCTTCCGCACCCCGCCCCGGAACCTGGGTCTGACCTCGCTCGACCCGGAGCACGCCGACACCCTCGCCGCCCGTCTGGCCGGCCTCGGCCACCGCCTTCCCGGCGTCGACGCGGACCACGACACGGCCACCGTCTTCGCCGAGGCCTGGCAGCGGCACACCGGCGCGACGCCGACGCTCCGCAGGCGCCACCGCCTGTACCGACTCGGCGAGCTCACCCCGGCACAGCCGCTCCCGGCCGGCCGGGCACGGATCGCGGGCGCCCAGGACCGCGAGCAACTCATGCACTGGCACGACGAGTTCATCGCCTCCGTAGGAAACGTCGGGTCCATGGACGCCGGTTCCTGGGCCGACGCGCGCATCGCCCACGCGGGCGTCACGTTCTGGGAGACTCCGGACGGCACACCCGTCTCGATGGCGGGCGCGACTCCGATGGTCGCCGGCCAGATCCGGGTGACCGCCGTGTACACCCCGGCCCGGCTGCGCGGGCGCGGCTACGCGGGGGCGGTGACGGTCGAGGTGAGCCGGGCCGCCCTGGCCTCGGGCGCGAAGGAGGTCGTGCTCTTCGCCGACCTGGCCAACCCCACCAGCAACGGTCTCTACCGGCGGATCGGGTATCTGCCGGTCGCCGACTTCGCCGTGTACGAGTTCTCGGAGACCTCGGCGGAAGACGCTCCGGGCCGGTCCGGCTGACGGGGTACGCCGCCTGAATTGACGGTCCGTCAACATCCGTATCCTCGCGCCGGGTGAACGTGGCGGCCGGTGGGGTGACGGCCCTCGGCCAGGCATCGGCGTATCGAGCGGAGGTCGGCTCCCGTTCCGCGAGCGTTCAACTCGTGGTGCCTGCACGCGCTGTGTGGTGTCTCTATGTTTCCTGAGGGTTTTGACGGAGGGGGCTATGGACACTCTTCTTGCAGTCCGGGCTCGTGGGATCACCCGATACTTCGGTGACGTCGTCGCACTCGACGGCGTCGACCTGGATGTGGCGCAGGGGCAGATCCACGGCCTGGTCGGACCGAACGGCGCCGGGAAGACGACCCTGCTCGGCCTCCTGCTGGGCCTGGCCGTCGCCGACAGCGGCCGCCTGGAGGTGCTGGGCACGCCGGTCGGCCGGGCGCTCGCCGTTCCCGACGGGGTCGCCGGATTCGTGGACGGCCCCGGTCTCTACCCCGCGCTCACCGCCCGGCAGAACCTCGCGGCGCTGGCCGCCCTGCGTGGCCGGACGGCGCGGACGGCGGGGATCGACGACGTGCTCGACCAGGTCGGGCTCACCGATGTCGCCGACGACCGGGCCCGCGGCTTCTCCCTCGGCATGCGGCAGCGGCTCGGGCTCGCCGCCGCCCTGCTCACCAGGCCCAGGCTGCTCGTGCTCGACGAACCCTCCAACGGCCTCGACCCCGCCGGGAAGCGGCATGTGCACCGGGTCCTCACCCGGCTCGCCGCTGACGGGACCGGCATCGTGCTGTCGAGTCACCGCATGGACGACGTCGAGGCGTTGTGCTCGGACGTCACCCTGCTGGCCACCGGGCGGGTCGTCTTCTCCGGTCCGCTGGGCAAACTGGCCGCCGAGAGCCGTGAACTCGACTACCGGCTGCTCACCTCCGACCCGCGGGCCGCCCGCGCGCTGGCCCTGAGCACGCCCGGCATCGCGGTCGTCGACGACGGCGGAACACCGACCGCCGCGGCGGCACGGCACAACGCGCCCGCACCGCCGGGCATCGTTCCCGCACAGCACGGCACACCCACGCCCCCGCCCACCGTCCCCGCACAGCACGGCACACCCACATCCTCACCAACCGTTCCCCCACAGCACGGCGCCCCCACCCCGCACACCGTGCCCGCGCAGCGCGGCGGCACGGCGCGGTACGGGGCCGAGGCGTTCGTCGTCAGCGCGCTGGTGCCCGCGCTCGACGTCCTGGTGGCGCGGATCGTGCGGGCGGGCATCGCGGTGCGCGAGCTGGCTCCCGTGGTGTCGCCGCTGGAGGCCGCGTTCCTGGCCCTCACCGAACAGCAGGAGGCCGACCGATGACCACCGACGCCGCTGCCGCGGACCCGGCCGCCGCCGGTACCCCGGCCGACGACCGGGCGGGCGACAGCGGCGACTCGGGCAGGATCCGCGGTGTCCCGGTGGCGCGCGGCTTCCGCTTCGAACTGGTCAAGCTGGTCGCCCAGTGGCGGATCCGGCTGCTGGTGCTGGCCTGCTGGATCGCGCCGGCGCTGTTCGTCGCGGCGGTGAGCCGACAGAGCACGCTTCCCTCCGACACCCTCTTCGGCCGCTGGATGCACGCCACGGGGTGGGCCGGGCCGCTGGTGGTGCTCGGGTTCGCGGGCACCTGGGCACTGCCGTTGCTGACGTCGGTGGTCGCCGGTGACGTGTTCGCCTCCGAGGACCGGCTCGGCACCTGGCGTCATCTGCTGGTGGCGGTCCGCTCGCCCCGGCGCATCTTCGCGGCGAAGGCGCTGGCCAGTCTCACCGTCATCGTGCTGCTGGTGACGGGGATGGCGTGCTCCAGCACGGTCGGCGGGCTGGTGGCGGTCGGCGACCAGCCGCTGATCGGCCTCGACGGGCATGTGCTGGCCCCTTCGGACGCCGTCGGCGAGGTCCTTCTCGCCTGGGTGTGCGCGCTCGCGCCGACCCTGGCCCTGGCCGCGATCGGACTGCTCGGATCGGTCGCGCTGGGGCGCTCGCCGATGGGGCTGCTGCTGCCCGCGCTGGTCGCGCTCACGATGCAGCTCGCCCAGATGCTCCCGCTGCCCGTGACCGTGCGGCTCGCCCTGCCCGGCTATGCGTTCATCGCCTGGAGCGGACTGTTCACCAGCCCGGCGCAGCTCGGCCCGCTCCTCGTCGGCGTCACGGTCAGCCTGGTGTGGGCGGTGACCGCCACCGTGCTGGCGTACCTCCTCTTCCTGCGGCGCGACTTCACCAACCCGTCCTACGACGGTCCGGGGCGCCGCGCGCTGACCCTCGGCGTGCTCCCGCCGGTCTGCCTGCTGGTCCTCACGGTCGTGGCGGTCGCCGTGGCGAGGCCGTCCATGGGTTCCGGGATCGACCAGGGCAAGGTCCAGCGGTCGGTCGCCACGGCGTTCGCGCATCTGTACCGCCTCCAGACGGAGCAGCTGAACCGCCCCGCCGTCACCGAGGCGCAGTTGCGGGTCACGGCCGCGTGCGACAAGGGCGCCGGCCGCGGCGCCGCCGAGGGGCCGGGCAACGACTGGCGCTGCGTCGTCACCTGGCATCTCCCGGGCGTCCAGGCCCCTGGGACGGCGATCTACCAGCTCGACCTCACCTCGGACGGGCGGTACATGGCCGACGGTGACGGACCGAAGGAAGTGAACGGCTACTTCCTGGTGCGGACCCCGACGGGGGACGCGCCGAACCCGCTGTGGCAGTTCGACGGCAATGTCGAGCTGCTCTCCACCACGCCGAAGGGATGAGCCCATGCAGGTAACGCGCCGGCGGCGGCACGACGAGAAGAGAGGCTCCTTCGTCGTTCTCGGCAGACCCGTCGGTCGCCGGATCACGTTCGTGACCGCGGGCCTCACCGCGGTCGCCGTGGCGGCCGCGGGCACCGCCTTCGCCCAGACCCACCAGTTCGGCACCGACCAGGTCGGCCAGGTCACCGCTCGGGGCCAGGTCGTCTCCAGCGACCAGTACATCGCCCCCTACGGCGACCGTCTGGTCGTGAACAACGGCAAGATCATGTCGTCCGCGGTCAGCCCGGACGGCACCCACCTCGCGGCCTCGGTCGCCGACGGCGGGATGGCGCTGGCCCTCGTGGACCTCAAGAGCTGGAAGGTGCAGCAGCTCGTCGGCACCTCCACGTCGGCCGACCTGCGCATCAGCAGCAACGCCGTGGGGCAGGAGGCTCCGGCGTACTCCCCCGACGGCACCCAGCTGTGGCTCGGCCAGACCGACGGCTACACCCGGTTCACCGTGAACGCGGACGGCACCCTCGCGAGCCCGACGTCCGTGCGGATCCCGGCGGACGGGGCCCGGCACGCCCTGGCGGCCCAAGCCGTGTTCTCGCCCGACGGGTCCACCGTGTACTCCGCGGTCAACGGGCAGAACCGGGTGGTCGCGATCGACGCGGCGACCGGGACCGTCCGGCAGAGCTGGGCCGTGGGCAACGCCCCGCGCGGCATCGCCGAGGTCGGCGGCAAGCTCTACGTGAGCAACGAGGGCGGGCGCCCGGCGCAGCCCGGCGACACCACGATCAACTCGTACAACACCCAGGTGCCGGCCGACCCGGTCACCGCGGCCACCACCACCGGCACGGTCAGCGTCATCGACCTGGCGGACCCCGCCGCCGCCGTCAGGAGCATCGACGTCGGCCTGCATCCGACCGCCGTCTACGCGGCGAAGGGCGCGGTGTTCGTCACCGACACCGCCACCAACGACGTGTCGGTCATCGACACCGCCCGCGACAAGGTCGTACAGACCATCGCCACCCGGCCGTGGCCGGAGGCGTCGGTGGGCTACGAGCCCGACGCGGTGACGCTCACCGGCGACGGCCGTCTGCTGGTGACGCTCGGCCGCGCCAACGCGGTCGCCGTCTACCGGTACACCTCCCCGCAGGAGCCGGTCGGTTACGTCGGCCTGCTCCCGACGGACTACTTCCCCGCCGAGATCGCCACCGTCGGCGACTCGGTCGTGGTCTCCAACACCCGGGGGATCGACGCCCGTCGGCCCACCAGCAGCGCCGGGCACGGCACGCACGACACCACGTCCAGCCTGACGCGGTTCACCCTGCCGAGCGACCGGGTCATCCGTTCCGAGACCGCCAAGGTGTTCCGGCAGAACGGCTGGACCGGCCGCGCGGTCACCCTCGCCAAGGGCCACGGCAAGGCGAGGCCGGTACCGGTCCCGGTACGGCTCGGCGACCCGTCGACGATCAAGCACGTCTTCCTGATCGTCAAGGAGAACCGCACCTACGACCAGCTCTTCGGCGACCTTCCGCAGGGCAACGGCGCGCCCGCGCTGGCCGAGTTCGGCGAGAACGTGACGCCGAACCAGCACGCCCTGGCCGAGCGGTTCGGCCTCTACGACAACACGTACGACATCGGCACGAACTCCGCCGAGGGCCACAACTGGCTGATGCAGGCGGACAATCCGGAGTACACCGAGTCCTCGGCCGGTGAGTACCTGCGCAGTTACGACACCGAGGACGACGCGCTGGGCCATCAGCGGACCGGGTTCCTGTGGACCGGGGCGCAGGCGGTCGGCAAGTCCGTGCGGGACTTCGGCGAGTTCCAGCAGTTCCTGACCAAACCGTCGGGCGCGAGCTGGCAGAACCTGTACTGCGACGCGAAGAACATGGGCGCGACCGGGCAGAGCACCGCCTACGCGCTGAACTCGTCCTCGCCGATCCCGTCGCTCAACAGCGTGTCGGTGCCCGGCTTCCCGAAGTTCGACACCAGCATCCCGGACATCTACCGCGCCGAGATCTGGAAGCAGGACTTCGAGAAGAACGGTCCGGCGAACCTGAACATGTTCTGGCTCTCCAGCGACCACACCGGCGGACCGGCGAACGCGGCGGCCCAGGTCGCCGACAACGACCTCGCGACCGGCCGGATCGTCGACGAGATCTCGCACAGCAAGTACTGGAAGGACTCGGCGATCTTCGTGGTCGAGGACGACTCCCAGGCCGGTCTCGACCATGTCGACGGCCACCGCGCCCCGATCCAGATCATCAGTCCCTGGGCCCGGCACGGCGTCGTCGACAGCCACTACTACACGCAGATCACGATGATCCGGACCATCGAGCAGATCCTCGGGATCCACCCGATGAACCAGAAGGACAGCGCGGCCGACCCGATGCGCGCGGCGTTCAGTCCGAAGCCGGACTACACGCCGTTCGAGGCGCTGCCCAACCGGACCTCGCTGACCGCGGGTCTGAGCACGCCGCCCTCCTGCGGGGTGGACACCCCGGCGCCGCAGGACCCGACCGCGGCGGCCGCGCCGAAGGCGATCGTGCCGGCGGCCGAGGTGGCGGTCGCGAAGGCGTGGGACACCTGGAAGTCGCACCAGCGGCTGACGGGGACCCGTGCCGTGCCCGACTTCGCCAACCCCGCGCAGCTGAACCACTTCACGTGGTACCAGACGCACGACTGGGCGAAGCCGTACCCCGGCGAGGCGCGGATCTTCCTGCCCGAGGACGTGCCGGGTGCCTACATCCCGTCCGCGGAGTCCGACGGTTGAACCGAGCCGAACCGAGCCGAACCGAGCTGCTGAACCGCTGAACTGACGGTCCGGCGGACCGAGACCGCGGCATCCCGGAGCACGGGATGCCGCGGTCTTCGGCGTCCCTGGCCACGAAGATCATCTGTCGGCCGTTGTTCGTCTTCCCGACCGGTTGCCGCGGTCCGGCGTTGGGCGGCGCGCTGAACTCTGCTCGACGGCGCCGGCCTTCCTTGGCCGACCGCACCGAGCCGTGTCGCCGAAGGGAACCGACTGTGCAGTCGATATCCGCCGTCTCCCCGCAGTCCGTCCGCAGGGTGGCGCTCGCCGCCGCCACCGTGCTGCTGTCGGGCGCCGCGAGCGCCCTGCCCGTGCACGCCGCGAGCTACGGCACGCCGACGATCAAGCTGTCCACGGCCTACCTCTCCGGCGCCGTCGGGGCCACCGGCGACCCGACCGTCACCGTGACCGTCGCCCAGAGCGGCGCCGACGCCTCCGCGCTCACCGTGGCCGCGACGAAGACCACCAAGTCCGCCGTCGCCGCGACCACCGGCGTCACGGTCACCGGGACCGCCGGCACCCGCACGGTGGCCGTGAACGCCCTGGGCCGGGGGTACACCGACCTCACGCTGACGGTCACGGGCCTGGGCGGCAAGACGGCGACCACCACCCTGCACTACGCCGCGTCGCCCGCCGTGCAGTACTCCACCGACGCCCGCTACCTCACCGGCGCCAGCGACGCCTCCGCCGCGGTCTCCGTGGGCGGCGGCTACGTCCTCGTCGGCAACGACGAGGACAACACCCTGCGGCTGTACGACGGCAGCGCCTCCGGTGCGCCCGTGAAGACCTGGGACCTCGACAGCGCGCTCAACGCCGACAAGGAGGTGGACATCGAAGGCGCCACCCTCGTCGGCGACACCGTCTACTGGACCGGCTCCCTCGGCAACAACAAGGACGGCGTCTACAAGGCGGACCGCAACACCGTCTTCACCACCAAGCTGACCGGTTCCGGCGCCTCCACCGCGCTGACCTTCGGCACGGGCGGCCACACCCTGCGCGACGACCTCGTGGCGTGGGACAAGGCCAACGGCAACCGCTTCGGCTTCGCGAAGGGCACCGCTGACGGCTCGATCCCCAAGTCGATCGACGGATTCAACGTCGAGGGCCTGGAGTTCGCCAGCGGCAGCACCACCACGGCCTACGTCGGCTTCCGCGCCCCGCTGGTGCCGCCGCAGACCGGCGGCAAGGCCCTCGTCGTACCGGTGACCAACATGGACAAGGTCGCCTCCGGCACCCACGCGACGTTCGGCACGCCGCTCCAGTGGGACCTCGGCGGCCTGGCCGTCCGCGACATCCGCCGCAACTCCCTGGGCCAGTTCCTGATCCTGGCCGGCTCCTGGGCGGCCGACGACAACAGCGACCCGTACGCGCTGTACTCCTGGGACGGTGTCGCCGCCGACCAGCCGGTGAAGGTGCTCGACCTGCCGACGACGGACGCGGGCGGCTGGGAGGCGATCGTGGCGGTCCCCGACCTCACCCAGTCCGGCGCCCGGGTCCAGCTGATCACCGACGACGGCGCCGCCGACCTGTACGGCGACGGTGTCGAGGCGAAGGACCTCACGCACCCCGAGTGGCAGAAGTCGCGCAGCACCTGGTTCACGATCGGCTGACCGTTCGGCGTCGGTCCCGGTGCCGGTCCCGCCCTGGGGCCGGCACCTTTCGCGTGCCCGCCCCACCGTTGTGTAGTCAAACACTAAATGGCTAAAAGGTGAACTGTAGGTGACACGCTAGGTACTCTTCGGAGTAGGTAGGGTGTCACCTGGTTCTGTGCGAGCGTTTGCGCCGCGAAAGGCGCACTCTCTTCCCGTACGGCACGGTTCGATCGGCAGGGAAAGGCGAGGCGGTGCAATGCGCCAGGCAGGAGTGCTCGACGTCGGCTGCCACAGTGCGCTGCTCACGGTGGCCCGGCACCGACCCACGACCCACATGGACTCCGTTCTCTCCCGCAAGGTGCGGCTGACCCTGCACCAGTGCCTGGAGGAGGACGGACGGCTGAGCGAGCTCGGCGTGCGAGGCGTGCAGCGGGCCGTGACGGAGACGCTCGCCGGGGATCTGTGCCTGCCCCGCTCCGAGATCTTCGCGTTCGCCACGTCCGTCATCCGCGACGCGCCCAACCGGCACGAGGTCATCACCCGGGTCGCTCGCGCCACCGGCGTACGACTGCGGGTGCTCTCCGGCGAGGAGGAGGCGCGGCTCGCCTATGTGGCCGCCCGTCGGTGGTCCGGTCCCGCGGTGGGCCCGCTCCTGGTCCTCGACATCGGCGGCGGCACCCTGGAGATCGCCGCCGGCAGCGGGCACGCCCCGGACCGGGTGCTCTCCCTGCCGTCGGGCGCCCGCGCCGTCACCCGGTCCCTGCTCCCCGGCGGAACCGTCTCCTCCGAACGACATCTGGCGAAGGTACGGCGACAGCTGCGCGAGCGGCTGCACAGCGCCCCCGGGTTGCCCCGGGCCGAACGCGGCGGACGGGTCCTGGCCTCCTCCAAGACCTTCGCCCAGCTCGCCCGACTCGCCGCCGGCCGCGGCGCACCGCGCCACGCGGCGCACCGGCTGACCCTGTCCGACCTGCGCGCCGCGGTCGACGTGCTGGCCGCCACCAGCCCGGACCGCCGCGGCCGGCTGCCCGGCATCTCCCGGCACCGCGGGGAACAGTCCCTCGCCGGGGCCCTGGTGGCCGAGGCGCTCCTGGAGGCGTGCGAGGCCGACAGCGTGGCGATCTGCCCCTGGTCCACCAGGGAAGGTCTCCTCCTGGAACACCTGACCGTGCCCCGCCCGTCGCACGCCGACGGGCCGACGGCCGCGCTGGCCGGCTGACCGGACCCGCTCCCGGTGCGGCACCGGACGCGAAGCCGATCCCGTCGTCACCGGCCGAGGTGTCCAGCCCACCCGGACACCTCGTCACGGACCGGGCCGCTCGGACGGCCGGGCGGACCGGTCGTCCTCACGCGGTGTCCGGAGCTCCGAGCGGTCCCGGATCCGGCGACGGCACGCCCGGCGGCCACACTCCGCCCAGGACCTCTCCGCCCTTGAGCAGGTCACGCGCGGCGGACAGCCGGCGTGTTCCGGCCGGGTACGGAAGCCGCCCGGACAGCTCGGCGGCCCGCTCCAGGGCGTCCCGCGCCTCGTCGGCACGGTCGAGCCGCGACAGGGCCACGCCGAGGGCGATCCGCGCCTCCACCTCGGCCAGCCGCTCCCCCGTCCGCCCGGCCCGTGACACCTCCGCAAGCGCGTGCCGCAGCGCGGAAGCGGCCCGCCCCGCCAGCAGCTCGGCCCAGGCGACCAGGACCGGCGCCTCCTCCTCGAAGCCCTCCAGGGCGGCGAGCGCGACGCCCGGACGACCGGTGCGCAGGGCGAGTTCGGCTCGGGCCGTGCGCACCTCGTGACCCGCCTGCCGGTCCCGGGGCACGGCGGCGGCATCGCCGGCCCGGCTCAGCAGGGCCTCGGCCTCGGCGGTGGCGCCGGTGTGCATCCGGACACGGGCCAGGGTCGCCAGCGCGTACGGCAGACACCACGCGTCGTCCCGTTCGGCACCGGCCACCGCCGCCTCGGCGAGGACACCCGCGGGTCCGGGTTCCGCCAGCAGCAGCCGCAGCTCGGCGAGGTTGGCCCGCTCGAACGCGGTGGCGGTCGGATCACCGGACCGCTCGGCGAGGGCCAGAGCCCGCTCCCCGGAATCGACGGCCTCGCGCAGCCGGCCTGCGCGCCGCGCGTTCTCCCTCAGGGTCGACAGGACGGAGACCAGCAGAGTCGGGTCGCCGTACGCCTCGGCGGGCGCGAGGGCCTGGTCGGCCGCCTCCCGGGCTTCGTGGAAGCGGCCCGCGAGGCCCAGGTTGCGGGCCTGCTGGGTGTAGGAGCGGGCCTGGAGTCCCTGTCCCTCGGTTCCGGGGACCTGCCGTGCGGTCTCCAGGGCCCGCAGCGCGGACGCGTGCCCCTCCTCGTAGCGGCCGAGGATGCCGCGGACCAGGGCGAGGGCGAGGAAGTGGCGGGCGGCCGGTCCGGGCGCGGTCGCCTCGGCCGCCGGGTGGGCCCGCAGCACCTCCTGGGCCGCCGCCGTCGCACCGGCTTTGGCGAGGGTGTCCGCGAGCTGCGCGGCCGCGAGCACCGTGTCGTCGTGGTCGCCGCGCCGCTGGAACTCCGCCAGGGCGACCCGCAGTACCTCGGCCGCCTCGGTGAAGTGGCCCATGCGGCCCAGGACCAGGCTGTGGGCCAGCCGCGCCTGGGCGGCGTCCGCGTCGAGCCGGGTGACCAGTTCGCGGTAGTAGCGGTCGGCGGTGTCGTTGGCGTACAGGGCCGCGGCCCGTTCGGCCGCCCGGCGCAGGTACTCGGCGGCGCGCGGGTCGTCCGCGCGGGCGAAGTGGGAGGCCAGCGCGTCGACCGCGTCCGGGCGGCGGCGCAGCACGGCCTGGGCGAACGCCGCGTGCAGCTGCCGTCGGCGTACGACGGTGAGCTGCTCGTAGCAGGTCAGCCGGACCACCGGATGCCGGAAGGCGAGCCCGGCCTCGGGCCGGCCGGCCACCACGACATGCCGCTCCTCGACCAGCGAGACGGAGATCGCCCGTTCCAGGGCGTCGGCGGCGGCCGCCCCGGCCACCGGCGGGCGCAGCCCGTGCTCGGCGACGTCGAGCAGCTCGGACAGGGCGGCCTCACCGCCGGCCGCGGACAGCGCCTCGACGACGCGGCGGGTGTCCTGGTCGAGCCGTCCGAGCCGCTCGGCGACCAGCTGACGTACCCCGTCCGGCGCGACGGCGTCGGGGCCGCCCTCGGCCAGACCGCGGGCCAGCTCGACGGCGAACAGCGGGTTGCCCAGGGAGAGTTCCCACACCCGGCGCAGTCTCTCGTCCGGCCCGACGTCCGGCCCGACGTCCGGCCCGGTCGGCCCGCCCGGATGCGGCGCGCCGTCCGGGTCCGATGCGTCCGCTCCCCTCCGCGTCCCCGCGCCCCGAGCCACGGCGGCCCGAGCCACGGCGTCCGCCGCCACCGCCAGACAGGCCGCGCGGTCCAGACGCTCCACCTCCTCGCGGGTGGCGAGTCCCTGCCGCAGCAGTGCCGCCAGGCCGCTCCTGCGCGGGTCGCCGCCGGGCAGTTCCTCCTCCCGGCAGGTCACCAGGAACCGCAGGCGGGTCCCCGTGTCCGCCGAGCGCCGGGCCAGATGGCTCAGCAGCTGGAACGAGCCGGTGTCGGCGGCGTGCAGATCGTCGAGGACCATCAGCACCGGGTGCGCGGCGGCCAGTTCACCGAGCAGAGCCGCCGTAGCGCGGAAGAGCCGGTCACGTTCCTCCTCGGGGCTGCGCTCGACACCGTCGCCGACCCGTCCCAACGACGGCAGAAAGGAGGCCAGTTCGGGATGCTCGGTGCCGGCGCGGGCCCGTTCGGCGGCGTCCCGCCCGGCCAGCCAGCCGTCCAGGGCCTCGGCGAACGCCCCGTAGGGCGTGTGCCCCTCCGCGTCGTGGCCGCCGCCCCACAGCACGGCGCTGCCCGAGGCCCCGGCCCGTCGCGCCGCCTCGGCGACCAGCCGGGTCTTGCCCACGCCCGCCTCGCCGGTCAGCAGTCGTACGGGTGTCCCCTCGGCCACGAGCAGCCGGCGCAGCAGATCGTCGCGCCCCCGCAGCGGCGCGCCCGCCCGGCCGCGCAGGGCCGCGGGCAGGGAGGGCGCGGACGGCGTCGCCGGGGGCCGGGCGGCGAGCGCGGCCCGGTGCAGCCGCTCCGTCTCCGGGCCCGGACGCACGCCCAGTTCGGTGTCGAGTGCCTCCCGGCATACGTGATACTGACGGACCGCCCGCCGCCGCAGCCCCTGCCGCGTGTAGGCGTCGATCAGGACGCGGTGGGCGAGTTCCTCGGCGGGGCTGGCCGCGAGGACCTGTTCGGCGACGGCCACGGCCTCGTGCGGCGCGCCGCGTTCGAGGTGGGCGACGGCCAGGGCGAGCAGCGTCTCCTCGCGCAGCCTGGCGAGCCGGTCGCGGCGCGGCTGGGCCCAGGTCGCGTACCGGTCCTCCGGCAACAGCTCGCCGGTGAACTCCCGCAGCGCCCGATCCAGTTGTGCCGGGTCGTCGGAGGCGAGGGCGCTCTCGGCCGCCGACTCGGCATGGTCGGCGTCTATCCAGACGGTCGCGGGGTCGAGCCGGAGCATCGCCCCGTCGGCGACCAGATAGGACGAGGCGGCGCGTGGGGCCAGTTCGGGTTCCAGCGCGCGGCGCGCGGCATGCAGGGCGACCCGCAGACTGCCGGCCGCGGCCTGCGGGTCGGCGTCGGGCCAGCAGACGTCCATGGTCTGTTCGCGATGGAGGCTGTGCCCGGGAACCACGGCGAGCAGCTTCACCAGGGCGCGGGCGCCGGGGCGCGGCCAGCGTTCGGCGAGCGCGGGCCCGCCGTCGCGGGTCGCCCGGAATCCGCCGAAGAGATGCAGACGCAACAGAGGGGCCGTGCCGTCGGTGCCGTTCGTGGTGTGCCGCGCGTTCATCAGGGCGCCACTGTAACCGAGCACGCTGAGGGCCCCCCGGGCGGAGTGCCCGAGGGGCCGCAGGTCACAGCGTCGACGGCCACCCCCGTGCCCTCGCGGCTGTGACGTCGGAGGCCACCGCGCCGGTGCCTGCGCGCCGGTCACGGCGGCCTTCGCCTCATCGGTGCTTGCGCAACGACGACAACTCCGGTCACGCCCTGGGCGCTTGCGCGACGGTCGCCGTGGACGACCGCCGCGCTCGCGACCTGGCCGTCAGGACAACTTGTACGTGGTCACCTGGTGGATGGCGTTGTTCGGGATGTAGTAGCGGCCACCGAACTCCTCGGCCGTCCGGTCGAAACCGTTGTCGTCACCCGCGAGCGACAGCGCCTCGTCGACCCCGTCGCCGTCCAGGTCGGCGGCGAGGTAGTTGCGCGCGCCCATCAGGCTGGCGCCGCCGACGCTGCCGGACCAGGTGTCGGAGCTGTCGAAGATGCTCGGGTCCCACAGGTCGAGCCCGCCGTCGGCACCGGCGACGAGCAGCTTGCGGCCGCCGGGGCCGGTCATGAAGCCGCCGCCGTACGACTGCGCGACCACCCCGGCCTTGCTGTCCTTGCCGTCGGCCTCGTACCGACGGAAGGCGGCCGTGCCCCCCTCGTACAGCACGCCGTCCTCGGCCCAGTAGCTGAAGTGCGTCCACAGGCCGCCCTCGTAGCCGGAGTGCAGCACCTCGCCGGTGCGGCCGTCGCGGATCTCGAAGTAGTTACGGGGGCTGAGGGACTCGGCACCGTTGATGTTGATCGGGGCGGTGACGTTCCACTGGTAGACGACCGCGTGCCCGTCCGCGTACGGGATCTCCTCGGACGCGAGGATGCCGTCGTTCGGGGTGGCGGTGCGGACGGGGCCGACCGCGTCCGTCGGGGCCTTCGGGGCGATGTCCCAGCGGGCCTTGCCGTTCTTGGCGTTGAGCGCCACCGCGTCGGTCACCGGGTCGGTCAGCTGGTACGCGTCCAGGCCGGCGTAGGCCGCGTACACCTGGCCGTCGTTCACCGAAGGGTCGGTGAAGCGGACGTCGCCCGCGCTCTGGGGCGCGCTGTACGTCCACAGCGCGTGGCCGTCGCCGTAGTAGGCGCGCAGGGCGTCGGTCGGGACGAGGATGTCCAGCTCGCCGTCCCCGTCCAGGTCGGCCAGCTTCGCCGAGCGCACGTACTGGCCCTCGCCGCCCTCGATGGTCGCGAGGGTCTTGCCGGTCTTCCCGTTGAGGACGACCACGGCGGTGTCGGCCGCGACGACGATCTCCGGCCTGCCGTCGCCGTTGACGTCGCCGGTCTCGACGTCGTGCACCGCGCCGGGCACGGTGGCCTGCCACAGCTTCTCGGGCTTGCCGCTCACCAGCGACGGGCCCGAGTAGGCCCACACGCCGTCGGACGACCCGGCCATGACGACGTCGTTCCTGCCGTCCTTGTTCAGGTCGACGGCCTTGGCGTACCCGATGTCCGCCAGCAGCGGCGTCACGTCCTCGGCCTTGCCGTTGGCGAGCTTGAAGGTGCGGATGTTCTCGGCCTGGTCGATGATCCGCACATGCGTGCCCGCGGAGTCGCTGAACACGTCCTGGTACATCGGCGCGGCGGCAACACCCTTGCTCTGCCAGCTGACCACACCTTTGGCGTTGTACACGGTCAGGGACGCGTAGCGCCCGCCGCCCGGGTTGCCCGCGCCGTTGATCTCACGGTCGTCCTGGGCGGAGGTGACCAGCTTGCCGTCGGCCACCTGGAGCCGCCAGATGCTCGCCGCGTCCTTGGCGTTGGCGGCGTCGCGCTTGACGGTGCTCGACCACAGCAGCTTGTCCGGGTCGGTGCCGTCGAGGACGCGCACGGTGCTGGCGTTGACGTAGTAGTTCTCGTCGAGCGAGGACTCGGCGACCGCGTACTCGTCGCCGTCCTTCGCGGTGAGGTCGCCCACCGTCAGCGCGGTGGGCAGGACGTTGTCCCGCGCCTCCAGCGTGGCGCGATGGCCGGTCTTCAGGTCGTAGGAGGCGACCTCGTAGTGCACGGCGTCGGTGGAGTCCTGCTGCTCCAGCGCGACGATCCGCTTGCGGCCCGCGTCCACTCGGAGCTGACGGCCGTAGAGCATGCTGTCGGTCTGCCAGGTGACGGAGCCGTCCGCCGTGTCGAGCACCAGGGTGCGGCCGCGCGCGGCGATCCCGGTGGCCTTGGCCAGGTTCCAGGAGACGGCGATCTTGCCCTTGCCCAGGTCCTGGATGTCGCCCCAGTTGGCCTTGCGGGCCTCCCCGGTGTCGTACGTCCAGGTCTGCGCCGGCGTCAGCGCGCCGTCCGCGGCGGAGGCGAAGCGGATGCCCGTCAGGGTCGCCGTGGCGGCCGCCGGGACCCTGGAGTCGCTGCTCATCCGCGGCGCGTCGGCGACCAGCAGGGTGCCGTCGACGATCTTGACCATGGAGGCGCGGTTGTACAGCTTCGACCATCTGGTGTCGCCGGTCCTGCCGTCGAGGACGGTGACGAACGTGCCCGTGGTCAGCGACGAGCCCGGCGAGGTGAACGGACGGGGGTACGGCGTCGTGCCGACCTGCGCCGAGAACACGATGTCCGGGACACCGTCGCCGGTCAGGTCGCCGGTGGAGTAGCCGTTGTCCGAGTTGGCGGCGAACGGCGACACCGCGTTGTAGCCCATGAGGATCTGCGCCGGGTAGGGCTCGACCCGCCACGGCTGCGTCGGCTTGACCTGCCAGTCCGTGAAGAAGGAGCTGCTGGTGCGCGCCCACGTCTCGCTGCCGTCGGCCGCGTGCCGCTGTACGTAACCCATGCTGTTGAAGGTGAAGTAGTCGCCGTTCTTCCCGACGGGCACGGTGGCGCCCATGCCGCGCACGCCTTCCAGCGTGGAGCCGGCGGTCAGCGTGACCTTGGTCTTCGGGTCGACGGCGTCGGCGGACGAGCCGGCGGTGGACGAGTCGTCGAGCCCCGAGCCGCTGTCGGCGGCCTTGGCCGCGTCGAGGGCGGCGGAGGTCTCATCGGACTTCGGGCTCACCGTGCTGTCGTCGGCGGTGTCGCCGTACGGGTCGATCGCGACCCGGTCGGTCAGGCTCGCGGCCTCGGTGCCGGTCAGCTTCATGGCCGAGCCGCTGTCGTCGGCGGCCAGGGCCTGCGGGCTCACGCTCATGCACAGGCCCGCGGCGACCAGGGCGGAGGCGAGCCGCAGGGCCCGCCGGGACTGGGGGGCTCTCATCACTTGGCTCCCTGCGTGAAGCGGACGGTGGTGCCGTCGGCGATCACGGACTGGTTGAAGGAGTACTGGAGGGCGTCGGTGCCGGACTGGTTCGCGATGCCGACGGTGGCACCCGCGCCCTTGTCGGCGACCGACTGGTACTGGAGGGTCACGGCGCCGGTGGCCTCGTCGAAGACGGCCTCGAAGGTGGCGCGGCCCGAAGTGCCGTCGGCGTAGGCGGCGTTGTTCCAGACGATGGCGAACTTACGGCTGCCCGCGGTGCCGGTGGTGGCGGTCTGCACCGACGACTTCTTGTCGAGGGTGAGGTCGTCCCACAGCGGGGCGACGATGCCCTTGACGCCGTTCGCGCCGGTCGTCGGCAGCGCGGTGTTGGAGTAGTCGCCGACACGCGAGGACAGGAAGTTCACCAGGCCGTCGGTGGTGACGGAGGCGGAGGAGTACGAGACCCCGTACAGCTTCGCCGGGAAGGGCAGGGAGACGGTCGCGGAGTCCTCGTCACCGGTCAGCGAGACCTTCTTGGTGCCGGCGATCCAGGAGTACGCGGCCGGGGCGCAACTGTCGCCGGAGTTGTCGGTGCGGGCCGGGACCTGGACGTCCTTGGTCAGGTCGGCCGAGGCGACGGTGGCGGTGCCGGTGTAGACGCCGTTGCACAGGACCGGGGCCGCGGGCTTGACCGTGAGGCCGTAGCTGCCCTCGGCCACCTTCGCGAAGGAGTACGCGCCCTTGGCGTCCGTGGTGACGGCGGCGACCGGGGAACCGGTCACCTCGACCGTGGCACCCGCGAGCGCCTTTCCGGTGACGTCGAGCACGGTCCCGCCGACCTTGTGCGAGGCCACCGCGGTCAGCGCGATGTCCTGGGTGAGGGCCTGGTTCTCGGTGACCGTGACGCCGGTGGCCGAGCCGTTGGCGTAGCCGTAGCCGCTGAAGGCGAAGTCGTACGTGCCGGCCGGCAGGGGGAGCTTGTACGTGCCGTCGGAGGACGTGGTGACCGTGCGGACATCACCGCCCGTGCCGGTGGCCTTGACCGTGATGTTGCCGAGGGCCGCGCCCGTCGCCTTGTCGGTCACCTTGCCGGCGACGATGGCCGCGGTGTGCGGGGCCAGGTCGACTGAGGCGAGGATGTCGAGCTTTCCCTCACCCCAGACGTTGTTCATGTCGGCGGTGCCGCCGCAGTGGGTGTCGTCGACGTTGCGCGCGCCCTCGTTGAGCAGCTTGCGCGTCTCGTCGATGTTGCCGATGAGCGAGGGGGCCGCCGACCACAGCAGCGCGACCGCGCCCGCGACATGCGGCGTCGCCATCGACGTACCGGACTCGGTGTTGTACGACGAACCGGGCCACGTGGACTCGACCTTGACACCCGGAGCCGAGATGTTCGGCTTCATGGAGCCGTCGACGAGCGAGGGGCCGAAGCCGGAGAAGGAGGCGATGGTGCCGGTGGAGTCGTAGGCGCCGACGCCGTAGGACGGGGCCTGCGAGCCCGGGGCGTGCGCGGTGGAACAGGTCTTGCCGTCACCGTCGTTGCCGGCCGCGAACGCCTCGAAGATGCCGGCGGCGTTCCAGGCCTCGACGATGTCCTGGTAGAACGTCGTGTCGCCGCCGCCCCAGGAGTTGTTGACGATGTTCGGCGCGAGGTCCGGGCGCGGGTTCTGGCCGTTGTGGTCGGTCGGCGCGAGGATCCACTGGCCGGCCGCCAGCAGCGACTCGTCCGAACAGGAGGAGGACTCGCAGCCCTTGGCGGCTATCCACTTGGCGTTCGGGGCGACACCGATGCCGTGCTTGCCGACCATCGTGCCCATCGTGTGGGTGCCGTGGCCGTTGTTGTCGCAGGGGACACCGCTGGTGCCGCACTGACCGGTCGGGTCGTACCAGTTGTAGTCGTGCGTGAAGGAGCCGTCGCCGTTGTTGCCGCGGTACTGGGCGACCAGGTCGGGATGGTTGTACTGCACGCCCGAGTCGACGTTGGCGATGACGATGCCCTCGCCGCGGTCGTCGTACTGGTTCCACACGTCGTCGGCGTTGATGTCAGCGACGCCCCACTCGGGGGTGTCGTCACCGTTCGCGGAGGAGTCCGTGCGCGACGCGGTGATCTTGCTGTCGGCGGTCTCGATGTCGTCGAGCTTGTAGTGCTGCTCCTTGACGATCGACGCGACGTCCGCGCGCTTCGCCAGCTCGTTCACCAGAGCCTGGTCGCCGGTGACCTGGATGGCGTTGGCGATCCAGTAGTCCTGGTGGCCGATCTTCTTCTTGTCCAGGAAGGACTTGAGGGAGGCCTGGCTGTCCGCGGCCGTCGCGCGCAGCTCCTTGAAGGCGGCCTTGGCCCGCGCCGCGTGCGTCTTCTGCTTCTTGGCGCCGGACAGGTCCGCCTGGTCCTTCAGGACGACGAAGAACGTCGCGTCGCCGCCCTGGGCGACGGCGCCGCGCAGCGACGGGTCGATCGTCGCGCTCGCGGCCGCGGACGGGGTGTCGGCGGCGACGGCCGGTATCGCGCCGGAGATCAGAGCGGTCGCGGTGAACGCGGCCGCCACCCATGCGGCGGATCTGCGCCGTGGCGGTCGGGACAGGTGCATCGGGTTGCTCCTCCTGAACGGAACGGGGGAGCCCGGACGCTAGAGAGGCGGCGTTACTCGCGCATTACAGGGACGCGGGAGTGACGCGGGATCAGCTGGTGATCGGCGAAAGGACGTCGGGCGCGCTCCCCGTTGTCACGCGTGCTCCCCGTCATGAGCGAGCCACCGTCCGACGGCCCGCCGCCATGCGCCAGGATGGGGGCATGAGCGTAGTCAAGATCAACGTACTGAGCGTCCCCGCCGAGCAGCGGGAGACGCTGGAGAAGCGGTTCGCCTCGCGGGCCCACGCGGTGGAGAACTCCGACGGGTTCGAGTGGTTCGAACTGCTGCGTCCCGTCGAGGGCACCGACACCTATCTCGTGTACACGCGCTGGCGTGACGACGCCTCGTTCCAGGCCTGGATGGAGGGCCCGATGAAGGCCGCCCACCAGGGTGGCGGCGGAGCGGAGGGCGGGGAGCGTCCCAAGCCCGCGGCGAGCGGATCCACCCTGTGGTCCTTCGAGGTGGTGCAGCAGGCCGGGCCGAAGGGCGCGTAGCCGGCCGACCGGCACAGTGCGACGGCCGACCGCCGGTCCGCTCCCGCGGCGCGGGACCGGACCGGCGGTCGGGGTGTGTCTGTCAGGGACTGGGGGTCACTTGACGTCGACGTAGTCACCCGCGGCCGAGACGGCCGGGGTGGTGGACGTACCCGCGAAGGAGTAGCGCCAGTAGCCGTCGGCCGTGGCCTTGTACGTGGTCTTCAGGTTGCCGTGGCTGTCGGTGGTGACGGTCTTGAGGGTGGTGTAGGTGCTGCTGCCCTTCTTGCGGAACTGCAGCTTGACCTTCTGGCCCGTGTACCCGGCGTACTTGCCGGTGTCCCAGTTGGCGCGGGTGAGGCTGCCGGTGATGGTGAGCGTCTTGTTCTTCTTGACCGGCTCGGGCGAGGCGTTCACGGTCAGCTTGGACAGACGCTGGACGGCCGGCGCGGCAAGCCCGGTCCTCGCCGCGGTGCCGATCTTGGTGACGTCCGCCGGGTTGTCCGGGTTCTGGCCGTTGAAGGCCACGGCCCAGGCCACCGAGTGCCAGCCCGCACCGGCATCGGTGATCGCGAGGTCGTACTTGGGGTAGATGTCGACGGTCCCCTTGCAGGACTCGACGGTGACGACCCCGTCGGACGAGGACGTGGACGAGGTCACGGTGCACGTCGCCGGGAGGTCGCCGTACAGGTCGGCGGAGGGAGCCGTGGCGGAACCGCGGTAGAGGTCCAGGCCGATGTAGAGGTCGTCGGCGGAGACGTCCACGTTCGTCGCGGTCAGGGTGAAGCTGTAGGGCACGTGCACGACGGCACTGGTGCCCACGGTCACGGCCGCCTTCCCGCTCGCGACCTTCACGTTGGAGAAGGTCACCGGCAGCGCGTACGGCTGGGGGGCCGCGACGGCGGAGGTGCGGGCCGTGGCGGCCGCGTGGCCGCCGAGCTGCCAGGGGCGCACGACCCCGGCGGTGTCGGCCGCCTGGGCGGTGGGCAGGGCCACACCGCTCAGCGCGGCGGCGCCGCAGACGACGGCGACGGCGGCGGCTCTTGTGCGAATTGGCATGCGTTCTCCGTTGGAGAAGCGCCGGGCGGGAGCGGACGGGCCGCCCCTTTCCGGCGAACAGAATCGAAAACCAACCGGTCGGGTCGGCACTTGACACAGACTCAGACAGGCCAGACAGGGCGATGGTTGTACGCGTCCACGACCCTGTCTTTGCGTCATTTTCCTGGTCCTGGTCCTGGCCCTGGTCCTGGTCGTGCCGGGTGCGGGGCGGCTCGTTCCGGCCGGGAGCGGCTACCCCTGCCACACCCGTTCTGCGTAGTCGACGAAGTTGCGGCCCATGATCTTCTCTATGCGGGTGGAGGAGTAGCCGCGCCGCTCCAGCAGACGTATCAGCTCGCGGAACTGGTCCACGCCCCGCAGGTCGACGACGAAGGGGAAGGTGTCGGCCCGTTCGCCCGCGGCCGACACCCCGGCCTCCTGGCGCTGGGCCACGTGCTCGGCGAGCCGGGCCCGGTAGGCGTCGAGGTCGTCGATGGCGGTGACCGGCCCGTCGGTGCCGATGCCGACGTGGTCCTCTCCGCAGACGTTCACGGCGTGCGCGATGTGCTCGACGACGTCGGCGGCCCGCGCGTGGCCGGTGGGACTGAGGAACGGCATGAAGTAGATGCCGACGAACCCGCCGCGCGAGGCGACCAGGCGCAGTTCCTCGTCGGTCTTGTTGCGGGGAAGGTCGGTCAGCGCTCGGCAGCCGGTGTGGTTGATGGACACGGGGACGCGGGAGTGGGCGATGGCGTCCAGGCAGGTCCGCTCGCCGCTGTGGGACAGGTCGACCATGAGGTGGTGGTCGTTCAGGGCGTCGACGACCTCGCGTCCGAAGGCGGTCAGCCCGCTCTCGGCCGGTGCCGAGGAGCCGCCGCCGAGGTGGTTGGCCTGGTTGTACGTCAACTGCACCACGCGTACGCCGCGTTCGGCGAAGGTGGCGATCCGGCCGATGTCGTCGCCGACGGCCACCGCGTTCTGGAAGCCGTAGACGACGCCGACGCGGCCGTCGCGCGCCGCGGTGTGGATGTCGGCCGCGGTGGTGACCTTCAGCAGGTCGTCGAGGTGGCTCTCGATGACCCGGTCCCAGACGTCGATCTCGTGCAGGGTGTGCTCGTAGGGAGGCAGGTCGCCCATCACGTAGCCGAGGGTGATGTTCACGGCGGTGAGGCCGGAGGCGCGTGCCTCCGCCAGGGTACGGGCGTCGACGGTGAACTGTTCGCTGCTCGGGTTCAGTTCTGCCGCCGCCGCCAGGGACCGGGCGGCGTTGGGGTTGTCGAGCTGGCCGAGGGCGTTGACGATCAGGGGCGTGCCGGTCAACGGTTCTCCTGGGGTCGGTCCGCGGTGTAGGCGGTGCGCGGGAAGCGGTGGCCCCGCTTGACGGTCAGGGTGATGGTGCGCAGATGGTCGATGTCGGCCAGCGGGTCCTGCGCGAAGACCGCGAAGTCGGCCTGCTTGCCCGGCTCCAGGGTGCCCGTGAGGTGGTCCTTGCCCGCGCTGCGGGCGCCGACGAGCGTCGCGGAGCGCAGGACGTCCGCCGCGGGGAGGCCGCAGTGGCGGACGAGGAAGGCGAGTTCCTCGTACAGGGCGGGGAAGGGCTCGCCGGGGGCGGTCTCGTAGTCGGTGCCGGTGGCCAGTTGGACGCCGGCCCGGTGCGCCTGTGCGGTGAGGGCGATCGCCAGGTCGGTGTTGCGGGCGGCCCGTTCGGAGGTCTCCGGGGTGTCGCCCGCGAGTTCGGCGCTGGCCCACATGCCGGCGGTCGCGTCCAGGACGACGTCCTGCTCGCGCATCCGGGCGAAGAGCGCTTCGAGGCGCTCGTCGCGGCCGGTGACCAGGCTCGCGTGGTCGACGGGCGGCTTGTCCTTGTAGGTGGTCAGGGGTCCGGTGGCCGCCTCGTGGGCCAGCAGGGTCACATGGGAGACGGCGTCGACCCCGGCCGCGACGACCTCGCCGGGCGTGGCGGGGAACACGGCGGCGTGCGCCCAGACGAGGATGCCCTGCCGGTGCGCCTCGGCGGTGATGGCGGCGACGAGGTCCGCGTCGAGGTCGGCGTAGACCTTGATGGCCGTCGCGTGGGTCCCGCGGGCCAGGGCCACCGCGAGGGGCAGATCGGTGGTGTCGGTGACGGCCTGCATCCAGGGCACCTCTCCCGGCACGGCGCCCTGGGTCACCTGGTGGGTGCGGGGGTCGTCGAAGAAACCGGGACCGGCCATGAGCGCGGCGTAGTGGATGTCGGGGGCGGGGATCTCCCCGACCCGTGCGGCCCGGGCGAGATCGCCGACCTGCCGGAGGTCGTCGGCCATGTCCCGTACGGCGGTGACCCCGCTGTGCACGAGGCGGCGCAGCACGGCCTCGGCGATGGGGCGGTCGGGCGGGGTGGCGAGGTGCTGGTGCGCGTCCACCAGGCCGGGCGTGACGAAGTGGCCCGCGAGGTCGACGACTTCGACGGCCGCGGCGTCGTCGGCCTCGGTGTCCGCGGGACGGCCGGCGCCGTCGGCCTCGGTGTCCGCGGGACGGCCGGCGCCGGCCGTGAGCGCGGCGAGCACGCCCGGCACGTCCGCGTCGGGCACGACGGCGTGGATCACGGAGCCGTCCACGACGATCGACATCCCGGGCCGCGGCGCGCTGCCGGTCCCGTCGAACAGCGTGAGGCCGCGGTAGACCACCACCGTTCCGGCCTCGGGAGGGGCGAAGGGGGCCGCCGCCCCGGCGTTCTCGCTCGTCAAGGTCACCACACTCCCGATCTGTTACGCTCTACGTAACAACACTCTCGTCATACGAAACAGGCGCTACCCTACCTCCGCGGCCGGGCGGTGGACACGCCCCGTCAGGACGGTCCGCCCGTACATCCGGAAGGGTTTCGATGCCAGAAGTGCCGCAGAAGGCGACGCGTACGGCCGTGGACAAGGCGCTCGATCTGATCGAGGCCGTCTCGCGCGCCGACGCGCCCCCTCGGCTCACCGATCTCGCGGACGAGGTCGGTCTGCACCGGGCCACCGCCTACCGGATCCTCGTGGACCTGGTCCGCCGCGGCTGGGTGCTGCGCGCCGACGACCGCTATCTGCCCGGCACCGCCGTGCTGCGCCTGTCGTCCAGGGCCGCGCACAACTCGCTCACCACGCTGGCCCGGCCGGTGCTGGAGGAGCTGTCCGCGCGCACCGGCCTGATGGTCAACCTCCAGGTCCTGGAGAACGACGGCTCCCGGGTGGTGGACGTGATCCGCCCGGACCGGCTGGCGATGATCAGCACGCTGCACGGCGAGGCCCTGCCGGTGCACCGGTTCGCCGGTCCGTTGGCGCTGGTGGCCGCGCTCCCCCAGGACGCGCGCCGCCCCTACCTGGAGGCGGCCCGCGCGCAGGGGCACCCCCTGACGGGCCCGGCGGGCCTGCTCGCCGACATCGAGCGGGCCGAGGCGTCCGGGTTCGCGGTCGAGCACGGCCGCAACGATCAGTTCGTCGCCTCCCTGAGCCGGGCCGTCGTCCCCGTCCCCGGATCGCCGGTCTGCGCCGTCACCGTCGTCGGACCGGGCGCCGAGATCGACGAACCCCGGATGGGACGGCTGCGCGACCACCTCGCCTCGGCCGTGGACACCCTCCGCGGCCTGCTGTCCGGAACGAGCACGGGAGCCGACGCGTGAACGACCTGCTCGTCCTCGACCGGGCCGCCACCACGGCGGCCCTCGACCCGCACCGGCTGATGGCCGCCGTGTCCGACGCCCTCGTCGCCGTGGCCCACGGCCAGGCGTCCGTGCCGCCCCGGATCGCCGCGTTCGCGCCGAGCGGGCTGCTCGGCGCCATGCCCGGGTACGTGCCGGGGCTGGGCCTCGCGGCGAAGCTCGTGTCGGTGTTCGCCGACCCCGAGCACCCGGGCCGCAGCAGCCACCAGGGCATCGTCGCCCTCTTCGACGCCGGCGACGGCCGACCGCTGGCCGTCATGGACGCGGAGCCGATCACGGCCTGGCGGACCGCAGCGGCCGCCACGCACAGCGCGCTGGCGCTGGCCCGGCCGGGTCCCGTCGTGGTCGTCGGCACCGGCGCGCAGGCCCGTGCCCAGGTCGCGCTGCTGGCCGCGCTGCGGCCGGCCGAGCCCGTGACCGTCGCGGGCCGCGACCCCGCTGCGGCCCGTACCGTGGCCGGTCTGCACCCCGCGGGCCGTGCGGCCGACGGCATCGAGGCGGCCGTACGCACGGCGGCCACGGTGTACTGCTGCACCGGCGCGACCCGTCCGGTGCTGCGCCGCGACTGGCTGGCCCCGGGCACGCACGTGAGCTCGGTCGGCGGCTCGCACGGGCCCGAGCTCGACGCCGGGACCGTCGCCGACGCGACGCTCTTCGCCGAGTGGCCCGGTGCCGCCGCGACGGCGCCGCCCTCCGGCGCCCACGAGTTGCAGGACCTGCCGCCGGGCCGCGCCGTCACCCTCCTGGGCTCCGTCCTGGCCGGCGAGGCCCCCGGCCGCCGCTCCCCCGACCTCCTCACCGTCTTCAAGTCCACCGGCCACGCGGCCCTGGACGTGGCCGCCGCCCACGTGGTGCACGGGGTGGCGACGGGCTAGATCCTGCTGCCGGTCGCCGTGTCGGCGGACAGTCGCTGGGCGACGTAGATGGGGATGACGGAGAGCAGGACCAGGACGGCCGCCACCACGTTGACCACGGGCGCCTGCTGGGGGCGGGTCATGTTGTTGAAGATCCAGATGGGCAGGGTCTCGATGCCCGGCCCGGCGGTGAAGGTGGTCACCACGATCTCGTCGAAGGAGAGCGCGAAGGCGAGCAGTCCGCCGGCCACCAGTGCCGAACGCACCATCGGGAAGGTGACGTCGGCGAAGGCGCGGAAGGTGTCGGCGCCCAGGTCCATCGCCGCCTCCTCGTACGAGCCGGAGGTGCGGCGCAGCCGGGCGACGACGTTGTTGAAGACGACGACGATGCAGAAGGTGGCATGGCCGACGATCACGGTGAACATGCCGAGGCCGACCCCGAGCGGCTCCAGGACCGTACTGAACGCCGAGTTGAGGGCGATGCCCGTGACGATGCCGGGCAGCGCGATGGGCAGCACGACGACGAACGAGACGGTGTCACGGCCGAAGAAGCGGTGGCGGCCGACGGCGAAGGCGATCAGCGTGCCGAGCAGCAGCGCGATGCCGGTGGCTCCGAGACCTGCCTTGACGGAGACCCAGAGTGCCGCGCGGGCACCGTCGTTCGCCCAGGCCACGGACCACCAGTGGAAGGTGAGACCGGGCGGCGGCCAGCTCGAACTGCGCTCAGGATTGAGGGAGTTGACAAGGACGAGCAGCAACGGCAGGTAGATCACGGCGAAGCCGAACCCGGCGGCGACGCGCAGCGCGACGCGTGCGGTACGGGAGAGTTGCACGACGGGCTCCTCTAGAGGCTGCTCAGCGCGCCGGTGCGGCGCATGGCGAGCAGGTACACCACGATGACGACGACGGGGACCGTGCTGAGGGCTGCGGCCATGGGCAGGTTGAGCTCGATGTTGGAGTAGACGAGGTTGCCGATCAGCTGCGTCTTGCCACCGACGATCTGCACGGTGATGTAGTCGCCGAGGCTGAGCGAGAAGGTGAAGACCGAGCCGGCGGCGACCGAGGGCAGCACCATCGGCAGCACCACCGACCGGAAGGTGCGCCCCGCCCTGGCGCCCAGGTCCGCCGAGGCGTCCAGGAGGTTCGCGGGCAGCTGCTCCAGGGCCGTGTGGATCGGCAGGATCATGTACGGCAGCCACAGGTACGTCAACGTCAGTACGGCAGCCGGGAGTCCGAAGCCGGGGCCCGCGAGGCCGAACGGCTTCAGGATCCAGTCCGCCAGGCCGCCCTCGGAGAGGATCAGCCGCCAGGCGTAGACCTTGACGAGGTAACTGGCCCACAGCGGCGTGAGGATGGCCACCACCAGCAGCGGGCGCCGCTTCGGTGCGGCGATGCGGGCGGTGTAGAAGGCGAGCGGGAAGGCGATCACCGCGCACAGCACGGTGACCGCGAGCGCGACGCCGATGCTGCGCAGGATCACCTGGCGGAACACGGGCGTGGTGAACAGCGTGTGGAAGTTGTCGGTCGACCAGACCTTCACGACCTGCGAGGTGAAGGAGTCCGTGGTCCAGAACGCGGAGACGAACAGCACGGCCAGCGAGCCGAGATAGAGCACGGCCAGCCACAGCAGCGGCGCGGTCAGCAGCAGCGACAGCCGGAGCCGGGGGCGCCGGTGCAGGGCCCCGGCGAGCCGCCGGACGGGGGAGCGTCCGGCGGCCTGCACAGCAGAGGTCATCTCGATCAGCCCTTGATCTCGGTCCAGGCCTGGACCCACTTGGCGTACGGCACGCAGGTGACGTCGGTGCGTCCGTCCAGGCACTGCTGGATGGGCGTGTTCCAGAAGGCGATGTTCTTCCAGTACGACTCGTCACTCGCGTGGTAGGTGGCGCACCAGTTCTTGTCGCTGGTCTCGGCGCAGGCCTTGGAGTTGGCCGGGGCCTCGCCGAAGTACTCGGCGACCTGGGCGTTGACCTTCGGGGAGACGATCCAGTCGAGCCACTTGTAGGCGCAGTTGGGGTGCTTGGCCTTGGCGGACACCATCCAGGTGTCGGACCAGCCGGTCGAACCCTCCTTGGGGACGAAGGCCTTGACCTTGGCGCCCTCGTCGCCGGTGAGGTTGGCGATGACCTGCCAGGTGGTGCCGACGACGGAGTCGCCGCTCTTGAAGGCGGAGATCTCCTTGAGGTAGTCGCTCCAGTACTCGCCGACGTCGGCGTTCTGCTTCTTGAGCAGGTCCACGGCGGCGTCGAACTGCTTCTGGTCCAGCGCGTAGGGGTCCTTGATCTTCAGCTCCGGACGGGTGGCCTTGAGGTACAGGGCCGCGTCGGCTATGTAGATCGGCGAGTCGTACGCGGTGACGTGGCCCTTGTAGCGGGAGGCGTCGTCGAAGACGGCGGACCAGGAGGTGGGCGCGGGCTTCACCTTGTCGGTGTTGTACATCAGCAGGTTGGCGCCGCGGCCGTGCGGGATGCCGTAGGCCTTGCCCTTGACGGAGTTCCAGGCCTGCTGCTTCAGGCCGCTGAAGACGTCCTTGTAGTTGGGGACGAGGTCGGTGTTGACGGGTGCCGCGTCGCCGGAGGCGATCAGGCGCAGGGAGGCGTCGCCCGAGGCGGACACGGCGTCGTACTCGCCGGTCTTCATCAGCTTGACCATCTCGTCGGAGCTGGCGGCGACCTTGGAGTTGACCTGGCAGCCGGTCTGCTTCTCGAAGTCGCTGACCCAGTCCGTCTTGGGGTCGTTGGAGCCGTCCTCGACGTATCCGGCCCAGGCGATCAGGTTGACCTGGCCCTCGGTCTTGCCGAGCTTCGAGGGTGCCTTGAGGTCGGGCGGGTTGAATCCGGTGGCGGCGGAGCCTCCGCCGGATCCGGAGGAGCCGCAGGCGGCGGCCGTGAGGAGGACCGCGGCCGCGGCGGCGGCCCGGAGGGTGCGGTTGAGACGCATGAGGTTCTCCGTGCTGGGAGGGCTGGGAGGGCGG
>NZ_VJZD01000180.1 GCF_009377175.1 Streptomyces adustus
CGCCGGGGCCGCGGGAGTCACCGGGACCGCGGGAACCAGCGGGGTCCCGGGAGTCACCAGGACCCCAGGGACCGCCAGGGTCATGGCAGCCACTGGGACCACGGGCACCGCCCAGGTCACAGGAGCCGAGGGGACCACGGAGGCTCTGGAGGCTGCGGGGGACTCGGGGGTCAGGAAGGACTTGCGGGCCTCGGGGACCACGGAGGCCTTGAGGGCCTCGGAGGCCTCGGAGGTCGCGGAGGCCACGGAGGCCTTGAGGGTCGCGGAGGAATCGGGGGGCGCGGAGGGCGCCGACGGTGACGGTCCGGCACCGGGCTTCCTGGACCGGCTGCCCGCACGTACGGGAGGGCCCGCGCTGACCGTACGGGCCACCCTCGTCCGCGCGCAGGCCGCCGACCGGGCCGGGGACGCCGCCGCCGCGCAGCGCCTGGTCGGCGAGGCGCTGCGGGAGGCCAGACGGGAATGCCTGCGTCGGCCGTTCATCGAGGCCGGGCCCTGGATCCGCCCGCTGCTCGGCACCCCCGCGAACCGGGAGCTGGGCCGCGGCTGGCTCACCGTCCGGCAGGGGCCGCACGCGGCGCCCGCCCGGCCCGCGGCCCCGGCCCACGCCGACGCGGAGCAGGGCGCGCCCGTCGTGGAGCGGCTCAGCGCCCGCGAACGCGACGTGCTGCAACGGCTGGCGCAGGTGATGTCGACCGAGGAGATCGCCGCCGACCTGTATCTGTCGGTCAACACCGTCAAGACCCACCTCAAGAACGTCTACCGGAAACTCTCGGTGAACCGGCGCGGCGACGCCCTGCGCCGGGCCCGCGAGCTGGGGATGCTGTGATCCCATCCCTTACGTCGCCCCTGACCCTGCTTCCGTCCCTGCTGCCCGCGCCCCGTTCGCGGCTGATCCGGCGAGGTGCACACCGTGACACACTGGCGCGCTCTGGCTGTTCTCGGTACGGCCCAGTTCCTGATGGTGCTGGACACGTCCGTCATGAACGTGTCCATCAGCCAACTGGTCGAGGACTTCGACACCGAGGTCACGGCCATTCAGGCGGTGATCACGCTCTACGCCCTGGTCATGGCGGCTTTCATGATCGTCGGTGGTCGGCTCGGGGACATCCTGGGACGCCGACGGCTGTTCTTCGCCGGTCTCACCGTCTACGCCGTCGGCTCGGCCCTGACGGCCGTGGCCCCCAGCCTCTGGTTGCTCGCCCTGGGCTGGTCGGTGATCGAGGGACTCGGCGCCGCGCTGGTGCTGCCCGCGATGGCCGCGCTCGTCGCGGAGAACTACCGCGGTCCGGAGCGCGCGGTCGCCTACGGGGTCATCGGCGGCCTCGCGGGGGCCGGCATCGCGGTCGGACCTCTGCTGGGCGGCTGGGTGACCACGTATCTGACCTGGCGTCTGGTCTTCGCCGGTGAGGTCGTGGTCGTGCTGGTCGTCCTGTGCTGCAACCGGGTGATCCCGAAGACCCCCCGCACCGACCCCGGGTACGGGCTGGACGGCGTGGGCGCCGCGCTCTCCGCGTGCGGACTCGGGCTGGTGGTGCTCGGTGTCCTCCAGAGCGGCTCGTGGGGCTGGGTCCAGCCGCGCAACGCTCCCTTCACCGTCCTGGGCTTCGCGCCGACCTTCTTCGTCATCGCGGTCGGGGGCGCCGTCCTGGTGGGCTTCCAGCACTGGGAGAGACGCCTGGCGGCCCGGGGCGGGGAACCCCTGGTGCACTTCGCCCTGCTGCGGCTGCCGGTGCTGCGTTCCGGGCTGATGGTCCTGCTGAGCCAGAACCTCATCCTGCTCGGACTGTTCTTCACCATCCCCCTGTACCTCCAGGTCGTACAGGGCTTCGACGCCTTCCAGACCGGACTGCGCCTGCTGCCGGTCTCCGTCACCATGCTCCTGGCCTCCGTGCTCGCCTCCCGGCTCGGGCAGCGCATCGGCGCGCGGGCCGTCGTCCGGCTGGCGCTGACGATCCTGCTGCTGGCCGTCGTCTGGCTGCTCGCCACCATCGAGCCCGTCATCGACGACACCCAGTTCGCGGCCGCGATGGCCGTCCTCGGGGTCGGAATGGGCCTGCTCGCCTCGCAGCTGGGCAACGTCGTGCAGTCCAGCGTCGGCGAGGAGGGCCGCAGCGAGGTCGGCGGTCTCCAGTACACCGCCCAGAACCTCGGCTCCGCGCTGGGCACCGCCCTCATCGGCTCCCTGCTCGTGGGCGCTCTCGCCCAGGCGTTCACCGTGCACGTCGCCGACGACCCGCGGATCTCGGCCGAGGCCCGCAAGCAGACCGGCATCGCCCTGGAGTCGGGTATCGCATTCGTCAGTTCGCAGCAGGTGCACACGGCCGCGGAGCAGGCCGGACTGTCCCGGGACGACGCCGACGCGCTCACCGAGTCGTACGCGAAGGCGCAGTTGGCGGGCCTGCGGGTGGCGATCCTGGCGGCGGGCGGGATCACCCTCGTCAGCTTCCTGGCCACCTCGCACCTTCCGGCCGTCCGGCCCCGCCGCGCGGCAGCGGACCCCCGGACCGAGACGATCTCCTGACCACCGGAGGAACACGATGGCCAAGGCGAAGTCCAGGGACACGACGAAGGCGCGGATCCGGCAGGAGCGCGCCACCAGCAGGACGCATGCCGACTACACGGGCGGTATCTACGGATCACTGCTGGCCGCCTCGGTCGTGGTGGGCGCGGGCACCCTCGGCCCGCTCCCGCGGCTCGAACTGGCGTTGCTGCTGCTCGCCACCGGTCTGGTCTTCTGGATCGCACACGTGCACGCCCAGCTGTTCGGCGCGCGACTGGTCCGGCAGTCCCTGGACCGGCACGTCGTCATGGCCGTGTGCCGGGAGGAGTGGCCGATCGTCAACGCCGCGGTGCCGCCCGTGATCGCCGTGGGCGTCAGTCCGCTGCTCGGCATGGACCTGGCCGGCACGCTCTGGCTGGCGCTGGCCGTCGCGGTGGCCGGGCAGGTGGGATGGTCGATCGCCGCCGCCCGGGAGGCGCGTGCGTCCTGGGCGCTGGCCGTCTCCGCGGGGGTCGTCAATCTCGTGATCGGGCTGCTGATCGTCGCGCTGAAGGTGGGGCTGACGCACTGACGGGACCGGCCGGCGCCGGTTCACCTCACCAGGGTGAGGCCGTACGCCGTCGAGCGACGGACCATCGTGGAGCGGGGGAGACAGCGCACGCCACCCGTGGGGAGGGCCGCCCATGCGCTACGAGTTCCGTGTCGACGGACACATGTCGAAAACGCTGGCCAAGGCATTCCCCGAACTGGAGTACGTCGTCGCGGCCGACCAGACCCTGCTCTTCGGGCCGGTCGTCGACGAGGCGCACCTGTACGGGCTGCTGGCCCGGTTCCAGTCGCTGGGCCTGCACCTCGCGGAGATGCGAAGGCTGGCGCAGTGAACTACCGGCCCGCCGCCGTCCCGCGCGGCGGCCGCCGCGCGCTTCCGCGCCGGGGTCACCCGGTTCGGGTGATCCCGGGGGACGAGGGCCGGGGAGACGCTGAAACCGAGCGGTCCGTGACCTCGCCGCGCCGGGACGCGACTCCCGGCCGGCGACCGGCACACGAGGAGGAGCCATGACCGTACCGCCTCGTCCGACGCCTCCGGCCGGACCGGAGCACACCCCCGCCCGGCACGGCCCGAGCGGCGCGGACGACCCCGAGCGGGTGCTCGGCGCCATCGGCTCGTCCTGGCACTGGGCCCTGGCCACGGCACTCGCGACCCTGCTGCCCGGCATCCTGATCCTGGTGTGGCCCGACGAGACCCTGCACATCCTGGCGGTCATCATCGGCATCTACCTGCTGCTCGCCGGGTTCTTCCGATTCATCATGGCCTTCGGCCCGGAGAGCCACGGCGAACGGATCACCCGGCTCCTGCTCGCGGTGCTGTTCGTGCTGGCCGGTGTGCTGTGCCTGCGCAACCCGCTCCAGACGATCGCCGCGCTCTCCCTGATCGTCGGCGTGACCTGGCTGGTGTCCGGCATGGTCACCGTCTACCTGGCTGTCGCCGCCAAGGGCCTGCCGCACCGCGGCATCCTGTTCGGCGCGGGCGCGCTCGGGGTCGCCGCGGGAATCGTGGTGCTCGCCCTGCCCACCGAGTCCGCGGTCGTCCTGACCCGGCTGCTCGGCCTGTGGCTCGTACTGCTTGGCCTGCTGGAGGTGGGCGTGGCGTTCACCCTGAGAGCCGGGCTCAGCAGGGCCGCGAAGGACCGCGGACTCACCTTCTGACCACCGAGGAAGCTCACCCGTCCCGGGTGAGGCGGCCGGGCGGTCCACCGCCCACGCTGGATGCGCACGAACCGACGACGGGCGACCGCCCCGTACGGAGGAGGACGGAAAGTGGACGGAAACGTGTACCTCGCCTACGACTACCCGCTGCTGAGCACGTTCTGGACCATGCTGTGGTTCTTCCTGTGGATCCTGTGGTTCGTCCTGCTCTTCCGCATCATCGTCGACATCTTCCGTGACGACTCGCTCGGCGGCTGGGGCAAGGCGGGCTGGCTGGTCTTCGTCGTGGTGCTGCCCTTCCTCGGTGTGTTCGTCTACGTCATCGCGCGTGGCAAGAACATGGGCCGCCGCCAGATCGAACAGGCACAGGCGCAGAAGGCGGAGTTCGACAGCTACATCCGGCAGACCGCCACCACGCCCAGCAGCGCCGACCAGCTCGCCAAGCTGTCCGAGCTGCGGAGCAAGGGAGACATCACGGACGAGGAGTTCCGCCGCGCGAAGGAGAAGATCCTGGCCGCCTGACCGGCCCCGGAGCGAGTACGTCCCGCCGCGCGGGCGCGGTACGGCAAGGGCAGACCCCACCGGGTCTGCCCTTGCCGTTTCCCCCGCCTTCGGGTTAGATTTTTCGTACAGAGATTGGACTGAAAATCCAGACACCGGATGTCAGGGGGACGCGGATGACGGATCCGAACCGGGAGCGGGAGCGGGACGCGATCCTCGGCGCCCTGGCCCCGGTCCTCGACGGGATCGTGGCGACCTTCGGGCCGGTGTGCGAGGTGGTGCTGCACGACTACCGGCGTCCGGAGCACTCGGTGGTCGCCGTCGCGGGTTCGGTGACGGGCCGTGCGGTGGGCGGGGCGATGAGCGAGATCGGCATGCGGGTGCTGGCCCGCGGCGACCACGCGTCCGACGAGCTCAACTATCTGACCCGGACCGGCTCCGGAGCCCTCGTCAAGGCGTCCACGATGGTGCTGCGCGACTCCACGGGCGCCGTGTTCGGCGCGCTCTGCGTCAACGTGGACGTGACCGCGGTCGGCCAGGCCCACGCCCTGCTCGGCGCACTCGCGGGATTCGGGGGCGGCACCGCCGAGCCGCCCGTCACGACGTACGGCAACGACATCGACTCGGTCGTCGACGCCATCCTCGACACGCATCAGTCGCGCCACCACCAGCCCTGGGCCGCGCTGGACCGCCCGCAGCGCCTGGAGCTGTTCCGCGGACTGGACGAACGCGGCGTGTTCGCGGTGCGGCGCTCCGTCGAGCAGGTCGCCTCCCGCCTCGGCATCTCGCGCGCGTCCGCCTACACCTATCTCTCGCAGTCGAGAGCGACGGGCCCGGAACCCGGCTCACCCGCACCGGGCTCACCCGCACCCGCCACGGCCGCCTCCAACCCGGCCGCGGCCACCCCCGCCACCGACCGGACCGACGAGGGAGTACAGCCGTGACCGCCGCCGCACCCCTGCCCATCACCCTCGACGACGTCCTCGACGCCGCCGCGCGGCTCAAGGGCGTCGCCCACCGCACACCGGTCCTGCGCTCCAGGACCCTCGACGGCCTGGTCGGCGCGGAGGTGTTCCTCAAGTGCGAGAACCTCCAGCGCGTCGGGGCCTTCAAGTTCCGCGGCGCCTACAACGCGCTCTCCCGGCTCGCCCCCGCGCAGCTCGCCCGGGGCGTCGCCGCCTACTCCTCGGGCAACCACGCCCAGGCGGTCGCCCTGGCCGCCCGCGAACTGGGCACCACCGCCGTCATCGTGATGCCCGAGGACGCCCCGCGCTCCAAGCGGGACGCGACCGCCGGCTACGGCGCAGAGATCGTCACGTACGACCGCTACACCGGCGACCGGGTCGTCATCGCCGAGGCCCTGGCCGCCGAGCGCGGTCTCACGCTCGTCCCGCCCTACGACCATCCGGATGTGATGGCGGGCCAGGGCACCGCCGCCCTGGAACTCCTGGAGGAGGTCGGCGAGCTGGACCTGCTGGTGGTACCGGTCGGCGGCGGCGGGCTGATCGCCGGCAGCGCCACCGCGGCCAAGGGGCTGCGCCCGGGCATCCGGGTGACGGGCGTCGAACCGGAGGCCGGGGACGACACCCGGCGCTCGCTGGCCGCGGGCCGGCGGGTCACCGTCCCCGTGCCGCGCACCATCGCCGACGGCCAGGCCCTGCACACCCCCGGCGAACTGACCTTCGCCGTCAACCGCCGGCTCGTCGACGACATCGCGCTGGTCTCCGACGACGAGATCAGGGACGCGATGCGGTTCGCCTTCGAACGGCTGAAGACGGTCGTCGAGCCGAGCGGCGCCACCCCGCTGGCCGCGCTGCTCGCGCGCCGCGCGGGCCCCCTCCCGCCCCGGGTCGGTGTGATCGTCTCCGGCGGGAACATCGACGCCGCCCGCTTCGCCGCCCTCTGCGCGGAACCGGCCTGACGGTCACACCGGCAGCAGCCGCCCCACCAACGCCTCCAACTGCCGTACGTTGCGGCACTCGTGCATCTCGACCAGCTCCGCGTACGCCGCGGCGGCCGAGTCGCCGGTGCCCCACTGGGCCCGCGGCTCCGGATTGAGCCAGTACAGGCGGCGGGCGCGCTCGCCGATCCGGCGCACGGCCGCCAGATTCGGGTCGCTCATGTTCGTCCGGCCGTCACCCAGCACGAAGACGGTCGTGCGCGGCCCGACCGCGGCCTCGTACCGCTCCGCGAACTCGCCCAGCGCGACGCCGTAGTCGCTGCTGCCGTGCCAGCCGGTCAGGGTCGCCTCCGCCCGGATGCGCGCGCTCAGGCCCTCGGGGTCGGCCGCGCCGCGCACCAGCAGACCGGTCACCTCGTCGACCCGGTTGACGAAGGCGAACACCCGCACCTTGCTGAACTGCTCGTGCAGCGCCTGCACCAGCAGCATCGTGAAGTCCGAGAATCCGGACACCGAGCCCGACACATCGCACAGCAGCACCAGCTCGGGGCGGACCGGCCGCCGTCGGCGCAGCACCGGCCGCATCGGCACCCCGCCCGTGGACAGCGAACCGCGCAGCGTCCGCCGCAGATCGATGGTGCCGCGGGCGGCCCGGCGGCGGCGCGCGGCCAGCCGGGTGGCCAGCTTGCGGGCGAGCGGTTGCACGCTCCGGCGCAGCTCGGCCAGCCGGTCCCGCCCGGCGAACAGGAAGTCCACCCGGTCGGCGCTCGGGGCCACCGCGCGCCGGGCGATCTCGTCGCGGCCGCGCCGCTCGGCCACCCGCCGTCGCGCCTCCGTCGCCACCTGCCCCCGGAAGGTCTCGATCCGCCGCCGGATCTCGTCGTCCAGCAACCGGTCGGCGAACCCGGAGCCACCGCTCCGCGCGCGGACGTCGTCCCGGACCCGCGCGAACAGGGTCTGCGGCCGGATCCGGTCGAGGGCCTGGTACGACGACCAGCCGTCCGAGCCCGGCGAACTCCCGTACCCGCCGAAGCCGTCGACCGCCTCGGCCGCCAGCCGTCCCAGCAGCGCCGCGTCGTCGGCGGCCAGGGCCAGCGCGAGCCGTTCGCGCAGGTCCTCCCGGTCCGCGGGAGCCTCGACGGTCGGCGCCCCGATCCGGCTCGGGAAGTAGAGGTCGAAGACCGGGTCGAACACCCGCCGCTGGCCCTCCGTGTGCAGGAGCGTCGCGGCCAGGCCCGCCCGCAGCAGGTCACGGTCGGCCAGGCCCAGGGCGGCCACCGCCTGTGCCGCGTCCACGGTCTCTCCGGTGCCGACGCGCAGACCGTGGGCGCGCAGCGCGGCGACGAAGCCCGTCAGCCGGGCCGCCACGTCGTCCGCCGGCACGGTCATGCCGTCCGTCGACGCGGTCATACGGCGTCCAGGTCGAGCTTGGCGCCCGCCTTGAGGATGTCGTCCTGGTGCTTGAGGAGCACCCCCAGGCTGGCGCGTACGACGTCCTCGTCGAGGGTGTCGGCACCGAGCGCGAGCAGGGTGTGCGCCCAGTCGACGGTCTCGGCGACCGACGGCACCTTGCGCAGGTCCATCGCGCGCAGCGCGCCGACCACCCGGACCACCGACGCCGTGAGCGCCTCGCTCAGCTCCGGGACCTTCTGCCGCACGATCCGCCGCTCCAGCTCCTCCTCGGGGAAGCCGATGTGCAGGAACAGACAGCGCCGGCGCAGCGCCTCGGACAACTCGCGGCCGGCGTTGGAGGTGAGCACGACGAACGGGCGGCGGGTCGCCGTGATCGTCCCGAGCTCGGGAACGGTGATCTGGAAGTCGCTGAGCACCTCCAGCAGCAGGCCCTCCACCTCGATGTCGGCCTTGTCGGTCTCGTCGATCAGCAGGACCGTCGGCTCGTCGCCGCGGATCGCGGTCAGCAGCGGGCGGGGGAGCAGGAACTCCTCGCTGAAGATGTCCGTGCGCGCCTCGTCCCAGCTCTCGTCGCGCCCGGCGCTGATGCGCAGCAACTGCTTGGCGTGGTTCCACTCGTACAGCGCGCGTGACTCGTCCACGCCCTCGTAGCACTGGAGCCGGACCAGCCGGGCCTCGGCCACCCGGGCCACGGCCTTGGCGAGCTCCGTCTTGCCGACGCCCGCGGGGCCCTCCACCAGCAGGGGCTTGCCGAGGCGGTCGGCGAGGAAGACGGCGGTCGCCACGGCGGGGGAGGCCAGATAGCCGGTCGCCGCCAGGCGGGCGGTGACATCGTCGACGGACGTGAACAACGGGGGCCTCCGGTGGTCGTGGGCGAACCGGGCTCCGGTCGTCCGTCCAGGCGCGTGCCGCTTGACTGTGCAGATTACTGGCCAAGCGCTTGCTCACCCATGCTGTCACCTGCTCCCCGGTGAAGCCAAGGCCGGGTGCTCCCCGGTGAAGCCGAGGCCGGGCCGCAGGGTGGGTCAGGCACCCCGTGGCCCGGCCCGTCACTCGCCGCCGACCAGCACCACCTCCAGCGTGCGAGGGCCATGCACGCCCTCCACCCGGTCCAGCTCGATGTCGCTGGTGGCGGAGGGGCCGGAGATCCAGGTCAGCGGGCGCGCCGGGTCGAGGCGTCCGAGGGCCTGCGGCACGGATGCCACGACCTGGTCGGGGACCCGTACGACACAGATGTGGTGGTCCGGGATCAGGGTGATCCGGCGGCGGCCCTGCTCCGGTCCGCCGTCCAGGACGATCGTCCCGGTCTCGGCGATCGCGACGGCGCAGCCGGTGACCACGCTCGCCACCCCGTCGAGTTCGGCGGGCGTGCTCTCGGCCCGGTCGTCGACCCGGGTGGGGCCGCCCGCGGACAGCCACTCCGGCGGCAGCCCCGGCGGCACCAGCACGTACGGCGACCCGTGCTCAGCGAGCAGCCGCATGATGACGGCCGGCAGTTCCTCCTCGGTGGCGCGGTGCACGATCGCCCGGTAGTCCGCGAGGTTCTCCGCCAGCAGGTCCACCGTCGCCTCGACGCCCAGACCGCCGTGCTCGCGCAGATAGGCGCGCTCCACCGCCCGCTCGTACGGAGTGTCGTCCCGCGGCACGTCGGCGAGCGCCCGCCGCACCCGGCCCAGGATCCGTTCCCTGCTGCTCACTTCGCGCCGTCCTTTCCGCCGTTCGTACGCTGCCACCAGTCGCGGAACGGTTCCGCGGGCACCGGCGGCAGGTCCCGGGTCGCGCTCCAGGCCCGGCCGGGACCGGGCAGGGACCGCGGATGCAGCCGCCGGGTGCGGGAGGCGAGCCGCTGCCCGGCACGCAGGACGCCCGGCCGGGCGAACGCCCAGCGCGCCGCCCGCATCGCCGCCCGTTCGGCGGCGTGGCCCTTCGCGGGCCTCAGCACCACCTTGTTGCCCTCGCGCGTCACCTCGCCGCCCTCCGCGATCCGTTCGCGCAGATGCACCAGCACCTCGGGGATGTCGATGGCGACGGGGCAGACCTCGTAGCAGGCGCCGCACAGCGAGGAGGCGTACGGCAGCGAGGCGTCGATCTCGCTCGCGGTGCCCCTGAGCTGGGGGCTGAGGATCGCGCCGATCGGGCCCGGGTAGACCGAGCCGTACGCGTGGCCGCCGGCCCGCTCGTACACCGGGCAGACGTTGAGGCACGCCGAGCAGCGGATGCAGCGCAGCGCCTGGCGGCCGACCTCGTCGGCGAGGGTGTCGGTGCGGCCGTTGTCCAGCAGCACCAGATGGAAGACGCGCGGCCCGTCCCCGTCACTGGTGCCGGTCCACGTCGAGGTGTACGGGTTCATCCGCTCGGCCGTGGAGGAGCGGGGCAGGGTCTGGAGGAACACCTCCAGGTCGCGCCAGGTCGGCACGATCTTCTCGATGCCGACCACCGAGATCAGCGTCTCGGGCAGGGTCAGGCACATCCGCCCGTTGCCCTCCGACTCGACGACCACGAGCGTGCCGGTCTCGGCGACCATGAAGTTGGCCCCGGAGATCCCGACCTTGGCGCGCAGGAACTTCTCCCGCAGATGCAGCCGGGCCGCCTCGGCGAGCTCGGCGGGGGTGTCGGTGAGCCCCTCGGGGGCGGCCCTTCCCCACTCGCCCATCTCGCGGGCGAAGATGTCGCGGATCTCGCCGCGGTTGCGGTGGATCGCCGGGACCAGGATGTGCGACGGCCGGTCCTTGCCCAACTGCACGATCAGCTCGGCGAGATCGGTCTCGTAGGCGCGGATGCCCTCGGCCTCCAGCGCCTCGTTGAGGCCGATCTCCTGGGTGGCCATCGACTTGACCTTGACGACCTCCGACTCGCCGGTCTCCTTGACCAGAGCGGTCACGATCCGGTTGGCCTCGTCGGCGTCGGCGGCCCAGTGGACGACGCCGCCGGCCGCGGTGACGGCCTCCTCCAACTGCACGAGGTAGTCGTCGAGACGGCGCAGCGTGTGGTCCTTGATCTGCTTGCCCGCCTCGCGCAGCGCGGCCCAGTCGGACACCTCGGCCACGGCGTTCGCCCGCTTGGCCCGGATGGTGTGCGTGGCGTGCCGCAGATTGGCGCGCAGCGTCCCGTCGCCGACGGCCTCGCGCGCGGCCACGGGGAAGGCCGGCATTCCCACGAACGTCCCGCTCATACGGCCGGTTCCTCCTCGGTGCTCGCCAGGATCTCCGCGAGGTGCACCGGCCGGATGCCGGCGCGCAGCCTGGTCATGGTCCCGCCGATGTGCATCAGGCAGGAGTTGTCGGCCGCGCACAGCACCTCGGCGCCGGTGGACTCGGCGTTGCGCACCTTGTCCGCGCCCATCGCGGCCGAGACGTCGGCGTTCTTCACGGCGAAGGTGCCGCCGAACCCGCAGCACTCCTCGGCGCCCGGCAGTTCGACGAGTTCCAGCCCCTTCACGGCGCCCAGCAGCCGCCGGGGACGGTCGCCCAGGCCCAGGCTGCGCAGCCCGTGGCAGGTCGGGTGGTAGGTCACGGTGTGCGGGTAGTAGGCCCCCACGTCCGTCACCCCGAGCACGTCGACCAGGAATTCCGACAGTTCGTACGTCTTCGGCACCACCGGAGCCAGCGTGGCGGCGAGGGAGTCCCCGCGCCCCTCGGCCCGCGCCCGCTCGCCCATCCGCGGGTACAGCTCCCGCACCATCGCCCCGCACGACCCCGAGGGGGTCACGATCGCGTCGTACTCACCGAAGACATCGGCGAAATGCCGGGCCAGCGGCTCCGCCTCGTGCCGGTAGCCGGTGTTGTAGTGCGCCTGTCCGCAGCACGTCTGCGCCGCCGGGAAGTCGACGTCGACGCCCAGTCTGGTCAGGAGCTTCACCACCGCGCGGCCGGTGTCCGGATAGAGCGTGTCGTTGACACAGGTCAGGAACAGTGCGACACGCATCGCGGCTCCTAGTCATGGATCGCATGGATCATCGGATGAGTGCTGGGCGCCTCCCCCCGCGCGTCGAGCGTAGTGGGGAGGCGCGGACCAGCAGGGGAAGCGGGGAGTCGGGGGAAGCGGGGCGAGCCCCGGCTCAGCGCGTGCCGAGCCGGGCCTGCGCCGCGCGCCACACGGCCGGGTCGCCGCGCGGTTCGTAGCGGGTCAGCGGCTGGGTACGGGCCAGCAGACCCCGCATGTCGGCGAGGTCGCCGACCACCCCATGGGCCCGGCCCTGCACCAGGACGTTGCCGAGCGCGGCGGCCTCCGTCGGGCCGGCCACCACGGGCAGCCCGCAGGCGTCGGCGGTCAGCTGGCACAGCAGGGCGTTGCGGGTGCCGCCGCCGACGATGTGCACGACGTCGACCGGATGGTCCGCCAGCCGCTGGGCCTCCTCGACGGCCCGGCGGTGGGCCAGGGCGAGCGAGTCGAGGATGCAGCGCGTGGTCTCGGCCCGGGTGCGCGGCACGGGTTCGCCCGCGGCCCGGCAGGCCTCGGCGATCCGCTCCGGCATCCGGCCGGGCGCCAGGAAGGCCGCGTCGCCCGCGTCCACCACCGAGCGCAGCGGCGCCGCTTCGGCCGCCTCGCGCAGCAGCTCGCCCAGGTCGGGATCGCCCCAGGCCCGTACGCACTCCTGGAGCAGCCACAGCCCCATGATGTTGCGCAGATAGCGGACCGTGCCGTCCAGCCCCAGCTCGTTGGTGAAGTTGGCGGCCCGGCTCTCCTCGGTCAGCACCGGCGCGTCCAGTTCGAGACCGGCCAGCGACCAGGTGCCGGTGCAGATGTACGCGAACCGCTCGCCCGTCGCGGGCACCGCGGCCACCGCGGACGCCGTGTCGTGCGAGCCGACCGCCGTGACCGGCACCGGACCGCTCAGCCCGGTCTCCTCCAGCACCTCCTGCCGCAGCAGACCCGCCGGGTCGCCGGGCCGGCGCAGCGGCGCGAACAGGCCGAGGTCGACACCCAGCCGGGCGGCGACGTCGTACGACCACTCGCGCGTGCGGGGATCGATCAGCTGGGTCGTCGAGGCGTTGGTCAGCTCGGTGCCCTGCTCGCCGGTCAGCCAGTACGCCAGCAGGTCCGGAACCAGCAACAGGTGCTTGGCATGGGCGAGTTGGGCCGAACCCTGGGCCGCCGTGAGCTGGTACAGGGTGTTGAAGGGGGCGTACTGGAGCCCGGTGTGCGCGTACAGCTCGGCGGCCGGGACGGTCGCCCAGACCTTCTCCGCGACTCCCTCGGTGCGGGCGTCGCGGTAGTGCACGGGGTTGCCGAGCAGTGCGCCGTCCGCGTCCAGCAGTCCGTAGTCCACCGCCCAGCTGTCGATGCCGACGGAGTCCAGCCGGCCGCCGCGGCCGGCCCCGGCCGCCCGCAGCCCCTCCAGCACTCCCGCGTACAGCCCGAGGATGTCCCAGCGCAGCCCCTCCGGCACCCGGACCGGCCGGTTGGGGAAGCGGTGCGCCTCGGACAGCTCCAGGAGGTCCGGGCCCACCCGGCCGACCATGACGCGCCCGCTGGACGCGCCGAGGTCGACCGCGGCGTACGACCGCACCGTGTACGGCGTGTCGACGGCGCTCATCGCAGGAACGCGGCCGCCACACCCGCGTCGACGGGGACGTGCAGTCCGGTGGTGTGGGTCAGGTCGCCGCCGGTGAGGGCGAACACGGCGTTGGCGACGTGCTCGGGCAGCACCTCGCGCTTGAGCAGGGTCCGCTGCGCGTAGAACTCGCCCAGCTTCTCCTCCTCCACCCCGTACACGGCTGCCCGCTGGGCACCCCAGCCGGCCGCGAAGATCCCGGAGCCGCGCACGACCCCGTCCGGGTTGACGCCGTTGACGCGGATGCCGTGCTCGCCCAGCTCGGCGGCGAGCAGCCGCACCTGGTGGGCCTGGTCGGCCTTGGTCGCGGAGTAGGCGATGTTGTTCGGACCGGCGAAGACGGCGTTCTTGGACGCGATGTAGACGATGTCGCCGCCCAGCTCCTGGGCGATCATCACCCGGGCCGTCTCGCGCGAGACCAGGAAGGAGCCGCGGGCCATGATGTCGTGCTGGAGGTCCCAGTCCTTCGCGGTGGTCTCCAGCAGCGGCTTGGACAGCGAGATCCCGGCGTTGTTGACCACCAGGTCGATGCCGCCGAAGGCCAGCAGGGCCGCCGCGACCGCGTCGGCGATCTGCTCCTCCGAGGTGACGTCGACGGTCACCGCCACGGCCCTGTCCGGGCCGCCGAGCTCCTCGGCGACCGCGGCCGCGTTCTCCGCGTTCAGGTCGGCGACGACGACACAGGCGCCCGCGGCGACCAGCCGGTGCGCGATCGCCTTGCCGATGCCGCTGCCCGCGCCGGTGACCAGGGCCACGCGCGTGGCGAGCGGCTTGGGCTTCGGCATCCGCTGGAGCTTGGCCTCCTCCAGCGCCCAGTACTCGATGCGGAACTTCTCCGACTCCTCGATCGGCGCGTACGTCGACACCGCCTCGGCGCCGCGCATCACGTTGATCGCGTTGAGGTAGAACTCGCCGGCCACCCGCGCGGTCTGCTTGTCCTTGCCGAAGGAGAACATGCCGATGCCCGGCACGAGCACGATCGCCGGGTCGGCGCCGCGCATCGCGGGGGAGTCGGGCCCGGCGTGCCGCCGGTAGTAGCCGGCGTACTCCTCGCGGTACTCGGCGTGCAGCTCCTTCAGCCGCGCGACCGCCTCGTCGAGCGGGGCACCCGGCGGCAGGTCCAGGACCAGCGGCCGCACCTTGGTGCGCAGGAAGTGGTCGGGGCAGGAGGTGCCCAGGGCGGCGAGCCGCGGGTGCTCGGCGCGCGCGAGGAAGTCGAGCACGGTGTCGGAGTCGTCGAAGTGCCCGACCTGCGGCCGGTCCTTCGAGGCGACGGCACGCACGTACGGCGCCAGGGCCGCAGCGCGCTCGCGCCGCTCGGCCTCGGGCAGCGCCCCGTAGCCCTCGATCACCGCTCCGAACGGCTCCGGCCTGCCCCGCTCGGCCAGGAACGCCTCGGCGGTGCGGATGATGTGCAGCGAGTTGCGCTCGCACTCCTCGGAGGTGTCGCCCCAGGCGGTGATGCCGTGCCCGCCGAGGACGCAGCCGATCGCCTGCGGGTTGGCCGCCTTGACCGCGGCGATGTCCAGTCCGAGCTGGAAGCCGGGCCGCCGCCAGGGCACCCACACCACCGTGTCGCCGAAGCACTCGGCGGTCAGCTTCTCGCCGTCCGCGGCGCACGCCAGCGCGATCCCCGAGTCCGGGTGCAGATGGTCCACGTGGGCGGCGTCCACGAGCCCGTGCATCGCGGTGTCGATGGAGGGGGCCGCACCGCCCTTGCCGTGCAGGCAGTAGTCGAACGCGGCCACCATCTCGTCCTCGCGTTCGACGCCCGGGTAGACGCCGGCGAGGGCCCGCAGCCGGTCCAGCCGCAGGGCGGCGAGACCGTCCTGGGTGAGCGTGCCGAGGTCGCCGCCCGAGCCCTTGACCCACATCAGCTCGATGTCACCACCGGTGACCGGGTCGGTGTCGGAGCCCTTCGCGGAGGTGTTGCCGCCCGCGTAGTTGGTGTTGCGGGGATCGGCGCCGAGCCGATGGGACCGCGCGAGCAGGGCGGCGGCTTCGGGATGAGTGGACATGCGGATTCCTTAGGTCACGTTGGGAAACGGGCTCTTCCGAGCGAACGAGGTGGCCTTCCGGCCGGGTCGGCTCCCCGACCGGGAAGCCTTCTGTCGGGCCCCGCAAGGGGCGCGGGGCCCGCCGGGCGGGCCAGGGGCGCGGCTCTCAGGGCCGGGGGCGGCCCCTTGCCGGGAGGCCTTCCGGCGGTCCACCCAGGGGCGCTTCCGGCCGGGGACGGCCCCTGATCGGGAGGCCTTCCGGTGGCCCACCCAGGGGCGCGGGGAACTGCGCGACAAGCCACGACGCACCCGCGCGGAGCCCTCCCGGCGGGCCAGGAGGGGTCCGGCCGGGGACGGCCCCTGATCGGGAGGCTTTCCGGTGACCCACCCAGGGGCGCGGGGAACTGCGCGACAAGCCACGACGCACCCGCAGGTCACAACACCCCCAGCGGCGCGACTACGCCAGCATCCCCCGCAACGGAAACACCGCCCGCCGCGTGGCAAGCACCGCCTGGTCCAGACGATCGGCCGGGTCGTACCCGGACTCCCAGTCCGCCCAAGCCACCGGCCACCGCCCGTCGGTCATCCGCATCGGCGCCAACTGCCGCGCCCGCGCGAACACTTCCTGCCGCCAGCTCTCCGGAATCACCGTCTCCGGGGCGATCTCCCGCCCCGCCGCGATGCCCACCAGATGCGTCCACGACCGCGGCACGACCTCCACCACGGCGTACCCGCCCCCGCCCAGCGCGACCCAGCGCCCGTCGGCGTACGTGTGCGCCAGCTCGTGACAGGCGAGCTGCACGGCCCGCTGCGCGTCCAGCGACACCGCCAGATGCGCGAGCGGATCCTCGAAGTGCGTGTCGGCCCCGTGCTGGCTCACCAGCACCTGCGGCCGGAAGTCCGCGATCAGCTCCGGTACGACCGCGTGGAACGCCCGCAGCCACCCCGCGTCCCCGGTCCCGGCCGGCAGCGCCACGTTCACCGCCGTGCCCGCGGCACCCTCCGCCCCCGTCTCCTGCGGCCACCCCGTCTGCGGGAACAGCGTCCGGGGATGCTCGTGCAACGAGATCGTCAGCACCCGCGGGTCCTCCCAGAAGGCCGCCTGCACCCCGTCGCCGTGATGCACGTCGACATCCACGTACGCGACCCGCTCGGCACCCAGTTCCAGCAGCCGCGCGATCGCGAGCGCGGCGTCGTTGTAGACGCAGAACCCGGAGGCGGAGCCGGGCATCGCGTGGTGCAGCCCGCCCGCGAAGTTCACCGCGTGCAGCGCGTCCCCGCGCCACACCGCCTCCGCCGCCCCCACCGACTGGCCCGCGATCAGCGCCGACACCTCGTGCATCCGGGCGAAGGCGGGATCGTCCTCCGTCCCCAGCCCGTACGCCTGGTCGGCCGCCGCGGGATCCGCCGACGCGGCCTTCACCGCCTCGACGTAGTCCCCCCGGTGGACGAGCCGCAGGGTCGACTCCCCGGCCGGCTTCGCCGCGACCACGTCGACGTCCTTGTCCAGCCCGAAGGCACCGACCAGGCTCCGGGTCAGGGCGAGCCGGACCGGATCCATCGGATGGTCCGGACCGAAGTCATAGCCCGTTACTGCCTCGTCCCACATCAGCTGTGCGCGGCCGCTCATGCCCGTCACCGTATCGGTCCGGTCGCGCGGCGAACGACCTGGCGTACACCAACGTCACCAGCACCAACACCATCGGTACGAGCATCGCCCCGCGGTAGCTCCAGGCGTCCCCGAGCGCGCCCACCAGCGGCGAACCGATCAGGAATCCGACGTAGTTGAAGATGTTCAGCCGCGCGATCGCCGCGTCCGACGCCCCCGGGAACAGCCGTCCGGCGGCGGCGAAGGTCTGCGGTACCAGCACGCACAGCCCCAGACCCAGCAGGGTGAACCCGAGCATCCCGACCCACGCCCCGGGCGCCCCGGCCACCACGGCGAACCCGGCCGCCGCCACCAGCGCGCCCAGCCGCACCACCGCCGCGGCCCCGAACCGACGTACCCCGAAGTCCCCGATCGTCCGCCCGAGCAGCGTCGTCACCATGTACACGTTGTACGGGACGGTCGCCAGCTGCTCCGAGCTCCCCAGGGTGTCCTGGAGGTACTTCGCGCTCCAGTTGGAGACGGTCGAGTCACCGATGTACGCGAAGGTCATCACCAGGCACAGCGGAAGCAGCAGCTTGAACACCAGACCGCTCCCGGCGCCCGACTCGGCGCCGCTCTCGCCGTCCACCGACCCGGGGTCCCCGTCGACGTACCACCGGCTGCCGACCAGCGCGGCCGGCAGCAGCACCGCCACCACCGGCAGATACGACACCCACAGCGCCAGATGCCAGTGCGCGCCCACCCACGCCAGCGAGGCGCCCACGATCCCGCCCAGGCTGTACACGGCGTGGAAGCTGAGCATGATGCTGCGCCCGTACGCCCGCTGGAGGCTCACCCCGAGCATGTTCATCGACGCGTCCAGCGCACCCACGGCCAGCCCGAACGCGGCCAGCGCGATCGCCAGCTCGACCATCCGGTCCCCGGCTCCGACACCGAGCAGCGCCAGCAGCACGACCGGCTGGGACCAACGCAGCAGCCGGCTCGGCGGTATTCGCTTCACCAGCTGCTCGGTCGTCACACTGCCGACGCCCGCGAGGACGGGAACGGCGGCGAGAAAGGCGGGCAGGAGCGCGTCCGAGACGCCGTACCGGTCCTGGATGGCCGGGATCCGCGTCACGAGAAGGGCGAAGGCGGCGCCCTGGGCGAAGAAACTGAACGCCAAAGAGGCCCTACCGCGCCGCAGCACATCTGTCATGGCGGCGAGCGTAGGGCCCCGGGCTACCTGTGGGTAGATCAAGCCAAAGATGAATTTCGCTCAGCTTTACCTGGTGGCGGCGACCGCCGGGACCGATCCGCGGGTTCCGGCGGACGCGGCCGGGCCGGAACCGGCGACCACCGCACCCTCGCACCCGGCCTCGGCGATGACCATGTGCGCCATGGGACCGGCGGCCAGCGCACCGCTGATCAGGAACCCGAGGGTCATCCCGACGACCAGGATCACCGAGCCGAGCCAGACCATCGTGTCCACGGGCAGCGTGTACGCGCCCACGACCCGCACGACGCACTCCGCGAGCAGCACCACACCCCACACCAGCGAGAAGACCCGCTCGGCCCGCCGGAAGCCCGGCGAACCCGCCTGGAGCCGCGCCCAGGCGGCCTCCCGCCCCGCGTCGCCCTTCACCAGCCAGGGCTTCATGGCAGGGGTCATCATCGGCTTCCCCATGACCACGGAGACCAGGACTCCGATGGCGATGACGCTGCTGACGCCGCTGTCCTTGGCGAGCATCAGCCGCGGGTCGCCGGCGACGAAGCTGAGCAGCAGGGCGACCACGTTGACGCAGAGGATCAGCATGGCGAAGGCGTTGACCGTGCGCTCCTTGGCCAGGCTCCACACGGTGCGCACGGCCGGCGCGACGCTGCTGAGTGCGAGCGCCATCAGCGTGCTCGTCCCGAACCCGTTCTTGAACAGGTAGTACGACCCGATCGGCACCGCCACGTCCACGAGGAGCGGCGCGAAGTTGGCGGCCTTGCTCTGGCTCTGGCTCTCGGTGTTCGTCGTCATGCCCTCAGCTTCCCGCTCGGGCCCGGTCCGCCAGTAGAAACGATCGTCCGGAGCTCCGCATGACAAATGTCAGCACACCGCGCTGCCCGGGGTCACACCAGCAGGTCAGCCAACTCGCCGTGATCCGAGAAGAGTTGGTTGGCCCCGGCGAGGCGCTCCACGGGTGTCATGGCGGTGAGCCCGTACACGTCCATCCCGGCCGCGACGGCCGCCTGCACCCCGAGGGGACTGTCCTCGATGACGACGCACTTCCGCGGCGGGACGCCCATCCGTTCGGCCGCGTACAGGAAGAGGTCCGGCGCCGGCTTTCCCCGCCCGACGTCCTGGGAGCTGAAGATCCGGTCCTCGTCGAACCAGCGGTCGAGCCCGGTCGTGCGGTGTCCCACCCGGATCCGTTCGTGGCTGCCCGACGAAGCCACGCAGTAGGGCACGCCGTCCGCCGTCAGCTTCGACAGGACGTCGGCGACTCCGGGCACGGGCTTCAACTCCCGCTCGAAGGCGGCGAACACCCGCGCATGGAAGACGTCGTCGAAGTCCGGGGGCAACTGCCGGCCCGTGCGCTCCTGGACGAGGTCATGGATCCGGTGCATCGCGGATCCCATGTAGTCACGGATGGAGTCCTCGTACGAGGTGGGGTGCCCGAGTTCCGTCAGGTAGGCCGCCAAAAGCCGGTTGGAGATCGGCTCGCTGTCGACGAGGACTCCGTCGTTGTCGAAAATAATCAGGTCGTAGCGCATGAGGTCGAGCCTAAACGCAGAAAACCCCCGTGCCGAAAGGCACGGGGGTTTTCTCAAAATTTGTTCGGCGGCGTCCTACTCTCCCACAGGGTCCCCCCTGCAGTACCATCGGCGCTGTGAGGCTTAGCTTCCGGGTTCGGAATGTAACCGGGCGTTTCCCTCACGCTATAACCACCGAAACACTATG
>NZ_VJZD01000181.1 GCF_009377175.1 Streptomyces adustus
CCCCCGGACCACGCCCCGGCCGGGCCGCACCTCGGCTGCCCGGCCCAGGGCCGGGCAGCCGACGGGACCGGCCGCCGTATCGCCCCGACCGATCCCACACCGAGCCGGCTGCCCGACGGCCCCGGCAGGGCCTCCGACGCCCGGCGGACCTGGCAGGGCCTCCGGCGCCGGGCGGCCCCAGTCGTGGTTTCGGCCGCCCGGAGGCCGGGGCTGGTGCGATCCAGGTCTGGGCCTCCGGTGGCAGTGGCCGATACGGGCCTGGCTGGTCCCGGCGCCGGGCGCCGGGCGGCCCCGGTCGTGGTTTCGGCCGCCCGGAGGCCGGGGCTGGTGCGATCCAGGGCTGGGCCACCGGCGGCAGTGGCCGACACGGGCCTGGCAGGTCCGGCGCCCGGCGCCCGGCGCCCGGCGCCCGGCGCTTGGTCGTGCCTCCGGCCGCCCGGAGCCGGATCGGACCGCGGAAGGCCGGACCGCGCCGCGGAGGGTCGGACCGCGGAGGGCCGGGCTGGGGAGGGTCGCACCGCGGAGGGCCGGGCCGCGGAGGGGCACCGGCGGGAGCCGTCGCAGGCCGTGAGCCGTGCGCGGGCCGCGGCCCGTGGGGGCGCCTGACAGACTGGACCCGTACGTATCCCCACGGACAAGGACCCCAGATGACCCGCGTGATCGCCGGCGTCGCCGGCGGACGCCGCCTCGCCGTCCCGCCGGGCACCGGCACCCGCCCCACCTCCGACCGCGCGCGCGAGGGACTGCTGTCCACCTGGGAGTCCCTGCTCGGCGGCCCGCTGGACGGCGAGCGGGTCCTCGACCTGTACGCCGGTTCGGGCGCCGTCGGTCTGGAGGCCCTCTCCCGGGGCGCGGCCCACACCCTGCTCGTCGAGGCCGACGCCCGCGCGGCCCGCACGGTCCGCGAGAACGTGAAGAGCCTCGGGCTGCCCGGCGCCGAGGTCAGATCGGGCAAAGCGGAGCAGATCGTCAAGTCGCCGCCGCCGGGGGAGCCGTACGACATCGTCTTCCTGGACCCCCCGTACGCCGTCACCGACGACGATCTACGCGAGATCCTGCTCACACTCCGCGCGGAAGGCTGGCTCGCGCCGGAAGCCCTCGTCACCGTGGAGCGCAGCACCCGAGGCGGCGAATTCCGGTGGCCGGACGGCTTCGCGGCCCTCCGGGCCCGCCGTTACGGCGAAGGCACGTTTTGGTACGGTCGCGCCGCCTCTACGTGCGAAGACGCACGATGACCGGACCGGAGAGCGAGGGAACCCAGTTGCGCCGCGCCGTCTGTCCCGGGTCGTTCGACCCCATCACCAACGGACACCTAGACATCATTGGCCGCGCCTCCCGTCTGTACGACGAGGTCTACGTCGCGGTCATGATCAACAAGTCCAAGAAGGGCCTGTTCGAGATCGACGAGCGGATCGACCTGATCCGTGAGGTCACCGCCGACTACGCCAACGTCCGGGTCGAGGCCTTCCACGGCCTCCTCGTCGACTTCTGCAAGCAGCGCGACATCCCCGCGATCGTCAAGGGGCTGCGCGCCGTCAGCGACTTCGACTACGAGCTCCAGATGGCCCAGATGAACATCGGGCTCTCGGGCGTCGAGACCCTCTTCGTGCCCACCAACCCCACCTACAGCTTCCTGTCGTCCTCCCTGGTCAAGGAGGTCGCGACCTGGGGCGGCGACGTCTCGCACCTGGTCCCGCCCGCGGTCTTCGAGGCGCTCACGCAGCGTCTGGGACAGGGCTGACCCCGACTCCACGGGTGCGCACGGATCCCCCGCCGGGGCTGACAGCCCGTCACCCGGTGTCGGCCGTGCGTCCCATGGACGTACAGTCGTCCCGTCCGTCTCCAACACAGCTGTAGAGAGTGGCGAGCACACGATGGACGTGCAGAAGAAGCTCGAAGAGGTCGTCTCGACGGTCTCCAGTGCCCGCTCGATGCCGATGTCGGCCTCGTGCGTGGTCAACCGTGCCGAGCTGCTCTCCTTGCTCGAGGAGCTGCGCGAGGCGCTGCCCGGCTCCCTCGCGCAGGCGCAGGAGCTGATCGGCGACCGCGAGCACATGGTGGAGCAGGCCCGCCAGGAGGCCGAGCGGATCATCTCGACGGCGCACGCCGAGCGCGGTTCGCTGATCTCCGACACCGAGATCGCCCGCCGCTCCCAGGCCGAGGCCGACCGGATCCTCTCCGAGGCGCACAAGGAGGCCGAGGAGGTCCGCGTCGAGGCCGACGACTACGTCGACTCCAAGCTCGCCAACTTCGAGGTCGTCCTCACCAAGACGCTCGGCTCCGTCGGCCGCGGCCGCGAGAAGCTGCTCGGCACCGGACCGGGCCTGGACGAGCAGGGCTACGAGGACGAGGACGCCCCCGAGCGCAGCCACGACCCGGAGACGCTGCGCCGCGACGCCGACGCGTACGTCGACGCCAAGCTCGGCGCCTTCGAGGCGGTCCTCGCCAAGACCCTGGACGCCGTCGGCAAGGGCCGCGCCAAGCTGCACGGCCGGATCGCCACGGACGACCTCGGCGCGCTCGCCGACGACACCACGACCTTCCAGCACTCCAGCGACGCCGACTACCTCGCCGACCTGGCCGCCCTCGCGGACGCCCCGGCCGAGCCGCGTCGCCAGCCCGCCGCGCAGCAGCCCGTCCAGCCGCAGTACGACCAGCAGGCCGTCCAGCCGGCCTACGACTACCAGCAGCAGCCGGACCCGTACGGCGGCTACCAGCAGCAGGGCTACGGCCAGCAGGACGCGTACGGCTACCAGCAGGCGGACCCCTACGCCGCGGGCTCCGGCTACGCCCAGGACGGAGGCTTCCAGGGCTACGACGCCCAGCAGGCCGGGTACGACCCGCACCAGGCCCACCAGGCCCACCAGGACCACCAGGCCCACCAGGACCACCAGGCCCACCAGGACCATCAGGGCTACGCGCTCGACGAGGCCAGCCTCTTCGACACCAGCATGATCACCCCCGACCAGCTGCGGGCCTACGAGCAGGAGCGGGGCCTGTAGGACCGGCCGGCGACCGCCCCGGTGGGCGGGGGCGCGGAGGCGGATTGGGCCGAGAGCGAAAGGTCCAGTATCCTGGCTCTTCGGTCGCGTGTACGTCCGCGATCCGCGCTGCCCGGCGACACCGAAGGGCCGCGTCCCTCTGAGCTGAGAAGATCGAAAGCAGGAATGGCTCTGAACGCCCGCCTCGACCACCGCAACCCGCTCGTGTTCGACACACACGAGCTGGGGCGGCGTCCTGGCGCGCTGCTGCGCCTGACCCGCACGATCGACGCCCCCCGTGATCTCGGGATCGCGGAGGTCATCGGAGTGCCGGAAGGCGCCCCGGTGGAGCTCGACCTCCGCCTCGAGTCGGTCATGGAAGGGGTGCTTGTCACAGGCACCGCCCGTGCACAGGCAGAGGGGGAGTGCGTAAGGTGTCTGGAGCCGCTCGGGCTGGAGCTCGAAGCGGACTTCCAGGAGATGTTCTCGTACCCTGACGCCGACGACCGTGGCCGCCCCAAGGCGGAACCGGCCGACGACGCCGAGGAAGACGAGGACAGGCTCTTCATCGAGGACGGCTTGTTCGACCTCGAACCCGTGCTGCGTGATGCGGTGGTGCTCGCACTGCCGATGCAGCCGGTGTGCCAGGAAGACTGTCCAGGACTGTGCACCGAGTGCGGTGCGCGCCTTGCGGACGACCCGGACCACCACCATGACGCCGTCGACATCCGTTGGGCGGCATTGCAGGGACTCGCCGGTTCACTCGGAGACGGCGAGAAGGACGAGATGAGCGGCGCCGAAGCGGGCGTCGACGAGAAGCAGGAGAAGTAGCCGTGGCTGTTCCGAAGCGGAAGATGTCGCGCAGCAACACGCGCCACCGCCGGTCGCAGTGGAAGGCTGCGGTCCCCACCCTGGTTGCGTGCGAGCGCTGCCACGAGCCCAAGCAGCAGCACATCGCGTGCCCGTCTTGCGGCACCTACAACAAGCGCCAGGTCCTCGAGGTCTGAGCGGCTGGTGAGAGGTCTGATGTCTGACGCCAAGAAGCACTCTCTCCGCGCAAGCGGAGGTGGTCCGGCGGACACAGCGGCCTCGTCCCACACGCTGTTGGAAGGGCGGCTCGGGTACAAGCTCGAGTCCGCCCTTCTGGTGCGTGCGCTGACCCACCGCTCGTACGCGTACGAGAACGGCGGTCTGCCGACGAACGAGCGACTGGAGTTCCTCGGGGACTCGGTGCTCGGTCTCGTCGTCACGGACACGCTGTACAACACCCACCCCGACCTGCCCGAAGGCCAGTTGGCCAAGCTGCGGGCCGCGGTGGTCAACTCGCGTGCGCTGGCGGAGGTCGGCCGTGGCCTCGACCTGGGTTCCTTCATTCGGCTCGGCCGTGGTGAAGAGGGCACGGGCGGCCGGGACAAGGCGTCCATCCTCGCCGACACCCTGGAAGCGGTGATCGGCGCGGTCTATCTCGACCAGGGCCTCGACGCGGCCTCCGAACTGGTGCACCGCCTGTTCGACCCGCTGATCGAGAAGTCCTCGAACCTCGGTGCCGGCCTGGACTGGAAGACCAGTCTCCAGGAGCTCACCGCGACCGAAGGACTCGGCGTGCCCGAGTACCTGGTCACGGAGACCGGTCCCGACCACGAGAAGACCTTCACTGCTGCCGCCCGCGTCGGAGGCGTCTCGTACGGCACCGGCACCGGCCGCAGCAAGAAGGAGGCGGAGCAGCAGGCCGCCGAGTCCGCCTGGCGGTCCATCCGGGCCGCGGCGGACGAGCGAGCCAAGCAGGCAGCCGCGGAAGCCACCGCGGCCGTCGAGGCCGGCCCCGAGTCGGCATCCGCCTGACCGAACAGCGCGACCGAGCGCCCGTCCCCGCCGGGGCGGGCGCTCGGCTCATCCACCGGTTGTCACGGGGGGTCCCATGCCCGAGTTGCCCGAGGTCGAGGTCGTACGGCGTGGTCTGGAGCGGTGGGTCGCCCACCGTACGGTCGCCGACGCCGAGGTGCTGCACCCCCGCGCGGTCCGCCGCCACCTGGCAGGGGCCGACGACTTCACCCACCGCCTCAAGGGCCACCGGATCGGTGTACCCAGCCGCCGCGGCAAGTACCTCTGGCTGCCGCTGGAGGACACCGACCAGTCCGTGCTGGCCCACCTCGGCATGAGCGGTCAGCTCCTGGTCCAGCCGCACGAGGCGCCGGACGAGAAGCATCTGCGCATCCGGGTCCGCTTCGCCGACGTCCAGGGCACCGAGCTCCGCTTCGTCGACCAGCGCACCTTCGGCGGTCTGTCGCTGCACGACACCACCCCCGACGGGCTGCCCGACGTCATCGCGCACATCGCCCGTGACCCCCTCGATCCACTGTTCGACGACGAGGCCTTCCACCAGGCCCTGCGCCGCAAGCGCACCACCATCAAACGGGCCCTGCTCGACCAGTCGCTGATCAGCGGCGTCGGCAACATCTACGCCGACGAGGCGCTGTGGCGCGCCCGCGTCCACTACGAGCGTCCCACCGCGGGCTTCACCCGCCCGCGCACCACCGAGCTCCTGGGCCACGTCCGGGACGTGATGAACTCCGCGCTCGCGGTCGGCGGCACCAGCTTCGACAGCCTGTACGTCAACGTCAACGGGGAGTCGGGCTACTTCGACCGGTCGCTGGACGCCTACGGCCGCGCGGGCCTGCCCTGCCGGCGGTGCGGCACGCCGATGCGCCGCCGCCCCTGGATGAACCGCTCCAGCTACTTCTGCCCGACGTGTCAGCGGGCGCCGCGCGTCTCGTCGTAGCGCTCCCGCGCCGCCAGTACGTCGTCCATGCCGCCCTCCAGGACCCGGATGAGCGCCAGCAGCCGCTGGGCGACCTCGTGGCCCAGCGGCGTCAGTTCGTAGTCCACCCGCGGCGGGTTGGTCGGCTGTGCCTCGCGCAGCACCAGGCCGTCGCGCTCCAGCGCGTGCAGCGTCTGGGAGAGCATCTTCTCGCTCACGCCGTCCACCCGGCGGCGCAGCTCGTTGAACCGCAGCGAGCCCTCGCTCAGCGCGCCCAGCGTGAGCCCGCCCCAGCGTCCCGTGACGTGCTCCAGCGTCCCGCGCGAGGGACACGCCTTGGCGAACACGTCGTACGGGAGGTGCCGGTCCTCCGCGCTCTCCTGCGTGCTGGTCATACATGAAGCTTACGTGGACTCAGCGCTGACGAACAGATTGCACTAACTGCTGGTTAGCGCCCCCGGCCACCCGACGACTCGGCCGGCCGGACGGTTCCCGGGGATCTGACCTGCGGTGGTCTCCTCCGGTGGTCTCAGTAGCCGAAGAAGTGCGGGGCCGGATCTCTGGCCTGCACCCCCGCAATCGATCAACGCTGCGACCTGCGACTTAGCTGTCGACGGTTGTCAGCGTTGGTCGTTGTCGAGTACCTCCGTACGGCCCAGAGACGGCCCGAGCGGGGGTGGTGCGGTGTGCGTCCCTCGATGCGAACTATCGCTGTGGTCTGTCGAGTCAGCCGCGGAGTGCCATGGAGAATTGACCCCATGGCCACGATCCATCGCCGCACCGACACGCTGCCCGTCGGGATAGTTCTGGCATCAGTCGGGGGATTCCTGGACGCGTATACGTTTGTCCGCTATGGCGTATTCGCCAACTTGCAATCCGGCAACATGGTGCTGTTCTGTGTCCAGGCCACGGACCGCCATTGGCACGCAGCGGTCTTGTCGGTCATCCCGATCGGGGCCTTCATTGCCGGCGTACTCGCCGTGGACATCCTCGGCGTGCCCCACGTGGGAAGGCTCGTTCGCCGCCCCCTGAGGCTTGTGTTGACGATTCAGATCGTGCTACTCACAGCAATTGCATCATTGCCCGATGGCACGCCTGAGCCTGTGACGACGGTAACGGTATCGCTCGTGGCCGCGTTGCAATTCGCGACGTTCACGACCCTGCGCAACGCCCCCTACGCCACGCTGATGGCAAGTGGGAATCTGCGCACGAGCATCGGCGCCGCGCACGAGTGGGTGGTCAGCAAAAAGCCGGAGGACGCACGGCGCGCGGGAAGGTATGCCGTTGTCGTTGGGGCATTCGCGGTCGGCGCAGTGATCGGTGCGATCTGCACCAGGTTCGTCGGCACCCCGGCGGTCGCCGTGGCTGCCGGCCTACTCGCCGCGGTGCTCGCGATGCTGATCAGCGAGACGCGGCAGCTTGAGCGTGGTGAAGCGAACGTGTAGCCGTCCGCGACCTCGCCTCCAACCACCCGCTGGTCAGCACGCACGAAGAAAAGCAAGGAATGATGGCTATCGCGCTCGTTCTGGCAGGAAGTCTCCACCAACTCCAATTGGAGCTGCTCCACCTACCAGTCGCACCGACTCTCGTTCAACATCAAGTTCAAGACCTGCATCGTGCGTAATGCCAACAACGATGCACAGGTCGTTCTGGTGGTACAGAACAGCGGAACCAAGGCCGCGGTCATCCGCGGTGTGATCGACACGTATATCGACGGGCATTACTTTGGCTCCATCGCCTGCAAGGAGTCGACCCTCAATCCTGGCTTCACCAGGGGATGCTTTGACATAACCCTTTCGGGCACCTCCACGCTCCGCGGTGAAACAACCCTCTTTATGAACGGGGACCAGGAAAGCAACGTCAGCACCGATTCTTGGGAAGGGTGAGAGGCGCTCCGCTCACAGCGCTGCTTACATCCTCCCGACCTCCGGCGCGCTCGACCCGAACGAAATCACGGCGCCTCGGCTCCGTGGATGGCCGGCCGAGCGTCTTCGTGCGACCGAAGCCAAGACCACCGTCGCGAAGGCCGCGCTGATCTACCAGCACTCGGCCGACGAGTGGCAACGGGACGGGCGGCCGGGCTCGACGCCATGGTGCGTGCCGAGCGTGTGAAGAACCACAACGACGAGCGCGCGCACCACAAGGAGGATCCCGCCGGTAGCTAGCCGAGTCCTTGGGGTGCGGAGGTGGTGCGCGCCTCGTCCACCGGTCTGGGCAACAAAGAACCCCCGGGTCAACGACCTGGGGGGTTTCGCGTGGAGCGGGTAATGACAATCGAAGTCGCGCTCTCAGCTTGGGAAGCTGCGGGCACACCGGCCCTGCGGCTGTCCTGATCTGGACGGACGGCCGGTTCGCGGCGTCACTGAAGCCGGCCGACCTGACCGTGGTTCCCCGCAGTTCCCCGCCGCATCTGGTGCGCTTGTGGTGCACCGGCGCGATGGCGTCCCGCCGAGTGGTGTAGCCGATCCTGCTTGGGATCTTGGCACAGCAGGCACGTCAGGCCGCGAGGGCGGCGGTTCGGGCGAGGTGTTCACGACTCGACCGCTTCCCCGTCCCCCGCGTCGGCCAGCAGCCGTTCCGCCAAGGCCCGGCCTTCCGCCCCCCTCAGGTCGCCGGGGCCGAAGAAACGCTTCGGCCAGTACGCGTGCCCGTCGATCCACGGAACGCCCAGCGGAGCCTCCTCCGTACGGCCACGGAGTTCGAGCCGGCCCGCGGGCTCCACGGGCAGGTCGGCGGGAAGCGCGCGCATCCCCGGGAACCAGGGCTGGGGCAGCGGCAGCGGCCGGAGTTCCAGCACCGCCTCAGGATGGACCTGGTCACCTCCGTCGGCCGGGAACAGCGCCAGCAGGGCGGTCCCGCCCCACGGCGGGTCGTACACCAGGGCGTACCGCTTGGCCACGGGTCCGGGCGCGCCGGCCGCGCGGGCCAGGGCCCTGGCCGTGACAGCTCCACCGCTGCTCAGGCGGTAGGCCCCGAAGAGCGCCAGGCCCGCCGCGAACACCAGCAGGGCCAAGGCCTGAGGCACCCCGGTCAGCGCGTAGATCGCCAGGACGACGACCGCGTAGATCACCGCCGGCACCAGAACGGACAGACCCGAGATCCCCCGCAACGTCCGCACCCGCCACCACGGCACCGTCCGCACGTCCGCCTCCCGGCGGCCGCGCGCCTTCGGTCTGGGCAGCGCGGCTTGGCGTCGCGCCTCGTCCGTCAGCGTCGCGTACGTGAGCGCGCCGGATCCCGGCGCGAGGTTGCCTCCACCGTCGTACGACATCAAGGTCCCCTCTCCCGCGGGCCCCTCCCCGCACCCCAACTGCCCATCAGACAAAGGGACTTTACACTCCCCACGGTCGGCGTCCGCGGGTGATCTCCCGCACGGTCGGGCGCCATGGGACGCCACGGCAGTCCGGTCGGACCAGGCGGTGCGGCCGGTGACGCAAAAGACCCCCGGTCCAAGTGGACCGGGGGTCTTTTCGCTGGTGGGGCTAACAGGATTTGAACCTGTGGCCTCATCCTTATCAGGTCGATCGTGGGGTCATCGCGACCGTGGTGAACGTCCACTGAAGCCTGGTCCGGCTGCCGCTGAGGTTCGACTTTAGTCGGCGCCGTACGCCGATGTTGGTGTCAGCCGTTGATGTCAGACGCCCCTGACGCCCTTGCCGTCGGCGTCTCTCCAAGTCTCAGGCTGGCAACCTAGGTTCCTCGCGAGGTCGAACGCGCTATCTTCGCGGCACGAAGATCCGGCGCAACGTTCGCGCGGTTCTGCTCGATGGCGATCACCTGGTGTTCCTGCGTCGAGGTTGGCCAGGTGGGCCTTCCTACTACGAGACGGTCGGCGGAGGCGTTGAACCAGACGACGCGGACCTTGAAGCGGCCCTACGCCGTGAAGTCATGGAGGAGATCGGCGCCACGATCGGCCCTGTCACCGAGTTTCTGACCGTGACCGACCCGGGTGAGAGAGTCACAGTCGTACGTCACTACTTCTTCGCTGACGTGCTGAACATGGATCTGACCCGCCGCAATGGCCCTGAAATGGGTGATCCCGATATAGGGGACTTCTCGCCGGTCCGAGTCGCGCTGGAGGTGCCAGCAGTTGCGTCGCTGGAACTACAACCGCCTGAACTCGCCGATTATCTCCGCGATCACGTCAGGTCATGGCGCGCCTGACAGGCAGCGGACCTTTCGAATCCACCACTCACCCCTGCTCACATCCCGTCCGCCGTCGACCCACACACCGTGGAGCGGGCGTGGTTCATGGCGTCCAGGTGGAGCGCGCCACTGTACGAACGACCTGGACGCCATGGGCCGCGTCTGCTCGGCTCTGCCTGGGTCGACGGCGGACGGGATGGGAGCACACCACGCTCGCCACAACGTGCCCGCGGCCGGGAACGGCGCCCCCTCCCACCCGGTGCCGGCCGATCCCCCGCCGGAGGCATCGTCTGTGACTGTGAGCCGCGTTCGCCTGGTGCTCGCCTCATGACCTCCGGGCCTATCCACGTGTGGGCGGGCGTCGGTGCAGCCGGGGCGGAGCGGGCCGAAGGCAGGAGCGGCGCCCCGAGCGGAGCCGGGTGCTTGACCGTGCCCAGCCGTCATGTCCTGGGCGGGCCAACTGCCATACGGGAGCTCTAGAGTCCTGTCATGTCCCGTCACACTCCCAACCGTCCGGTGGACGTGGAGAGCCTGTTTCCTGAGTTGCTCCCCTTCCGCCGTCAGTCCGTCCGGCTGCATCCGCGTCCCGGTTCTCCGGACTATAAGGACAGTTCTGTCGGAGGTCCTTTGCTCTGGCCTGCCGAGGAGGCGTGGCCGGTGTGCTGGGAAGAGCACTACGACATGGACACCGTGAGTCGACTGGAACCCCCTGTACCCATGGTTCCCATCGTCCAGGTCCATTGTGTCGACGCGCCCGGCGTGCCTTTTCCCGAAGGTACGGACCTGCTGCAGGTCTTGTGGTGCCCCTACGGCCACGGCGAGTTTTGCTACCCCCTGCCCCAGGTCTACTGGCGAGACTCCGGTGCCGTCGGCGACGTACTGCCGACCCCGGTACCAGCGGCCGGGCTGGACGAGGACTGGTACCCGGCTCCCTGCGTGGTCCACCCCGAGCAAGTGACCGAGTTCCCGAGCCGGGACCTCCCGGACGAGGTCTACGACGCGCTGAGAGGCCGCTTCGACGCGCTTCTCGCCGAGACCGGCCTGGACTACCCCTACCACCTCGCGGTGGCCCCCGGGATCAAGCTGGGTGGCTATCCGAGCTGGACTCAGGACCCGGCATGGCCCGACTGTGAAGGGTGCGGCAGCCGGATGGAGCACCTTCTGACCGTGTCCAGCTGGGAATTCGACGGCGAGTCCTGGCGCACGTGGCTTCCCGAGGAGGACCGAGTCGACGAGAACGAATCGGGCGGCCGACGATGGAAAGACAACGCCCACAATTCCGCCGGCCTGTGCCTCGGCGACGCCGGAGGCGTCTACATCTTCGAGTGCCGTACCTGTCCTGAGCGCCCTATCGGGCACTGGTTCGACTGCTCGTGACTTTCGGGCGCCGGCACACCGGCTCTGTAAAACAGACTCAGTGAGCACCTCGGTCACCACGATCCCGGGTTCACGCCGCGGACGTACACCCACCTGATGCCGTCGAGCGGGACCCGCACCCGGGCCGCCGTGGACCGCGTCCTCCCGTATGAACCTCCGGCTGACGGTCCCGGGACGGCCCCAGACGGTTCCTAGGTGCCTGACCTGCGATTATCTCAGTAGCCGAAGTCCTGGGTCCACCAAGGGCCGCCCTCGCCGAAGTGCACTCCCACGCCCAGCGTGTTGAAGTCGCAGTTCAGGATGTTGGCCCGGTGGCCGGGGCTGTTCATCCAGGCTTCCATGACGGCCTCGGCGTCCGCCTGGCCCCGGGCGATGTTCTCGCCGCCGAGGTTGCTGATGCCCGCCTTCGCCGCCCGGTCCCACGGCGTGGCGCCGTCCGGGTCGGTGTGGTCGAAGAAGTTGCGCTGGGCCATGTCCTCGCTGAAGGCCTCGGCCAGCCGGGTCAGCGAGCCGTTCGCCGTCAGGGCGCTGCATCCGACCTTCGCCCGCTCCTCGTTGACGAGCTTCAGCACCTCGGCCTCGGCCTGCGCCTCGGCGGACACCGTCACCGCGGAGCTGGACTCCTTCGGCGCCTTGGTGGCCGTTGTCGGCTCCTGCGAAGGAGTGGTCTCGGCGGCGGTGCCGGGGTCCGCCGTCGGTGCCTTCGAGGGCGTCGTGCTCGGCGTCGCGCTGGGCTTCGGGGCGGCCGGTGCCGTCGGGGTGGCGGCCGCCGACGCGCTCGCCCGCTGGGAGTCGCGGCTGGTCGCCGTGGAGTCGTCGCGCTCGGCCGCGGTGCCGGACGTGCCGCCCTGCTCCGTCGCGGAGTTGGACGGGGAGCCCGCGGCCTGCACGTTGTCGCCGCCGCTGGTGCCACCGCCGAGCCGGTAGTTCTCCAGGCCGGGCACCACGCCGGTGGCGACCGCGACGGTGCCCAGCGCGACCGCGGCCGAGACGCCGAGCAGCCCGCTGCGGACCGGGGTCGAGGCGCGCTTCTTGCGGCGGCGGTGCGCGGAGCGTCGTACACCCTCGTCGGGCGTGAAGCCCTCGGACAGGAAGCTGCGGGTGAAGGCGGCGTCGCGGGGGAAGCGGGGGTCGCGGACCGGGCGGCTGTCGGGGGCGGTGTGGTCCTCGCGGACGGGGCGGTCGTCACGGACGGGACGGACCTCGTGGACCGGGCGGGTGTCGTGGGCGACGCGTTCGTCCAGGACGGGCCGGCTGTACGTGTTGCCGTACGTGTTTTCGTGGGTGCTGCCGTACGTGTTGCCGTACCCGTACTCGTGCCCGTACCCCGACTCGTACCCGTACCTGTTTCCGTACCCGTACTCGTGCCCGTATCCGTCAGAGGTGTCCGACGGGAACGTCATGGTTGCGTCGGGCCACGCGCCGCCGTCCTGCGGCGGGTAGGTATAGGCGTCGCTGTGCGCGGTGGTCTCGGTGTGGGCGGTGGGGTTCAGATAGGGCGCGGTGCCCATCGTGGTCGAGGCGTCGCCGTACGAGTCGTACTGGTCGTGGGCGAGGTAGGGCGCGGTGCCCATGGCCGTCGGGGCGTCACGGTACGAGTCCTGCGGGCCGTGGCCGCCCCAGCCCGGTATGGAGGAGTCGTGCGCCTCCATGACCTCCGCGGCGTGGCCCGTGGCGGAGCGTCCATGGCGTCCCATGTCCTTGCCTTCCTCGTCCTTGCTCGTCCACCTGGTCGACCCGAGCCTGTCCCGAGTCCAGGCGGCCGACCTGGCGGTTTCCCGCATGTCCTGGACGGCCGGACTCACTCCAACGAGTGAGTTTCATATGAGATTCATTGGGTGGGGACGGTACCGCATGACGCAGGGGGAGGAAGTGCCCCCTGGGACATTGGCCGGTTAGGTTGCAGTCATGAGCGAGGATGTGCGGCTGGTCGCCTGGGTGCGTGGACGGGTACAAGGTGTGGGTTTCCGATGGTTCACCCGGGCCAAGGCGCTGGAGATCGGCGGCCTGAGTGGCTTTGCTCTCAATTTGGGCGACGGACGGGTGCAGGTCGTCGCGGAAGGACCGCGTCCGGGGTGCGAGGGACTGCTCGACTGGCTCCGGGGGGACGACACGCCCGGGAGCGTCACCGGTGTCACCGAGATGTGGGACACACCCCGCGGCGGCTACGACGGCTTCGCCATCCGCTGACTCCGCTCGGCACGGAAGCCCAGGTGGGAGCGGAGTGATATGCCAATGGCACCTGCCCGAAGCAGAAAGCTCCTGGTGGTTGCCAAGAACGGCTTGTGGTGGCAAGCTCCGCACCTAAGGATGATCGCCACGCCCTGAGGGCCCCGCAGGAGTCGCAGCACCGCCGTTTCCAGGCCGCCTGCCGCCGGGATGCCCGCCAATACGGGGTGTGATCGTGTTGACCGTCAAACTTTTTGGTGAGACGCTGAAAGCCCCGCGCACCTTAGCTGTTTGGCATGGATGAACGGCAGCACTAACTCAAGAGTGCCAAGCACCGCGGGTGCGAATCCCTCACGACCCACACCGCTTCGGTCGGTCACTCAGTGTGGAGGACCATCCATCATGGCAAAGGCGCTTCTCGGTTACGTCGGCGGCTCCGACCCTCGACTCCTCGCCGAGATGCGACGGCTCCAGCAGCGCGTACAGGACCTGGAATCCGAGCTCGGACGGATCCAGGCCGAGAACGAGGCGCTGACGGCTGCCGCTTCTCACGACAGGATCATGGAGAGCATCGACGCACACCAGGCGGAGCCTGCGCTCACCTGATCGCTGCACTGCTCCACAACAGCACACGCAGTGGTTGGGCTGCCCGTATCAACCGCTAAGTTGTCAGAGTGTGCATAGGGACGCTTCGGCGTCCCTTCTTTCTTCCCCCCGGTCCTGCCTGCCCCCGCATCCCTGCCCCCGTGCATCCTTTCACCGTCTTTAACGTCTGGTGTGCCCTGCACGTTCATGGGTGAAACCGCGGGTTCATGGAGTGAGACATCACCGGAAGGTAGAGTCCAGCGGCGTGCACCTCAAGGCCCTGACGCTCCGCGGCTTCAAGTCGTTCGCCTCGGCGACCACGCTCCGGTTCGAGCCGGGGATCACGTGCGTCGTGGGGCCGAACGGTTCGGGCAAGTCCAATGTCGTGGACGCGCTCAGCTGGGTCATGGGCGAGCAGGGCGCCAAGTCGCTGCGCGGCGGCAAGATGGAGGACGTCATCTTCGCCGGCACCACCGGCCGCCCGCCGCTGGGCCGCGCCGAGGTGTCCCTGACCATCGACAACTCCGACGGCGCGCTGCCCATCGAGTACGCCGAGGTCACCATCACGCGGATCATGTTCCGCAACGGCGGCAGCGAGTACCAGATCAACGGCGACACCTGCCGTCTCCTCGACATCCAGGACCTGCTGTCCGACTCCGGCATCGGCCGCGAGATGCACGTCATCGTCGGCCAGGGCCAGCTCGACTCCGTCCTGCACGCCGACCCCATGGGCCGCCGGGCCTTCATCGAGGAGGCCGCGGGCGTCCTCAAGCACCGCAAGCGCAAGGAGAAGGCGCTGCGGAAACTGGACGCGATGCAGGCCAACCTCGCGCGCGTGCAGGACCTGACGGACGAACTGCGCAGGCAGCTCAAGCCCCTGGGCCGGCAGGCCGCGGTCGCGCGCCGGGCCGCGGTGATCCAGGCGGACCTGCGCGACGCGCGCCTTCGGCTGCTGGCCGACGATCTCGTACGGATGCGGGAGGCGCTCGACGCCGAGGTCGCCGACGAGGCCGCGCTCAAGGAACGCAAGGACGGCGCCGAGCAGGAGCTGAAGAAGGCGCTCCAGCGCGAGGCCCTGCTGGAGGACGAGGTACGGCGGCTCTCGCCACGGCTCCAGCGCGCGCAGCAGACCTGGTACGAACTCTCCCAGCTGGCCGAGCGGGTACGCGGCACCGTCTCCCTGGCCGACGCGCGTGTGAAGAGCGCGACCTCCGCGCCCCCGGACGAACGGCGCGGACGCGACCCCGAGGACATGGAGCGCGAGGCCGCCCGGATCCGCGAGCAGGAGGCCGAGCTGGAGGCCTTCCTGGAGGCGGCGCAGCACGCCCTCGACGACACCGTGGCCCACCGCGCGGAACTGGAACGCGAACTCGCCGTCGAGGAACGGCGTCTGAAGGACGTCGCCCGCGCCATCGCCGACCGCAGGGAGGGGCTGGCCCGGCTGAACGGCCAGGTCAACGCGGCCCGTTCGCGTGCCGCTTCGGCCCAGGCCGAGATCGACCGGCTTGCCGCGGCGCGGGACGAGGCGCAGGAACGGGCCGCCACCGCGCAGGAGGAGTACGAGACGCTCAGGGCCGAGGTGGACGGGCTCGACGCCGACGACGCCGAACTCGCCGGTCGGCACGACGCGGCGAAGGAGCAGCTCGCGCGGGCCGAGGCCGCCCTGACCGAGGCCCGTGAGGCGGCCGGCGCGGCGGAACGCAGCCGGGCCGCGACCCGGGCCCGCCACGAGACGCTCGCCCTGGGGCTGCGCCGCAAGGACGGCACCGGCGCGCTGCTGGGGGCGAAGGACCGGCTGACCGGCCTGCTGGGCCCGGCCGCCGAACTGCTGACGGTCGCTCCTGGACACGAGGTCGCGCTCGCCGCCGCTCTCGGCGCCGCCGCCGACGCCCTCGCGGCGAGCGGCCCCGCCGCGGCCGCCGACGCCATCCGCCTGCTGCGCAAGCAGGACGCGGGACGGGCCGCACTGCTGCTCGGCGGCGCCCCCGACGACGTACCACCGCACGTCGACGACGTACCACCACACCCCGCCCCGGACGGACCACCCTCCGCCACGGACCTGCCGCACCCCGCCGCGGCCGACCGCCCCGCCACGGACCCGGCGTCCTCCGCCACGGATGGGCCGCTCTCCGCCACGGACCTGCCGCACCCCGCTGCGGCCGACCGCCCCGCCACGGACCGGCCGGTCTTCGCCGCCGATCTCGTGCGGGCCCCCGCCGACCTCATGCCCGCCGTGCGACGGCTGCTGCGCGGGATCGTCGTCGTCGCCACCCTCGACGAGGCCGTGGACCTGGTCGGCGCCCACCCGGCGCTCACCGCCGTCACCGCCGAGGGCGACCTGCTGGGCACGCACTTCGCGCACGGCGGGTCGGCCGGCGCGCCCAGTCTGCTGGAGGTGCAGGCGTCGGTGGACGAGGCGGCCGCCGAGCTGGAGGTGCTGGCCGTACGGTGCGAGGAGCTGACCGGGGCGCAGCACGCGGCCGTCGCCCGGCGCGCGGAGTGCGCCGCGCTCGTCGAGGAGCTGGGGGAGCGGCGCCGGGCCGCCGACCGGGAGAAGTCGGCCGTGGCGCAGCAGCTCGGCCGGCTGGCCGGCCAGGCCCGGGGGGCCGCCGGTGAGGCGGAGCGGTCCACGGCGGCCGCGGCCCGGGCGCAGGACGCGCTCGACAAGGCCGTACTGGAGGCGGAGGAGCTCGCCGAACGGCTCGCCGTGGCGGAGGAGATGCCGGTCGAGGAGGAACCGGACACCTCCGTGCGCGACCGGCTTGCCGCGGACGGGGCCAACGCCCGGCAGACCGAGATGGAGGCGCGGCTCCAGGTCCGTACGCACGAGGAGCGGGTCAAGTCGCTCGCCGGGCGGGCCGACTCCCTGGACCGGGCGGCCCGCGCCGAACGCGAGGCACGCGCGCGTGCGGAGCAGCGGCGCGCCCGGCTGCGGCACGAGGCAGCCGTCGCGGAGGCCGTTGCCTCGGGCGCCCGGCAGTTGCTCCAGCACGTCGAGGTCTCGCTGCGGCGGGCCGACGCGGAGCGCACCGCGGCCGAGGCCGCCAAGGCCGAGCGCGAGCGGGAACTGGTCGTCGCCCGCACCGCCGGACGTGACCTCAAGGCGGAGCTCGACAAACTGACGGATTCAGTTCACCGGGGTGAGGTACTCGGCGCCGAGAAGAGGCTGCGGATCGAGCAGCTGGAGACCAAGGCGCTGGAGGAACTGGGTGTGGAACCGGCGGGGCTCATGTCCGAGTACGGTCCGCACCAGCCGGTGCCGGCCTCGCCCGCCGCCGAGGGCGAGGAGCTGCCGGACGATCCGGAGCACCCGCGGAACCGGCCCAGGCCGTTCGTACGGGCGGAGCAGGAGAAGCGGCTGAAGGCCGCCGAGCGGGCCTACCAGCAGCTCGGCAAGGTCAATCCGCTCGCCCTTGAGGAGTTCGCGGCCCTGGAGGAGCGGCACAAGTTCCTCAGCGAGCAGCTGGAGGACCTGAAGAAGACCCGTGCCGACCTCCTCCAGGTGGTGAAGGAGGTCGACGAGCGGGTCGAGCAGGTCTTCACCGAGGCCTACCGGGATACCGCGCGGGAGTTCGAAGGCGTCTTCGGTCGGCTGTTCCCGGGCGGCGAGGGACGGCTGCTGCTCACCGACCCCGACAACATGCTCACCACGGGTGTGGACGTCGAGGCGCGGCCACCGGGCAAGAAGGTCAAGCGGCTGTCGCTGCTGTCCGGTGGCGAGCGGTCGCTGACGGCCGTGGCGCTGCTGGTGTCGATCTTCAAGGCGCGGCCGAGTCCGTTCTATGTGATGGACGAGGTCGAGGCCGCGCTGGACGACACCAACCTCCAGCGGCTGATCCGCATCATGCAGGAGCTCCAGGAGGCTTCGCAGCTGATCGTGATCACGCACCAGAAGCGCACGATGGAGGTCGCCGACGCGCTCTACGGCGTGTCCATGCAGGGCGACGGTGTCTCGAAGGTCATCTCCCAGCGCCTTCGCTAGTTGCGTGCAGGCTACATTAGTCTGCCTCTGCACCCTCACCTGCTTCACTACTTGAACACATGGTGGCCGCACCCTGTCCATAAGCTCACACTCTCAGGATTATTAACTTCGAAACTTGAAGACATAGTCTCTGCGACATTGCTTTTACCTTCAGGTGGTGGCGGGCGTGAACTTGTGCGCCACTGGAACCATCACCCAAGGGCTTGTCCCCACATCCCGGCAGCGAGGCCGGTGGCCCGAGGAGTCACACGTGACCAGCACAGCGCAGGTACCCCCACCCGGAGCCAGGACGGCTCACCCCGATCACCTCGGGCATGTCGTCTTCATCGCGGCCGCGGCCGCGATGGGCGGCTTCCTCTTCGGTTACGACAGCGCTGTGATCAACGGTGCCGTCGAGGCCATCCGCAGCCGTTACGACATCGGCTCCGCAGCGCTGGCCCAGGTCATCGCCATCGCCCTGATCGGCTGTGCCATCGGCGCGGCGACCGCGGGTCGGATAGCCGACCGCATCGGCCGCATCCGCTGCATGCAGATCTCCGCCGCCCTGTTCACGGTCAGCGCGGTCGGCTCCGCACTGCCGTTCGCGCTGTGGGACCTCGCCTTCTGGCGGATCGTCGGCGGCTTCGCCATCGGCATGGCCTCCGTCATCGGCCCCGCCTACATCGCCGAGGTCTCCCCGGCCGCGTACCGCGGTCGTCTCGGCTCCTTCCAGCAGGCCGCGATCGTCGTCGGCATCGCCATCTCGCAGCTGGTGAACTGGGGCATCCTGAACGCCGCGGGCGGCGACCAGCGCGGTGAGCTGCTGGGCGTGGAGGCCTGGCAGGTCATGCTCGGCGTCATGGTCATCCCGGCCGCCCTGTACGGCCTGCTCTCCTTCGCGATCCCCGAGTCGCCGCGCTTCCTGATCTCCGTGGGCAAGGAGGAGCGCGCCCGTGAGGTCCTCAAGGAGGTCGAGGGCGACAAGACCGACCTGAACGCCCGCGTCGCCGAGATCGAGCTCGCCATGAAGAGCGAGCACAAGTCCAGCTTCAAGGACCTGCTCGGCGGCTCCTTCTTCTTCAAGCCGATCGTCTGGGTCGGTATCGGCCTGTCGGTCTTCCAGCAGTTCGTCGGCATCAACGTCGCGTTCTACTACTCCTCGACGCTGTGGCAGTCGGTCGGAGTCGACCCGACGGACTCGTTCTTCTACTCCTTCACCACGTCGATCATCAACATCATCGGTACCGTGATCGCGATGATCTTCGTCGACCGCATCGGTCGCAAGCCGCTGGCCCTCATCGGTTCGGTCGGTATGGTCATCGGCCTCGGACTGGAGGCCTGGGCGTTCTCGTTCGACCTCGTCGACGGCAAGCTGCCGGCCACCCAGGGCTGGGTCGCCCTGATCGCCGCCCACGTGTTCGTCCTCTTCTTCGCCCTGTCCTGGGGTGTGGTCGTCTGGGTCTTCCTCGGCGAGATGTTCCCGAACCGGATCCGCGCCGCGGCCCTGGGCGTGGCCGCCTCCGCGCAGTGGATCGCCAACTGGGCCATCACCGCGAGCTTCCCGTCGCTGGCCGACTGGAACCTCTCCGCGACCTACGTGATCTACACGATCTTCGCCGCGCTCTCCATCCCGTTCGTCCTGAAGTTCGTGAAGGAGACGAAGGGCAAGGCACTGGAGGAGATGGGCTGACCGCCCGCCCCGTGAACTCGGGGAGAAGGGCCAAGTCCCCGCTGCCCCTCTCCTCGTTCCCGTAGGAGGTGCTGCCCCGGCTCAGTCGCTGAGCCGGGGCAGCAC
>NZ_VJZD01000182.1 GCF_009377175.1 Streptomyces adustus
CCCTCCCGGCTGTTTCCGGCCGTCGCCGCCCGGCCGGCCCTGCTCTCGATTCAGTGAACTCCCGTCACAGCTGCCCCGCTTGGCTTTATGGTGTAAACGGTCGAGCGTTCTGAACGCGTTCAGAAAGTGCCTCGGAGGGGGCGCGACGGGGAGGGACTCGCACATGCACAAGGGGGCAAAGTCCGCCGTGGTGGCCACGGTGTTCACCGTGATGGTGGGCGGCGCGGGATACGGCGCCTACAACTTCGTGTCCGCGCTGAACGAGAGCGCGGGAGGCGGGGTGTCGTCGAAGGCGGGTGAGGCGACCCCCGTGAAGACCGGCCCGCCGAGCAGAGCCGAGGTGAAGGAGACCACCGCCGCCTTCTTCGCGGCCTGGGAGAAGGGGGACGCGGCGAAGGCGGCGGGATTCACGAACAACGACACCAAGGCCGAGCCGCTGCTGACGGCGTACAGCCAGGACGCGCACATCACGGGGGTGCGGATCACGCCGGGGACGGCGAGCGGCGCCACAGTCCCCTTCACGGTGAAGGCGACGGTGTCGTACGACGGGAAGTCCGAGCCGCTCGACTACAGCAGCAAACTGACGGTGGTGCGCGGGATCACCACCGGGCGGGCGCTGGTCGACTGGCAGCCCTCGGTCGTGCACCCGCAGCTGACGGGCATGGACGACACCCTGGTCACCGGCGAGTCGGCGAAGCCGCCGATCGAGGCCGTGGACCGGGACGGAAAGGTCCTGACGAAGGAGAAGTACCCCTCCCTCGGGCCGATCCTGGACGAGCTGCGCGAGAAGTACGGCGAGCAGGCGGGCGGCACGCCTGGCGTGGAGCTGAGCATCCGGCACGCCGACGGCAACAGCGCCGACACCACGCTGCTGACCCTCGCCAAGGGCAAGGCGGGCCGGCTGCCGACGACGCTCAGCGCGAGCGCGCAGGCGGCGGCCGAACGGGCGGTCCAGAAGTACGCCGAGTCGTCCGTGGTGGCCGTGCAGCCGAGCACGGGCGAGGTGCTGGCCGTCGCCAACCACCGCAACGACGGCTTCAACGCGGCCTTCCTGGGCCGGCTGGCCCCCGGCTCCACCATGAAGATCATCAGCGCGGCGACCCTCATCGACAACGGGATCACGACCGCGAACGGCCCCGCGCCCTGCCCTGACAACGCTGTCTGGCAGAGCCAGACCTTCCACAACCTCACGGGCATGGCGCCGGACGAGCACGCCAGCCTCTCCGACAGCTTCTCGCGCTCCTGCAACACCGCGTTCGTGAAGTACGCGGACGAGGTCAAGGTCGACTCCCTGACCCAGGAGGCCCAGAACCGGTTCGGGCTCGGCCGGGACGACTGGAAGACCGGCATCCCGTCCTTCGACGGCTCCGTCCCGGCCTCCGGCGGCCCGGACACCGCCGCGAACCTGATCGGCCAGGGCCAGGTCCAGATGAGCCCGCTGAACATGGCCTCGGTGACGGCGACCGCGATGACGGGCGCCTTCCACCAGCCGGTGATCGTGCCCCGCAGCCTCGACGACCGCGAACTCGCCACCGCGCGGGGACTGCCGGCCGGCACGGTCCAGCAGCTGCGGTCCATGATGAACCGCACGGCCACCAGCGGCACCGCGGCCCGCGCGATGTCCGGTCTGAGCGGCCGCATCGGCGCGAAGACCGGCTCCGCCGAGGTCGACGGCCAGGCGAAGTCGAACAGCTGGTTCACCGGGTACCGCAACGACGTCGCGGCGGCGGCCATGACCCAGGAGGGCGGCCACGGCGGCGACGCGGCGGGCCCGATCGTGGCGGCGGTGCTGGGCGCGGCCGGCTGAGGCGGCCGACTGCGGCGGCCCGCACGGGGCCGGGCCCGCACCGGCCGGTACGCAGCCCCACGGCCGGTGCGGCAGCCCCGTGACCGGGTGCGCGGCCGTTCGTACGGGTGGCTCACGTCACCCGCACAGGACGGGACTCTAGGCTGTTCGCGTCGTTGGGTGTGTGAGGGCAATGCGAACGGCGGGGCGAGGGGCCCTGGGAAACGCGGAGGGCAGGGCTGTGGGCAAGCGAAGAAGGGTCGCCGAGCCACGGCGGCGCACGAGACCTGCGGTGGTCGGGGGGATCATCGCCGTCGTGGTGGGAGGCGCCGGACTCGGGGTGTACGCGCTGTACGGCGGGGCCTCGGCCGAGGACGCGTCGACGGCCTCGTCCGACAAGCCGAAGGTCAAGACCGGCCCGCTGTCGGCGACCGAGGTCACCACCACGGCCACGCGGTTCCTGACGGCCTGGCAGAAGGGCAGCCCCACCCTGGCCGCGTCCGCCACGGACGACTCCGCGGCCGCCACCGCCCTGCTGACCGGCTACACCAAGGACGCCCATGTCACCGGCGTCACCCTCACCGCGGGCACCCGCGTCGGCGACAAGGTGCCGTTCTCGGTGAAGGGCACGGTGACGTACAAGGGCGTCAGCAAGCCGCTCGCGTACGACAGCGCGCTCACCGTCGTGCGCCGGACGTCGGACGGCAAGCCGCTGGTCGGCTGGCACGCCTCCGTCGTCCATCCCGACCTCCAGGACGGCGACACGCTCGTCACCGACGACTCCGACACCCCGCCGGTGACGGCCCTGGACCGGAACGGCGGAGAGATCACCACCGCCAAGTACCCGTCGCTGGGCCCGGTGCTGGACGGACTGCGCGAGAAGTACGGCAAGATCGCGGGCGGCAAGGCGGGCATCGAACTTCGGGTGGTGCGCGGGAAGGTCTCGAAGGCCGACAAGGCCTCCGACAAGACCCTGCTGGAGCTGAGCAAGGGCACCCCGGGCACGGTGAGGACCACGCTGAGCCCGACCCTCCAGGCGGCGGCCGAACAGCAGGTCGCCAAGCAGCAACGGGCGTCGGTGGTCCTCATGCGCCCGTCCACGGGCGAGATCCTCGCGGTCGCCAACACCAGCCACACCTTCAACACGGCGTTCCAGGGCTCCCTCGCACCCGGCTCCACGATGAAGATCATCACCTCCTCGCTGCTGATCGAGAAGGACCTCGCGTCGGCGGACAAGAAGCACCCCTGCCCCAAGACCTTCAGCTACGGCGGCTGGAAGTTCCACAACGACGACGACTTCGAGATCAAGGACGGCACGTTCAAGGCGAGCTTCGCGCGCTCCTGCAACACGGCCTTCATCAGCCAGGCCGGCAAGCTCTCGGACTCCGACCTGACCAAGCAGGCGCAGCAGGTCTTCGGGCTGTCGATGAACAACTGGGCGATCGGTGTGCCCACCTACGACGGCGAGGTGCCGCCGCAGAGCAAGGCGCAGAAGGCGGCGGAGCTGATCGGCCAGGGCGGGGTGCGGATGAACCCGCTGAACATGGCGTCCGTGGCCGCGACGGTCAAGTCGGGCACCTTCCGCCAGCCCTATCTGGTCTCCCCGAAGACGGACGGCCGCACGCTGGCCACCGCCACGCGCACCCTGTCCGGCGAGACGCTGGCGCAGCTGCGCGAGCTGATGCAGTACACGGCCGCCTACGGCACCGCCGCGCAGGCGATGTCGGGACTCGGCCCGGACTACGGCGCCAAGACGGGCTCGGCGGAGGTGGACAACCAGGAGAAGCCGAACGGCTGGTTCACGGCGTACCGCGGGGACCTCGCGGCGGCCGGTGTCGTCCAGGCGGGCGGCCACGGCGGTGACACGGCGGGCCCGATCGTGGCGGCCCTGCTGCGCATGGGCGGCTGAACCGACCGGACCCCGGCCCCGGCCCGCGGGTGACCGGGCTCCGGCCCGCGGGTGACCGGGCTCCGGCCCGCAGGCGGCCGGGCCCCAGGCCGTCCTCAGTTCGACAGGGGCATGGGCACGGCCGTGTAGGTGCGGCGCAGGAAGCGGATCAGCGTCTTCGTGTCGAACTGGACCACCGACACCCCCTGCGCCGAGTGGAACTCGACGACGGTCTGGACCCGGCCGCACGGCCACACCCGTACGTCCCCCGAACCCGCCGGGGCGCGCATCCCCTGCTCCAGCAGGGACCGGGAGAACGTCCACTCGGGCCGGCCGGGGAGGGCGATGCGCACGGCCCCGGGATCGTCGTCCGGGTCGTAGCGCAGGCGCACGGGAGCGGCCTCGGGCTCCGCCCGGTCGTTCTCGTCGGTGACGATGTGGGCTCGCGCGAACTGTTCGACTACAGACATCGACGACCCCTCACGATGCGTGACCAACACGGAATCTAAGACTCCGCTTCCTCTCCAATGTCGCATATTTCACAGAATGCGCCCCTCGGGGTGAGCATCCCGTTCAAGCGATGCACGATGCACGAGCATCTCGCTCTTGCAACTCGTTCGCATTAAGCCACTATCATCGAACGGTGCATGTGCCTGACGGATTCATCAACGCCCCCACGTCCGCCGTGACCGGAGTCGTCGCCGCGGGAGCCGTCGCCGTGAGCCTGCGCGGCGCCCGCCGCGAGCTCGACGAGCGCACGGCCCCGCTGGCCGGACTCGTGGCCGCGTTCATCTTCGCCGTGCAGATGCTGAACTTCCCGGTCGCGGCCGGGACCAGCGGACATCTGCTGGGCGGCGCGCTCGCCGCGATTCTCGTCGGCCCCTTCACCGGGGTCCTGTGCGTGTCCGTGGTCCTGCTGATGCAGGGCATCCTCTTCGCCGACGGCGGCCTGACCGCGCTCGGCGTCAACATCACCGACATGGCGATCGTGACGACGGTGGTCGCCTACGCCGTCTTCCGCGGCCTGCTGCGGGTGCTGCCGCGCAAGCGGCGGTCGGTGACGGTCGCCTCCTTCGTCGCCGCCCTGCTCTCCGTCCCGGCCGCCGCCGTGGCGTTCACGCTGATCTACGCGGTCGGCGGCACCACGGACGTCTCCCTCGGCAAGGTCGCCACCGCCATGGTCGGCGTGCATGTGCTGATCGGCATCGGCGAGGCCGTGATCACCGCACTGACCGTCGGTGCCGTGATCGCCGTACGCCCGGACCTCGTCCACGGCGCGCGCGGTCTCGGACAGCGGCTGAAGCTGCGGGTGAACGGCGACCTGGTCGACGTCCCCGGCGCCGCGCCCGCCCCGGTGGCCGCCCGCACCTCCCGGCGCACACTGTGGATCAGCGGTCTGGTCGCCTCCCTGGCGCTGGCCGGCTTCGTCAGCTTCTACGCCTCCGCCTCCCCCGACGGCCTGGAGAAGGTCGCCCACGACCAGGGCATCGACCGCAAGGCCGAGCGGCACGCGTCCGACGGCTCCCCGCTGGCCGGCTACGGCGTCAAGGACGTCGGCAACGCGCGCCTGTCCGGCGGTCTCGCGGGCGTGATCGGAGTCGGCGTCACCGTCGTCGCGGGCAGCGCGGTGTTCTGGACGGTGCGCAGACGCCGTACCACCGACGTGTCGCCCGCGTCCGCGTCCGTGTCCGCGGGCGCCTGAGGTGGGGGCGGGACACGCGCACCGGCTCTACCGGCACGGCCACTCCGCCGTGCACGGGCTGCCGCCGCACACCAAGCTGGCCGCCGCGTTCGCCTTCGTGGTGGTCGTGGTGTCGACCCCGCGGGAGGCGATGTGGGCGTTCGGCCTGTACGCCGTCCTGCTGGCCCTGGTCGCGTACGCGGCGCGCGTGCCGGCCGGGTTCCTGCTGAAGCGGCTGCTGATCGAGGTGCCGTTCGTCGCGTTCGCCGTGCTCATGCCGTTCGTGGCGGAGGGCGAGCGGGTGGACGTGCTGGGCCTGTCGCTGAGCGTCTCCGGCCTGTGGGGCGCCTGGAACGTGCTCGCCAAGGGCACCCTCGGCGTCGCCGCCTCCGTCCTGCTGGCCTCCACCACCGAACTGCGCGAACTCCTGCTCGGCCTGCAACGCCTGAAGCTCCCGCCGCTGCTGGTGCAGATCGCCTCCTTCATGATCCGGTACGGCGACGTCATCACCGACGAGATGCGGCGGATGCGCATCGCCCGGGAGTCGCGGGGCTTCGAGGCCAAGGGCGTACGGCACTGGGGGGTGCTCGCGAAGTCCGCGGGCGCGCTGTTCATCCGCTCCTACGAACGCGGCGAGCGGGTGCACCTGGCCATGGTCAGCCGGGGCTACGCCGGCGCGATGCCGGTCATCGACGAGGTGACCGCCTCCCGGGCGCAGTGGTCGTACGCCCTCACCCTCCCCTTCGCCGCCCTCGTCGTATGTCTGCTGGGATGGACGCTGTGACACCTTCACTGGACGTGGCCGGACTGGCCTTCGCCTACCCCGACGGCCACCAGGCCCTGTTCGGCGTGGACTTCAGCATCGCGCGCGGCGAACGGGTCGCGCTGCTCGGGCCGAACGGCGCGGGCAAGACGACCCTCGTGCTGCACCTCAACGGCATCCTGACCGGCGGCGCGGGCACGGTGACGGTCGCGGGACTGCCGGTCGGCAGGAAGCACATGGCCGAGATCCGCCGCCGGGTGGGCATCGTCTTCCAGGACCCCGACGACCAGCTCTTCATGCCGACCGTCCGGGAGGACGTGGCCTTCGGTCCCGCGGCGGCGGGTCTGAAGGGGCCGGAACTGGAGCGGCGGGTGGACCGCGCGCTGGAGCAGGTCGGCATGGCGGGGTTCAAGGACCGCCCGCCGCACCACCTCTCCTTCGGGCAGCGCCGCCGGGTGGCCGTGGCGACCGTGCTGGCGATGGAGCCGGAGATCCTGGTCCTGGACGAGCCCTCGTCGAACCTGGACCCCGCCTCCCGGCGCGAACTCGCCGACATCCTGCGGTCGTTGGACGTGACCGTGCTGATGGTCACGCACGACCTGCCGTACGCGCTGGAGCTGTGCCCGCGGGCGCTGATCCTGAGCGAGGGCGTGATCGCGGCCGACGGGCGCACGGGCGAACTGCTCTCGGACGACGCACTGATGCGCTCCCACCGCCTGGAACTCCCCTTCGGCTTCGACCCCCGCTCGGTGACAATGGGCGCGTGACGCACCCAGAGGACGCCGACACCGGGCCGGACGCCGAGCCGCTGCTGCTGGACGATCAGTTGTGCTTCGCGCTGTACGCGGCCCAGCGCGCGGTGACGGCCGCCTACCGTCCGCTGCTCGACGAACTCGGCCTCACCTATCCGCAGTACCTGGTGCTGCTGGTGCTCTGGGAGCGGGGCGAGATCACCGTCAAGGAGCTGACCGAGGCGCTGCGGCTCGACTACGGCACGGTCTCGCCGCTGCTGAAGCGGCTGGAGTCGGCGGGTCTGGTGCGCCGGGAGCGCTCGGCGCGCGACGAACGCTCGGTGCTCGTCGCCGTCACCGGGCGCGGGGAGGCGCTCAGGGAGCGTGCGGCACGGCTGCCCGGCGCGCTGCTCACGGCGACGGGGCTCGACACGGCGGCGGTGCTGAGGCTGCGCGAGGAGCTGTGGGAGCTGACCGGACGGGCCCTCGGCGCGGCCGAACGCCTGCGCTGAACCGTCACCCACGGGTATTACCCACGGTTACTCCCCCCATCCCCCACCTCTTCCATACCGGCCGGTACCTTGTGCACGATGTACCTGTAACTTCCGTGCCATCTGCCGTTTGCGCAACGCCCTGGGGGAGGTCCCGCCGTGATCGAAGGCACCGCTGTCGACACCCGCCCGACAAAGATCATGTATGTCGCCGAGGCCACCGCGCACGGCGGCCGCAACGGCTATGTCACCAGCCAGGACGGCCAGATCGACCTGAAGGTCGCGATGCCCCCGGCGCTGGGCGGCGACGGCGACGGCACCAATCCGGAGCAGCTGTTCGCGGCCGGCTACAGCTCCTGCTTCCACAACGCGCTGATCCTCGTCGGCAACCGCGCGGGCTACGACCTGGCCGGCTCCACCGTCGCCGCGAAGGTCGGCATCGGCCCCAACAAGACCCACGGCTACGGCCTCGCGGTCGCCCTGAGCGTGTCCCTGCCGGTCCTGGACGCGGAGATCGCCGCGAAGCTCGTGGACGCGGCCCACCAGGTCTGCCCCTACTCCAACGCCACCCGCGGCAACATCGACGTGACGATCGTCCTGGGCTGAGCCGCGCCGTCGGCCGCCCGGCCGGGGCCACCCCGTGGAATCGAAGGCCGGACGGGTGTGTTGCACTGACTGTCGTAAGTCAGTGCAGGGAAGGGACTCCGGACGTGGACGTGCACGGCACAGTGGCCGAGGGCTTCGAGCCGGTCGGGGAAGCGTTCGTACGGAACTTCGAGGCGCTCGGGGACCGGGGCGCGGCGGTGGCCGTCTACCGGGACGGTCACCGGGTCGTCGACCTGTGGGGCGGCACCCGGGACGTCGACGGCACGGCGCCCTGGGAGCGTGACACCGCCCAGATAGTGCGCTCGGCCACCAAGGGCGTGGCCGCCGCGGCGCTCCTGCTGCTGCACCAGCGCGGCGAGCTGGACCTCGATGCCCCGGTCGGCGCCTACTGGCCCGAGTACAAGGCGGCGGGCAAGGAACGGACCCGCGTCGCGGACCTGCTGGCGCACCGCGCGGGCGTGCCGGTGCTGGACCGGCCGCTGAGCCCCGCCGAGGCGGCCGATCCCGACCTCGGGGCGGCGGCGGTCGCCGCGCAGACGCCGGTCTGGGAGCCGGGCACGGCGCACGGCTACCACGCGCAGACCTACAGCTGGCTGACCGGCGAACTGGTCCGGCGGGTCACGGGTGTGCCGGTCGGCGCGTGGATCGAGGCCGAGATCGCCGAACCGGCCGGAGCCGACTTCCGGCTCGGGCTCGCCCCGGCGCAGGCCCACCGGGTGGGCCGGGTCGGGCAGATCGAGCCCCCGGCGGGCGCGGGCTCCCTGCGGGTCCGGCCCACGCGGGCCGTCGCCGACGCCTACGCCGACCCCGAGTCCCTGACCCGCCGCGCCTTCGCCGCGATCACGCCGCTGCCGGACGAGAACGACCCGGCGTACCGGGCGGCGGCCCTGCCCGCCTCCAACGGCATCGCGACGGCCGACGGACTGGCCCGCTTCTACGCCTCCCTGATCGGCGAAGTCGACGGCGGGACACGGCTGTTCACCCCGCAGACGATGGAGCTGGCCCGGGGCGAGCGGTCCGCGGGCGCCGACCGGGTCCTGGTCGTCGGCACCCGCTTCGGCCTGGGCTACATGCTGCACGGCGCGGCCTCGCCGCTGCTGTCCCCCACCTCCTTCGGCCACCCCGGCCGCGGCGGCGCGCTCGGCTTCGCCGACCCCGAGTCGGGACTCGCCTTCGGCTATGTGACCAACGGCTTCAGGACTAGCGTGACGGCCGATCCCCGGGCGCAGGCCCTGGTACGGGCGGTGCGCGAGGCACTGCCGCGCTGAACGGCGACGCCCGCGGACGCGGCCGGGCCGCGCAACCCGGCCGCACGACCCGCCCGCGGACAGGCCCTAGACGTGGATCGCGTGCGAGATCCGCCCGGACTCGGCGTCGATCTCCCCGTGCGCCTTGCTCAGCAGTTGCATGGCCATCTCGTTCAGCGCACGGGCGGCCGCCACCTCCTCCCCGACTCTCGGCTGGTTGGAGTCGGAGTGGTGACGGCTGGCGTGACCGTGCCCGCGTACCTCGGTGCCGTCGGGCAGGCGCACCATCGCGACCGCGCGCGTGTGCTCGTCGTCCTCCAGGAACTCCATCTCGACATGCCATCCCACTGCGGTGTGCATCATGACGATCACCTCCACAAACACTTGCTTCCAGGGTGCCCCTCCCCGCGCACCACCGCACCCACGGAGCCCCACGGATCCCCGCTTCCACAGCGGAGACTCCCGCCCGGGACCGACTACCCGGCGTGCAGCATCAGCCCGATGCCCACCACCAGCAGCCCGGCCGCCGCGATCCGCGGCACGCCGAAACGCTCCTTGAAGAACAGCGCACCGATCCCCGCGCCGACGATGATCGACGACTCGCGCAACGCCGCGACCGGTGCCAGGTCGGCCTTCGTCTGCGCCCACAGCACCAGCGCGTACGCCGCCACGGACAGGGCCGCGCCGAGCAGTCCGACCGCGGCGAAGGGGCGCAGCAGGGACGGGAGTTCGCCGCGGCGCCGGATGAGGGCGTACAGCGGGAGGACACCGCCCTGGACGGCCATCAGCCACGCGATGTAGCCCAGGGGCGAGCCCGAGGCCCGTACCCCCAGCCCGTCGACGACCGTGTACCCGGCGATGGTCAGACCGGTCGCCAGCGCGGCGCCGATCGCCGCCCAGGCGGGTCGGCGCCCGCGCAGCCCCCACAGCGCGACCCCGGTGAGTCCCGCGCAGGACACGACGATGCCCGCGGCCGCCCAGCCGTCCGGCACCTCGTGCGCGAAGACCGCGGCGAGCACGGTGACCACGAGCGGCGCGCTGCCCCGGGCGATCGGGTAGGCCTGCCCGAAGTCGCCCAGCCGGAACGACGTCATCAGCAGCGCGTAGTACGCGATGTGGATGGCGGCGGACGCCAGGAGGTAGGGCCAGGCCCGCGCCTGCGGGAACGCCGTGAACGGCGCCGCCGTCAGACCGATGAGCAGTCCGCCGCCCGCGATCAGCGTGAACCCGACGAGCTTGTCGGTGATCCGGTGCGCGATCGCGTTCCAGGAGGCGTGCGTGACCGCGGCCAGCAGGACGGCCGCGGTGACGAGCGGAGTCACTCAGCGGGCTCGCGCACGTCCACGAGGGTGGCGCCGGTGTGGGCGATCAGGGTCTTCGGCTCCATCGGGAAGACGCTGTACGGGGTGCCGGCGGCGGCCCAGACCACGTCGTGCGCGAGCAGGGAGCGGTCGGCGAGCACCCGGGTCGCCGTGCGGTGCCCGAAGGGCGGTACGCCTCCGATGGCGTACCCGGTCGTCTCGCGCACCACGTCGGCCCTGGCCCGGGTCACCTTCGCGGCCCCGAGCTCCTTGCGCACGAGCTCCAGGTCCACCCGGGAGGCCCCGTCCATGAGCACCAGCACCGGTACACCGTCCGCCGCGAAGATCAGCGACTTGCAGATCTGGCTCAGCTCGCAGCCGATCGCGGCGGCGGCCTCGCCGGCGGTTCGGGTGGCGTCCGGGAAGCGCCGTACCCGCCCGGGCAGTTCGGCGAGTCCCATCTCGCGCACGGCCTCGGCGAACCGGGGGTGTGCTGCGGAGTCTTCTGCGGCCGTGCCGTCGGTCGTCGTCATGCACGGCACGCTAGCGGTACGTGTACCGGGCAGGCGAACGGGTTCCGCGGCGGGCCGGACCGGTCGAGGGCCGAGCCCCGAACACATGCACGAGGCCGGTGAGGGTGCCCGTTCGCACGGAACCCTCACCGGCCGGTCCTTCGGCGCGGCCGAAGCGTCAGACGTGCGCCGGCTCGCGGTGCGCGTCCGGTTCCGTGTCGCCGGAACCGGTGGCGCGGCTCAGGGCCTCGCCCTCCACGTCCATGTTCGGCAGGGCGCGGTCCAGCCACCTCGGCAGCCACCAGGCCTTGCGGCCGAGCAGCGCGAGCACCGCCGGGACGATGGCCATCCGGACGACGAACGCGTCGAAGAAGACCGCGATCGCCAGGCCGAAGCCGATCATCTTGATCATCGACTCGCTGGAGCCGATGAAGCCGGAGAAGACGGCGATCATGATGACGGCGGCGGCGGTGACCACCCGGGCGCCGTGCCGGAAGCCGGTGACGACGGCCTGGCTCGGCTTCTCCCCGTGCACGTACGCCTCACGCATCCGGGTCACGAGGAACACCTCGTAGTCCATGGCCAGTCCGAAGACCACGCCCACCATGAAGATCGGCATCATCGACATGATCGGTCCGGTCTGTTCGACGCCCAGCAGGCCGGCCAGCCAGCCCCACTGGAAGACCGCGACCACGGCGCCCAGCGCCGCCATCACGCTCAGCAGGAAGCCGAGCGCGGCCTTCAGCGGGACCAGGATCGAACGGAAGACCATGATCAGCAGGAGGAAGGCGAGGCCCACCACCAGCACCAGGTAGGGGATCAGGGCGTCGTTCAGCTTCTGCGAGAAGTCGATGTTCATCGCCGTCGAGCCGGTGACCAGCACCGTCGCGCCGGTCTCGGCCTTGATCCCGGCGCCCGTGTCGCGGATGCCGTGCACCAGGTCCTCGGTGGTGACGGAGGACGGCTTGGAGTCCGGGATCACGGTGATCGTCGCGGTGTCGCCGGCCTTGTTGAACGTCGCCGGGGTCACCGTCACGACGTCGTCGAGCCCCTTGATCTCGTCGCTCACCTTGGCGACGGCCGCCTTCGGGGAGTCGCTCGCGCCGGCGTCGACGACGACCATCAGCGGTCCGTTGAAGCCGGGGCCGAAGCCGTCCGACAGCAGGTCGTAGGCCCGGCGCTGGGTCGTGGACACCGGCTGGGAGCCGTCGTCGCCGAGGCCCAGTTCGAGGGAGCCGGCCGGGACGGCCGCCGCGCCGAGTCCGATCACGCCGAGCAGCAGCACGGCCACCGGCCGCCGTACGACGAAGCTGGCCCAGCGCGCGCCCATGTTGGGCCGGCCCGGACGCTCGGCCGCCTTGCGGGCGGCGCGGGCGCCGCCCAGCAGCCTGCTCTTGGTCCCGGCGGGCTGCACCTTGCGCCCGACGTAGCCGAGCAGTGCGGGGATCAGGGTCAGGGCGATCAGGACCGCGATCGCGACCGTGCCCGCCGCCGCGACACCCATCTTGGTCAGCATCGGGATGTTGACGACCGAGAGGCCGACCAGCGCGATGACCACCGTCAGGCCCGCGAAGACCACCGCGGAGCCCGCCGTGCCGACGGCCCGTCCGGCCGCCTCCTCGCGCTCGCGGCCCTCGGCCAGCTCGGCCCGGTAGCGGGAGACGATGAACAGCGCGTAGTCGATGCCGACCGCGAGGCCGATCATCATGGCGAGGGTGGACGTGGTGGAGCCCAGGTCCAGCGCGTTCGCCAGTGCCGTGATCGTGGACACGCCGATGCCCACGCCGATCAGGGCGGTCAGCAGGGGCAGACCGGCCGCGATCAGCGAACCGAAGGTGATGACCAGGACCACCGCTGCGATCGCGATGCCGATGACCTCCGTGGAACCGGTCTCGGGCGCCGCGGTCAGCGCGTCACCGCCGATCTCGACGGTCAGTCCGGCGTCGCGGGCGTGCTGCGCCGCGTCGTTCAGGGCGTCCTTGGCGGCGTCCTTCAGTTCCATGCCGGAGGCGTCGTACTTCACGGACGCGTAGGCGATCGTGCCGTCCTGGCTGACCGCGTGGGTCTTGAAGGGATCGGCGACGGAGGTGACCTCGGAGCCGGTGGACAGCTCCTCGACGGTCTTGCTGACGGTGGCCTTGTTGCCGGCGTCCGTCACCTTCTCGCCGCCGGGCGCCTTGAAGACGACCCGTGCGGTCGCGCCGTCGGCGCTCATCCCGGGGAAGCGCTGTTCCAGCAGGTCGAAAGCTTTCTGCGCCTCGGTGCCCGGGATGGAGAACGAGGTGCTGCCGGCCGCGGGGGCGTTGGCCGCGCCGACGCCGGCGAGGGTCAGCAGTGCGACCCAGATCAGGGCGACGAAGTGCCGTCGCCGAAAGGCGAACCGGCCGAGTCTGTAGAGGAAAGTGGCCACGAGGGCGAACTCCCGGTCAGTCGTGGGGGTTTTCGGGGCAGGGGTCATCAGCCCGACGACATGAGCGGTCACGTCAGGTGGGGGGCCTGGCTCGGGGATGCGTCAGACGGTGGGAACGCCGAGGGCGGGGAGGACCACGGCGTCGATGTACGAGGTGAGGAATTCCTGCGTCGGTGGATGGTCGTCGATCAGCGCCCGGGTGGCGAACGCTCCGATGAGCATGTGCACCACGTACTCCAGCGCGGGGCAGTCGGCGCGGATCTCACCGCGGTCGATGGCCCGTTGCAGCAGCGAGCGGAACTCGTCCATCTCCGGCTCGACGAGCAGTTCCTTGAACGCCCGCAGCAGGTCCGGGTTGGTGTGCACCGCCATGAACAGGCCCCGCATCAGCGCGGAGTTCCGTTCCATGGTGCAGTCGTCCTCGCGCGAGACGAGCATACGGAAATCGCCTCTGAGGGACCCGGTGTCGATGTCGCCCGCGCGGCCCGGCTTGCCGTGCCGGATCGCCTTGGCGACCAGTTCCGGCTTGCCGCCCCACTGGCGGTAGAGCGTCGCCTTGCTGGACCGGGTGCGGGCGGCCACGGCGTCCATGGTGAGGGCGTCGTAGCCGACTTCCCGGAGCAGGTCGAGCACGGCCTCGTACAGCTCGGCCTCGCGCTCGGGCGTGATCCGACTGCGCCGTGCGGTTGCGACCTCGGTCATGCCACTCACCACTTCCGCTCCGGCGTGCACTTCGAACGACATTCTTCCGTACGACGTCGTTCCGTACGACGTTCCGTACGTCGTCCTCGTACAGGACGAATGTAGCGCAGCCTTCATGCGAAACGAAACCGTTTCGTACGTGTGCTGGGTCACCCTCGGGCGACACGCACCCTTTTTCACGAGTTGCCCGGGGCCATTCGGCGGAAAAGCATGGGGATGTGAGCTATCTGCGTCTGCCCCATCTCCACGAGGACCTGCTGTGCTTCGTCGCCGAGGACGACCTCTGGCTGACCTCGCTCGACGGGCCCGGCCGCGCCTGGCGCCTGACCGTCGACCGCACCAAGGTCGGCCATCCCCGCTTCTCCCCCGACGGCCGCGACATCGCGTACACGACCTGGCGCAGTCTCGTCCCCGAGATCCACCTCGCGCCGGTGGACGGCGGGCCCGGCCGAAGACTCACCTACTGGGGCAGCGCCGACACCCAGGTCTGCGGCTGGACCCCGGACGGCGACATCCTCGCCGTCGCCTCCCACGGCCAGCCCTTCCCCTACTTCACCTGGGCCTACAAGGTGCCCACCGACGGCGACCCCGGCGGCCGCATGCCCTGGGGTCCGGTCTCCGACATCCAGGTCGCCGACCTCGACGGGGACCGCAAGACCCTCCTGCTCACCGGCACCCCGCCGCACGAACCTGCCGTCTGGAAGCGCTACCGCGGCGGGGCCATGGGCCGCCTGTGGCTGCACGGGAAACAACTGGTCCCCGACATCGGCGGCCACCTCCAGTCCCCGATGTTCGCCGACGGACGGATCGCGTTCCTCTCCGACCACGAGGGCATCGGCAACCTGTACTCGTGCGCCTACGACGGCTCCGATCTGCGCCGCCACACCGACCACGACGCCTTCTACGCCCGCAACGCCTCCAGCGACGGCACCCGCGTGGTGTACCAGTGCGCGGGCGACCTGTGGATCGTCGACGACCTGAGTCCGCGCTCCGTACCGCGCAGGCTCGACATCCGGCTGGGCGGACCTCGGGCCGGCCGCCGCCCCTACCAGGTACCGGCCGCCCAGCACGTGGACGGCATCTCCGTGGACGAGACCGGGCGGGCGAGCGCCGTCGTGGTGCGCGGCAGCCTGTACTGGCTGACCCACCGGGACGGCCCCGCCCGCACCATCATCGACACCCCGGGCGTGCGGGTGCGGCTGCCGGAGATGCTCGGCTCCGGCGGACAGGTCGCGTACGTGACGGACGCGGAGGGCGAGGACGCCGTCGAGATCGCCTACCTGCCCCGGGCCACCGGCGACCGCCCGCCCCGCCGGCTGGCCTCCGGGGAACTGGGACGGGTCCTGGAACTGGTCTCCGACCCGGAGGGCGAGCGCATCGCCATCGCCTCGCACGACGGACGACTGCTGCTGATCGACGCCACCGAGGAGTCCAACGAAGAGGTGACCGAGCTGATCCGGTCCGTCAACGGGCCGGTGCGCGACCTCGCCTTCTCCCCCGACGGAGCCTGGCTGACCTGGTCGCACCCGGGCATCGGGCGGTCGCTGCGGCAGATCAAGATGGCCCGGATCGCCCACAACGGCGGGACCGGCCTCGTCGTCGACGTCACCAACGGCCGCTTCGAGGACGAGAACCCGGTGTTCACCCGGGACGGGCGATACCTGGCCTTCCTGTCCTGGCGCGGCTTCGACCCGGTGTACGACGTGCACACCGGCGACCTGTCCTTCCCGCTGGGCTGCCGCCCCTACCTGGTGCCGCTGTCGTCGGCGACCCCCTCCCCGTTCGCCCTGACCCCGGAGGGCCGCCCGGCCGCCGGCGGGCTGGACCCGATGGAGGACGAGGGCGGCGACGGCGCGGTGACCGTGGAGGTCGAGGGGCTGGAGAGCCGGGTGACACCGTTCCCGGTGACCGCCTCCAAGTACTCGGCGCTGTATCCGGTCGCGGGCGGCGGCCTGGTCTGGCTGCGCTGGCCGATCTCGGGCGCGCTGGGCGAGACCTTCGTCAACCCGGACGACACCAGCGGGCGGCCCACGCTGGAGCACTTCAACATCAGCAAGGCGAAGAAGTCCGAACTCGTCGACCACCTGGACTGGTTCGCGGTGAGCGGGGACGGGACCCGGCTGGTCGTGGTCGACGAGGGCGAGCTGCGGGCGGTGCCGTCCGGCGAGGCCGGCGACAACGACAGCACCGTCTGGATCGACCTGCGGCGCATCCTGCACGAGGTCGACCCGGCCGCCGAGTGGCGGCAGGCCTACGACGAGGCCGGCCGACTCATCCGCGCCTACTTCTGGGACCCGGGGATGTGCGGCGTCGACTGGGACGGGGTGCTGGAGCAGTACCGGCCGCTGGTCGAACGGGTCGCCTCCCCCGACGAGTTCGCCGATCTGCTGCGCGAGGTGCTGGGCGAACTGGGCACCTCGCACGCGTACGTCACCCCCTCGCGCCGCAACGAGGGCCCGCCGCACTACCAGCGCCGACAGGGCCTGCTGGGCGCCAACCTGGTGTGCCGGGACGGCGGCTGGATGGTCAAGCGGATCCTGCCCGGCGACTCCTCCGACTCCAAGGCCCGCTCCCCGCTGGCCGGCACCGGCATCCGCGAGGGAGCCGTCCTCACCCATGTGGACGGGCGGCCGGTGGACCCGGTGACCGGCCCGTACCCGCTGCTGGCGGCCGCGGGCGGCACGACGGTGGAGCTCACCTTCGCCCCCGCGGAGGGCAAGGCGGGCCGGTCCCGGCGGGTGGCCGTGGTGCCGCTCACCGACGACCGGCCGCTGCGCTACCAGGACTGGGTGACCAAGCGCCGCGAGGTCGTACGGGAACTGGGCGCCGGACACTGCGGCTATCTGCACATCCCCGACATGGGCGGCTCCGGCTGGGCCCAGTTCAACCGGGACCTGCGCATGGAGGTGTCCCGGCCCGCGCTCATCGTGGACGTACGCGGCAACGCCGGCGGCCACATCAGCGAACTGGTCGTGGAGAAACTCACCCGCCGCATCCTCGGCTGGGACCTGACCCGCGACGCCCAGCCGGTGTCGTACGCCTCGAACGCCCCCAGGGGCCCGGTGGTCGCCCTCGCCGACGAGGCCACGTCCTCCGACGGCGACATGATCACTGCGGCCTTCAAACTGCTGAACCTCGGCCCGGTGGTCGGCCAGCGCACCTGGGGCGGGGTGGTCGGCATGACCGGACGGCACCAACTGGGCGACGGCACGGTGATCACGGTGCCGATGAACGCGGCCTGGTTCGACGCCTACGGCTGGTCCATCGAGAACCACGGCGTGCTGCCCGACCTGGAGGTGCTGCGCACCCCGCTGGACTGGGCGGAGGGACGGCACGCCCAACTGGACGACGCCGTACAACTCGCCCTGGACCTGCTGGAGACGAACCCGCCGGCGACCCCGCCGGACCGCAGCCGGGTACCGGACCGGTCCCGGCCGAAGCTTCCGCCGCGCGGCTGAGCCCGCGCCCCTCGGCCGCGGCCCCTTGCCCGTGCGCCCGGCCCTGAGACCGGCCGGGCGCACGGGCAAGGGGCCGTGGTCGTCGAGGACTTGAGGATGTGAGGAAGGGGTGCCCCTCGTCAGGGGCACCCCTTGCTCATGGTTCAGCGCGGTTCAGCGCGGAAGCCGCTTCAGGCGTCGTAGTCCTGGTTGAGGCGGTCCTCCTGCTCACGGCGGCTGCGCTCCGTGTCGTGCTGCGGCTCACGGCCCCGCTGCGTCTGCTGTTGGGCGCGCTGCTTGGCCTCGTCGGCCTTCTGCTTGCCCTTCTGCTGCATCTGCTGAGCCTGGTCCTGGAACTTGTCCTTCATACCCATGTGGGTTCACTCCCGTGTTGGGGGGGGGAAGGCCCTTGATCGGGCCTCGACCAGATTCACACGGCCGGACACGCTGCGCATGTCGATCAGTCACGGTGCGTAGCGCGAGCCTGTTCGTCGGCCGCTCCACCCGCTCCCACCAGGCCTGATCGCATCCCCTGCAACCTGGGCGCGAACCGCCGCATCTCCCGCTGCCCGACGCTCCCGATGAGCCCCGGCAGATATCCGCGCACCCCCTGCATCCCGCGCAGCCACCACTGCCCGTACACATGGGCGGCCCGCCGCTCGATCCCGGCCACCAGCCGGTCCACCGCGGGACCCAGCGGGTAGGTCTTGTTCGACGGCCACGGCAGCCGCTGCCGCAGCTCCCGCATCACCTCGTCCTGGTCGGCCCCGCGCACCATGTCCGTGTCGGTCCAGGACAGATACCCCACCCCGACCCGGACGCCCTGGTGGCCGACCTCGGCGCGCAGACTGTGCGCGTACGCCTCCACACCCGACTTGGACGCGCAGTACGCGGTCATCATCGGGGCGGGCGTGATGGCGGCCAGGGAGGCGATCTGGAGCAGATAGCCACGGCTGGCCACCAGTGCCGGGAGGAAGGCGCGGGCGGTCACCGCCGAGCCGATCAGGTTGACCTCGATCACCCGCCGCCAGGCCACTGGGTCGGAGTCGGCGAACGGTCCGCCGGTGGCGACCCCGGCGTTGGCGACCACGATGTCGACCTTCCCGAACCGCTCCACGACCTCCCGCGCGACCTGGGCCATGGCCTCGCCGTCGGTCACGTCGGCGCACCAGTGCGCGCTCTCGCCGTGCAGCCGCTCCGAGACCTGCTTGAGGGCGTCCGGCTCCAGCCCCACCAGCGCCACCTTGGCGCCGCGCGCGGACAGCTTGCGCGCGAGCTGCTCCCCCACGCCGCGCGCGGCTCCCGTGACGACCGCGACCTGCCCTTCGAGACCGACCCTGCTCATGCGCCCTCCTTGACCTGTACGTACGTGGTGACGAGTGCCCGGATCCGCCCGCTGACCAGCTCGGGCGCCTCGACGGGCGTCATGTGGCCGAGGCCGGGGAGTTCGGTGAGGCCGACGCAGTGCGGCAGCGCGGCGGCCAGCGAGCGGGCGTGCACCGGCGGGGTCAGCCGGTCGGCGGTGCCCACGACCACCTCCGTCGGCGCCGTCAACTCCGTTACCCCGTGGTCGAGATCGAGCAGGTGGAGCACCTGCGACCAGGCGTGCCTGACCTGACGCGGGCACGCGTGCACGATCCGCGCGCAGGCGTCGACCATGTGCGGCGCCGAACCGGCGCCCATCGTGGCGTACTTGAGGATCCGCCGGGCGACCGGCGTGACCGGTCCGAGCGGTGCCCTCGACCCGAGGATGTGCCGGGTCAGCCAGGTCCGCAGCGCGCCGGCCCGGATCGGTACGACGGTCGACTCGGCGACCAGCCGCGAACTGCCCGTGCTGCACAGCAGGACGGCCGCCGCGTGCGCGCGGAACACCGGGCGGGCCGCGGCGGCCAGGACCGTCATGCCGCCCATGGAGTGCCCGACGACCACCGCCTTCTCGCCGGGCGCGAGGGTCGCCCCCAGGACGGCTTCCAGGTCGTCGGCGAGCGCGTCCGTACCGCAGTCCCGGCTCGCCGGACTGCGTCCGTGACCGCGCTGGTCGTAGGCGATCACCCGGTGGTCGACGGCCAGGTCGCGGATCTGGGCCGCCCAGAACGCCGTGGAGCAGGTCCAGCCGTGGGCGAGGACGACGGGCGGGGCGCCCTCGGGGCCGTGCACCTCGACATGGAGTTCGGCGCCGTCGGCGGAGACGGCGGTCAGCTCGCGGGCGGGGAC
>NZ_VJZD01000183.1 GCF_009377175.1 Streptomyces adustus
GATCCGAAGGGGGGCGGCCCGGATCCGATGAGGGCCGCGTACGGCCCGCGGGGCCACGGAGCGGGGCCGAGGGGGAACGAGGAGACCGTGGGGACGGGCATCGCGATGCACGACGGGGTGGTCGCGCGGCGGCGCGGGGCGCGGCCGTCGCGGCGCGGGGCGCGGCCGTCGCGCTGTTGGTGGCGGTCCTGTGCGGTGTGCCCGCGGGCGCGGCGCTCGCGGGGACGCCGGAGGGCGACGTGCCCGACCTGGCTCTGATCGTCGCGAGCCACACGGGGCGGACGCAGACCCTGCGCTCCGGACAGCCCGGCTTCGACGCCCTGTGGCAGCTGCTGCAACCGACGCGCACGCGGACCGAGCGGGTGTCGGACGACTGGGAGGCGGGCCGGTATCCGCCGGTGCGGATCACCGTGCTCTGGGGGCTCACGGGTGTCGGAGGCTGGCCGCAGACCCGCCGGGCCCCGGGCGGTGACGTGGCCATGGAGCGGGAGGACCAGCTGTTCGTGGCCGCGGACGGCACCCCCTGGGTGCGCTCGGATCTCTCGCCGGACGTGCAGGACGACGACATCCGCTGGCACCGTCTCTCGCGCCCGGTCTACGAGCGGGTGGACCGGACGGGGCTGCTCGGCGGGGCCGAGGACGGGCCGGGGGCCGGCTCGTCCTCGGCCCGCTGGCAGGAACGGGCCGGGTGGGCGGCGGCGGGCCTGGCCGCCGGGGTCGGCGGCACGCTGCTGGCGCGCCGCGCGGCGGCCCGGCGCGAGGCCGGACCGCCGCGGGAGGAACCCCGGCAGGAGTTGATCGATCTGTAGTCCGCGCCGCCGGGGTCAGGGCCCGTGGGTCAGGCACCCAGGTCGATCTCGGGGTACAGCGGGAAGCCCGCGACCAGGTCGGTGGCGCGGCGGGAGATCTCGTCCGCGATCTTCGGGTCGAGGACGTGCTGCGCCTTGGAGGGGGCGCCCTTGGCGGTGGTGCCGGGCTCGGTGGTGGTCAGCACACGGTCGATGAGTCCGGCGACCTCGTCCATCTCGGCGGTGCCCAGACCACGGGTGGTCAGGGCCGGGGTGCCGATGCGGATGCCGGAGGTGTACCAGGCGCCGTTGGGGTCGGCGGGGATGGCGTTGCGGTTGGTGACGATGCCGGAGTCGAGCAGGGCGGCCTCGGCCTGACGGCCGGTGAGACCGTAGGAGGAGGCGACGTCGATCAGGTTGAGGTGGTTGTCGGTACCGCCGGTGACCAGGGTCGCGCCGCGCCGCGTCAGGCCCTCGGCCAGCGCGCGGGAGTTGTCCACGATCCGCTGGGCGTAGTCCTGGAAGGCGGGCTGCCGGGCCTCGGCCAGGGCGACCGCCTTGGCGGCCATGACGTGCGGGAGCGGGCCGCCGAGGACCATCGGGCAGCCGCGGTCGACCTGGTCCTTGAGGGAGTCGTCGCACAGGACCATGCCGCCGCGCGGGCCGCGCAGCGACTTGTGGGTGGTCGTGGTGACGATCTGGGCGTGCGGGATCGGGTCGAAGTCGCCGGTCAGGACCTTGCCCGCGACCAGGCCCGCGAAGTGGGCCATGTCGACCATGAGCGTGGCGCCGACCTCGTCGGCGATCTCGCGCATGATCCGGAAGTTCACCAGCCGGGGGTACGCGGAGTAGCCCGCGACGATGATCAGCGGCTTGAACTCGCGGGCGGAGGCGCGCAGTGCCTCGTAGTCGATGAGGCCGGTGGCCGGGTCGGTGCCGTAGGAGCGCTGGTCGAACATCTTGCCGCTGATGTTGGGCCGGAAGCCGTGCGTGAGGTGGCCGCCGGCGTCCAGGGACATGCCGAGCATGCGCTGGTTGCCGAAGGCCTGGCGCAGCTCGGCCCAGTCGGCGTCGGAGAGGTCGTTGACCTGGCGGGCGCCGGTCTTCGCCAGGAAGGGGGCCTCGACCCGGTCGGCGAGCACGGCCCAGAAGGCGACGAGGTTGGCGTCGATGCCGGAGTGCGGCTGGACGTAGGCGTGGCGGGCGCCGAAGAGCTCGCGGGCGTGCTCGGCGGCGAGGGACTCGACGGTGTCGACGTTGCGGCAGCCGGCGTAGAAGCGGCGGCCGACGGTGCCCTCGGCGTACTTGTCGCTGAACCAGTTGCCCATGGCCAGCAGGGTCGCCGGGGAGGCGTAGTTCTCGGACGCGATCAGCTTGAGCATCTCGCGCTGGTCGGCGACCTCCTGGCCGATGGCGTCGGCGACGCGGGGCTCGACGGCTCGGATCACGTCGAGGGCGGCGCGGAAGGCGGTGGACTCGGTGGAGAGGGGCTGCTGCTCTGTCATCTCGGCCTCCGGGTGGCGTGGCATCGAAGCGGTCACGGTTCACGGCACGGCCCAGGCGCACGGCACTGGTCACTACCGGGCCGCTCCCCGATGGTTCGTCCCATCCCAGCGCGCCAGTCACGGCCCGTGAGAAAGCCTACCGGGCGCGTCGCGGCGCATGGTCGCGCGTCCATCATGCGAGCGACGATAGGAAGGGGGACCGTCCCACGTCCTGGAGGGCACAGTGACCGACCCCGTGACCGCCACAGAGTCCCTGGTCCGCGCGGCCGAGGAGCACAGCGCGCACAACTACCACCCGCTGCCGGTGGTCGTCGCCACCGCCGACGGCGCGTGGATGACCGACGTCGAGGGGCGCCGGTATCTGGACCTGCTGGCCGGATACTCCGCGCTCAATTTCGGACACTGCAACCGGCGGCTGATCGAGGCGGCGAAGGCCCAGCTGGACCGGGTGACGCTGACGTCCCGGGCGTTCCACCACGACCGTTTCGCGGCGTTCTGCGCCGCGCTCGCGGAGCTGTGCGGGATGGAGATGGTGCTGCCGATGAACACGGGCGTGGAGGCGGTCGAGACGGCCGTGAAGACCGCCCGGAAGTGGGGGTACCGGGTCAAGGGCGTGCCGTCGGAGATGGCGAAGATCGTGGTCGCGGGCAACAACTTCCACGGCCGGACGACGACGGTGATCAGCTTCTCGACCGATCCGGAGGCACGGGCGGACTTCGGGCCGTACACGCCGGGCTTCGAGATCGTGCCGTACGGCGACCTCACGGCGCTGCGCTCGGCGCTGACCGAGAACACGGTGGCCGTGCTGCTGGAGCCGATCCAGGGCGAGGCGGGGGTGCTGGTGCCGCCGGCCGGGTATCTGCCGGCGGTGCGGGAGCTGACCCGGGAGCGGAACGTGCTGTTCGTCGCCGACGAGATCCAGTCGGGCCTCGGCCGGACCGGACGTACGTTCGCGTGCGAGCACGAGGGCGTGGTGCCCGATGTGTATGTGCTGGGCAAGGCCCTGGGCGGCGGGATCGTGCCGGTGTCGGCGGTGGTGTCGAGCGCCGCGGTGCTGGGGGTGTTCCGGCCCGGGGAGCACGGGTCGACGTTCGGCGGGAACCCGCTGGCCTGCGCGGTGGCCCTGGAGGTGATCGCGATGCTGCGGTCGGGCGAGTACCAGGCCAGGGCCGCCGAGCTGGGCGCGCATCTGCACCGGGAGCTGGCCGGGCTGACCGCGAGCGGGCGGGCGACGGCGGTGCGCGGGCGCGGGCTGTGGGCGGGCGTCGACATCGCCCCGGCGTACGGGACGGCCCGGGAGGTCTCCGAGAAGCTGATGGACCGGGGGGTCCTGGTGAAGGACACCCACGGCTCGACCATCCGGATCGCACCCCCGCTGGTGATCGCGAAGGAGGACCTGGACTGGGGGCTGGACCAGCTGAGGGCGGTCCTGGACGCGTGAAGGGGCGGCGGCCTGCCTGCCTGCCCGAGCGGTCGGTCCGGCCGGCCGGCCGGCCGCTACAGGATCACGTGGGGCAGGAAGCGGGCGTACTCGTCGGTGATCGGGCCGGTGGACTCCCGGATCCCGAGGCCCGCCGACTCGTCCCCGACCACCCAGGCGCCGAGGACGACGTGGTTGCCGTCGAAGACGGGCAGCTCCGCCAGCGCCTGATAGCAGCAGGGTTCGTCGCCGGGTGCCGGAGCGACGGGGTCGGGAGCGGCGGAGCCGGGCTCGTGGATCGTCACCCCCGCGCCCTCGCGGCCGAGGAGGGGCTTCGCCACGTAGCCGGTCGTGGCCGCCAGGTCGCGCGGGCCGTCGAGGTGGGCGGGGAGCAGGTTGGGGTGTCCCGGGTACAGCTCCCAGAGGATCGCCAGCAGCGCCTTGTTGCTGAGGAGCATCTTCCAGGCGGGCTCGATCCAGAGGGTGGAACCGGTGCCGCCGCCGTTGTCCAGGGTGTCGAGGACATGACCGGCGAAGGCGTCGGTGGTGAGCCACTCCCACGGATAGAGCTTGAAGATGCTGCGGATGAATCCGAGCTGCTGGTCCACGAAACGGCCGGAGAGGGTGTCCCAGCCGATCTCCTCCATGGAGATCCACTCGGTGGCGAGGCCGGCCTGTTCGGCGGTCTCCTTCAGATAGGCGACCGTCATCAGGTCCTCGCCCAGTTCGTCGGCGGAGGAGTGCGCGAAGTGCAGGGGGCTGCCCGGCGGCAGGAGCCCGGCCTGTTTGCGCCAGCTGTCGACGAGTCGCTCGTGCAGGGAGTTCCACTGGTCGGCGCCGGGAAAACGTTCCTCCATCCAGAACCACTGGGGTGAGGCGGCCTCGACCAGGGAGGTGGGCGTGTCGGCGTTGTACTCCAGCAGCTTGGCCGGGCCGGTGCCGTCGTACCGGAGGTCGAAACGGCCGTACAGGGAGGGCAGCTCGGCGCGCCGGTGCCAGGCCTCGGTCACGGCCGCGGCGACGCGCGGGTCGGTGATGCCTAGGTCGGCGAGACGGTTCTGCGCCACGATGTGCCCGGCCGCGGCGAGGCACATGCGGTGCAGTTCCTCGACCGTCTCCTCCAGCGTCTCGACCTCGTCCAGGGTGAAGACGTAGTAGGCGCTCTCGTCCCAGTAGGGGCGCAGCGAGCCGTCGGGGTGGCGGGTGAGGGGGTAGACGAGTCCCTGTCCCTCGACGGTCTGCTGCCAGCCGGGACGGGGGGTGGTCGTACGGCGTTCCACGGTCCGGATACCCGTCAGCCGCCGGAGCTGCCGTGGCCGCCGCTGCCGAAGCCGCCGCGGTGGACCCCGCTCTTGTGGCTGTCGTCGTCCGAGGAGCCGCGCGAACCCGAGCCGGTACCGGAGCCGGAGCTCTTGCGCGGCTTGGTGAAGGAGCCCCCGGTGACCCAGGACTTCTTCTCGTTGCCGCCGTAGTACCAGGCGCCGTTCACGGCGGTCTTGGAGGTCTTGGAGGTCTTGGAAGTCGTGGTGGACGTGGTGGACTTGCAGTTCTTGTCGGAGACGACCTTGTAGCCCTTGCCGAGCTGGTAGCTGTTCCGGTCGACGCAGCGCTGGTCCGGGGCGGAGGAGCAGGCGGTCAGGGCGGTGGCGAGGAGGCCCATGCCGCCGAGGATCACCGTGCCGGAGCGTAGTTGTCTGCGTGTGTCTGCCATGTTCGTGTCCCCCGTCGGTCGGTGATGTCCGGCGGTCATCCTAGAGACAGGTGCGCCGGGCCCGGCAGGGGGTACGGCGGCCTCCCGCTCCCTTGGGGTCGCTTTCGTGCTGTTCGGGATGGTGTGCGCGCTCGGTGCCGCGGTGTGCTTCGGTACGGCGACGGTTCTCCAGGCGATGGCCGCGCGGGAGGCGGGCGCGGCCGGGGGCGGCGGGGACGCCGCGCTGTTGCTGCGGGCGCTGCGGCAGTGGCGGTATCTGGCCGGACTGGCGCTGGACGGGCTGGGGTTCCTGCTCCAGATCGCGGCGCTGCGTTCGCTGCCGATCTACGCGGTGAGCGCCGCGCTGGCCGCGAGCCTCGCGGTGACGGCGGTGGTGGCGGCACGGCTGCTGAAGGTGCGGCTGAGCGGGGTGGAGTGGACCGCGGTCGCGGTGGTGTGCCTGGGGCTGGCGATGCTGGGCCTGGCGTCCGGGACGGAAGGGGCCGAGAACGGGCCGGGGGCGCTGCGGTACGCGATGGTGGCCACGGCCCTGGCGGTGCTGTTGCTGGGCCTGCTCGGCGGACGGCTGCACGGGCGGACCCGGGCCCTGGTGCTCGGACTGGGCGCGGGCTTCGGCTTCGGGGTGGTCGAGGTGTCGGTCCGGCTGATCGACTCGTTGCGGCCGGTCGACCTGCTGACCAACCCGGCGGCCTATGCGCTGCTGCTCGGCGGGGGTGCCGCGTTCCTGCTGCTGACCTCGGCGCTGCAACGCGGTTCGGTGACGACGGCGACGGCCGGCATGGTGATCGGCGAGACGATCGGCCCGGCGGCGGTGGGCGTGATCTGGCTCGGCGACCGCACCCGGGAGGGGCTGACCTGGCTGGCGGCGCTGGGCTTCGCGGTGGCGGTGGCGGGCGCGCTGGCGCTGGCGCGGTTCGGGGAGGCGCCGCAGGAGACGGCGGCGCCGCGGGAGACGCCCGTGTCGCCCCCTACGGCAACGCCCTGAGCAGTGCCTCCAGGGTGCCGGTCCACGCGTGGTCCGACGGGGTGCCGTAGCCGACGACCAAGGCGTCCAGCGGCTCCGCGGTGGCCAGTTCATGGCGGAAGCGGGACAGGCCCTGGACGGCCAGCCCCTGCCAGGCGGCCGCCCGGACCACCGACTGCTCGGTTCCGGGCGGCAGCCGTACGACGGCGTGCAGACCGGCGGCGATGCCGGTGACGCGGATGCCCGGCGCGTGGTCGGCGAGCGCGGCGACCAGGGCGTCACGACGGCGGCGGTACCGCTGGCGGACGGCGCGCACATGACGGTCGTAGGCGCCGGAGGTGATGAACTCGGCGAAGGTGAGCTGGTCCAGCACGCTGGTGGCGAAGCCCACCCCCGCCACCTCCTGCGGGTCCAGGGACGGCGGCAGCACCAGCCAGCCCAGGCGCAGGCCGGGAGCCAGGGACTTGCTGGCCGTGCCGAGGTAGACCACGTGCTCGGGGTCCAGGTCCTGGAGGGCGCCGACGGGCTGACGGTCGTAGCGGAACTCGCCGTCGTAGTCGTCCTCCAGGATCAGGCCGCCGGTGCGACGGGCCCAGTCGACCACGGCGGCCCGGTGTTCGGGGCGCAGCGCGACGCCCATCGGGAACTGGTGGGCGGGGGTCAGCAGCATCGCCCGTACGCCCGTCAGGTCCCCCGGGCGGGTGCCGCGTTCGTCGAAGGGCAGCGGGACGGTACGCAGGCCGGCGCGCTCGACGAGGTCGCGGTGCACGTCGAGGCTGTACGACTCCACGGCCAGGGTGCGCAGCCCGCGGGCGTGCAGCAACTCGCCGAGCAGCCGCAGGCCGTGGGTGAACCCGGCGCAGACGAGGATGCGGTCGGGGTCCGCGCGCACGCCCCTGGCCCGGGAGAGGTAGCCCGCGAGCGCGGTGCGCAGTTCGACGCGGCCGCGCGGGTCGCCGTAGCCGAGGGCGTCGTTCGGGGCGGCGGCCAGGGCGCGGCGGGCGGCCCGCAGCCACTCGGCGCGCGGGAAGGTCGCGAGGTCGGGGTTGCCCGGGACGAGGCTGTAGGCGGGCCGCCCCGGCGGTCGCGGCCGGCGTGCGGAGCGGCCGGCCGGGCGGGGCAGCGCGTGTTCGGCGACCCGGGTGCCGGAGCCCTGCCGGGCGGTCAGCCAGCCCTCGGCGACCAGGTCGGCGTAGGCGTCGGCGACGGTGTTGCGGGCGATGCCCAGGTCGGCGGCGAGGGACCGGGAGGACGGCAGCCGGGTGCCCGCGGTCAGCCGTCCACTGCGGACCGCCTCGCGCAGGGCGTCGGTCAGCCCGCGGCGCAGGCCCGGTCCGGACGGTTCCAGATGCAGGTCGATGCCCAGAGTGGCCCACGATTCAGCCATGGAAATGGACCATACCCGTGGGCTGCCTCGCCCCTAGGGTCGACATCATGAGCGCGAACGACAACCACGACAACCACGACTCCGACACGACCGGCACGACGCCGACCACGCCGGCCGGTTCGACCGAGTACGCCCCCGAGCACACCCCCCGGCTCGCCTGGGCCCAGCACTCGCCCGAGGTCTACAAGGCGATGGTCCGGCTGGACCGGGCCGCGCGGGCCGGGCTCGACCCGCGGCTGGCCGAGCTGGTGAAGATCCGCGCCTCACAGCTCAACCACTGCGCGTTCTGTCTCGACATGCACACCAAGGACGCGCTCGCGGCGGGCGAGAGCGTGGAACGGATCATCCAGGTCGCCGCCTGGGAGGAGTCCCGGCACTTCTACACGGAGAAGGAGCTCGCGGCGCTGGAGCTGACCGAGGCCGTCACGGTCCTCACCGACGGGTTCGTACCGGACGAGGTGTACGAGCGGGCCGCCAAGCAGTTCGACGAGGCCGAGCTGGCGCAGCTCGTCGCCGCGATCACGGTGATCAACGCGTGGAACCGGTTCGCGGTGACCACCCGGATGGTGCCGGGGCACTACCGGCCCGGACAGCACGGATGACGGGGAGAGGACGGCGACCGTGAACAAGGCCGAGGCCTTACGCGCCCTGCACCTGCGCCGCTCGCCGGACGACCCGCTCGTCCTGCCCGGCCCGTGGGACGCGGCGAGCGCCCGGGTGTTCGCCGACGCCGGGTTCCCGGCCCTGGCCACGCCGAGCGCGGGGGTCGCCGCCTCGCTGGGGTACGCGGACGGCGCGACCCCGCCGGACGAGATGTTCGCGGCGGTGGCGAGGATCGTACGGGCCGTGGACGTCCCGGTGTCGGCGGACGTCGAGGACGGATACGGGCTCCCGCCGGGGGAGCTGGTGGAGCGGCTGCTGGAGACGGGGGCCGTGGGCTGCAACCTGGAGGACTCCTCGGACGGCGTCCTGAAGGATCCTCGGGAACACGCCGACTGGCTGGCCGAGGTGCGGTCGGCGGCCGCCGGCCGGCTCTTCGTCAACGCGCGGGTCGACACCTTCCTGCGCGGGGTCACCGATCCCGGCGAGGCCGTCGAGCGGGCCGCGCTGTATGTGGCCGCCGGGGCCGACTGCGTCTATCCGATCGGCGCCCCGGCGGAACTGCTGCCGCGGCTGCGGTCGGATATTCGGGGCCCGCTCAACGTGTTCGCCCGGCTGGACGGCGACGGCCCCTCGCCGGGCGAGCTCGGTGCGCTGGGCGCCACCCGGATCACGTTCGGGCCCGGCTTGCAGAAGTGGGCGGCCCGGGCACTGCACGGCATGGCCGAGGAACTGCGGAAGCGTTAGCGCGCGGGAACGGAGAGCGCCGATAGGGCGCGGCCCGTGGGCCGCGCCCTATCCGCACCGGCCGCCCGATGGGCAGAAGGACGCGACCGCCGTGGCCAGCGGGGCGCGGACCAGGTCGGCGGCGAGGTTCTCGGGGCCGCTGGAGCGGATCGCGTAGAGCGTGCCGTCGGCGGCCCGGAAGCGGTGGTCGATCACCTGGCGGGGGCCGCCGTCCGCGTCGTCGTAGCGGTAGGTCAGCTCGGACCAGGCGGTGTCGGACCTGCGGTCGAGGACCCGGTAGCCGGGCTGGCGGGCGAAGCCGTAACCGGGGTCGTGCTCGGCGAGGTCCAGGGACTCGGCCGGGGTGCTCTCGGCGAGCGCGAAGATCTGGAGTCGGCGGCCGTCGTACGGGGAGTCGTAGGAGACGACCGGGGCCAGCTCGCCCTGCTTCTGCCTGCGGGTCCAGCCCTCGGGGACGGCCACGGTGTAACCCACCGGGTCACGGGCCGTGCGGTAGCCCGGGGCGGCCGACCCGGACGGCGCCGCGGACGACTTCACCGGCGCCGAGGCCGTGGGCGGCGCCGAGGTCGCGTCGGCGTCGGTGGCCGGGGTGCTCGCGGTGTCCTCGGAGGCGGCCGTGCCGTCGGTGGCCGCGGTGTCCTCGGCGGCCGGGGCGGCGACGGTCGGGGCGGCGCCGGGCAGGGTGCCGGGGTCGCGGGTGAGGTACCAGAGCCCGGTTCCGACGCCCGCGCCGAGGACGACGGTGGCGGTGATCACGAGCAGCGGGCGCGCCACCCGGGAACGGACGGGGGTGGAGCCGGAGGCAGGAGCGGGAGCCGGGGTGGGACCGGCGGCGGGTGCCCAGGGTGACGGAAGGGGAGTCGCGGGCCGGTCGTCGGGCGAAGGTGTCCACGGCGGCGGGAGGGGAGCCGCGGACCCGTCCGGCGAGGGTGTCCACGACGGTGGCAGCGCCGGTCCGGTCCGGGTCTCGGCCGACGCCCACGGCGGGGCCGAACCCTCCTCGTTCCACTCGTACCCGGAGCCGGGCTCACGCCCGGAGCTCGACTCGTGCCCCGAACTCGGCTCGCGCCCTGGACTCGGCTCGTGTCCGAAGCCGGCCTCGCGCCCGGCACCCGGCTCGTGTGCCGGACCGGAGCCGTCCCATCCGAATGCGTCCATCACGGACCCCCCGAACGCCCTGTCGGCCACCGCTTGCGACGTCGGCCACCGCTTTTGACGGTAGCGGCGAAAACGGCCACAGGCCCCGTTCCGGTCGTAACCGGAACAGGGCCTGTGCGAGGTCGTGACAGAACCGCGAAGGCGCGGTCGGCCGAGGACGGCTCAGATGAGGCCGAGGCCGCGGACCGCGTCGCGCTCCTCCTCGAGCTCCTTGACGGAGGCGTCGATGCGGGCGCGCGAGAACTCGTTGATGTCCAGGCCCTGGACGATCTCGTACTTGCCGTCCTTGGTGGTGACGGGGAACGAGGAGATCAGGCCCTCCGGGACGCCGTAGGAGCCGTCCGACGGGATGCCCATGGAGGTCCAGTCGCCGTCGGCCGTGCCGTTGACCCACGTGTACACGTGGTCGATGGCGGCGTTGGCGGCGGAGGCGGCGGAGGACGCGCCACGGGCCTCGATGATCGCGGCACCGCGCTTGGCGACGGTCGGGATGAAGTCCTCGGCCAGCCACTTCTCGTCGTTCACGACCTCGGCGGCGTTCTTGCCGGCGACCGTGGCGTGGAAGATGTCGGGGTACTGGGTGGCGGAGTGGTTGCCCCAGATCGTCAGGCGCTTGATGTCCGCGACCGTGGTGCCGGTCTTCTTCGCGAGCTGGGTCAGCGCGCGGTTGTGGTCGAGGCGGGTCATCGCGGTGAAGCGCTCGGCCGGCACGTCCGGAGCGGCGGCCTGCGCGATGAGCGCGTTGGTGTTGGCCGGGTTGCCGACGACGAGGACCTTGATGTCGTCCGCGGCGTGGTCGTTGATGGCCTTGCCCTGCGGCTTGAAGATGCCACCGTTGGCGGAGAGCAGGTCACCGCGCTCCATGCCCTTGGTGCGCGGGCGGGCGCCCACGAGGAGGGCGACGTTCGTGCCGTCGAAGGCGACGTTCGGGTCGTCCGTGATGTCGATGCCCTGAAGCAGCGGGAACGCGCAGTCGTCCAGCTCCATGGCCGTGCCCTCGGCGGCCTTCAGCGCCGGGGTGATCTCCAGGAGGCGCAGCTTGACCGGCACGTCCGCGCCGAGCAGCTGACCGGAGGCGATGCGGAAGAGCAGGGCGTAACCGATCTGGCCGGCCGCGCCGGTGACGGTGACGTTCACGGGAGTGCGGGTCATGGCGTTCTCCGTATGACAGCTGGCGGTGGGGCGTCCCTGCCCCGGGGGTTCGGGATCCCCGCCGTCGGCTCGTGACCGGCGCCGGCCGCGATGATCGATCACCGGTACGAATGATCGATCTCTTGGCGTCAAGAGAGATCCAGCGGTCAGGCTATCGCGCATCCGGGATGCCGGACGCCCGGGCCCCTGTGGCCCGCCCCACAGAGGGACGCCAACCGGGTGAACGGCCGTACGGAAACGCCTCGGTCGGCGTACGGCCCGAAGAGTGAGTACGGCGGCCGGACTTACCGCCCGAAGGGTGAACGCGGCGGTCGGCGTACGGCCCGAAGGGTGACGGCGGCGGCCGGACCTACCGCCCGAAGGGCGAGGACGGCTGCCGGACTTGAGGACGGACCGGAAGGTGTGAGCGGCGGCCGGGCTCACGGCCGGAGGGTGACGGCGGCGGCCGGGAGGGCGCGAGCGGCGGCCGCCGGTCCGGGAGAGGGGGCACGGGCGGCCGCCGTGGGGGTGCCGGTTCGCCGGACTCCCGTGGGGGTGATGTCCGCCTGCCCCGGATGCCCACGATCATGCGTGTCCGACCCCGAAATGTTCGTGACGCCGGTCGCACCCCACGACTCACACGACCAGGGCCCGCACGGCCCGCCCCACCACACCCCGGACCGCTACCGCGTGCACCCCTTCGCCCCGGATGCCAAAGTCGCGCACGCCGTCGCCTCGCCCGCGTCCTTCACGGCCAGCATCGGCGTGTACGCGATGGTGTCCCCGGCGGCCGTGATGGTGCCGGACCGCCGGGCCGTACCGACGGTGACCCGGACCTCGTCCCCGCGCGCGGCGCCCGTGATGCGCCCCCAAGCGGCCTTGCAGGTGGCGCTGTAGCGAACCTCGACGACGGTCGTGGCGACGGTCGCCCTCGCGGCGGTGGTGACCAGGGCGCCGCTGCACCCCATGCGCTCCGCGTCCTTGCCGGTGCAGCCCGCTCCGCTGCACTTCACCCCTGCGGGCAGCGCGACGGTGGTGTCCACCGGGGCCGAGGGCGAACCGGACGTCCCCGCCTTCCCGTTGCCGTCGCCGTCGTCGGTGGCGAAGTAGAACACTCCGGCCATGACGACGAGGACCCCGACGAGACCCGAGAGGAACATCGTCGCCCGCCGCTTCCCGGGCGAGCCGGCCGAGTCGCCGGCCGGACCGCCGCCCCCTGGCCCGTCGCCCCGTGGCGGTGCGCCGTACGGGCTCGGCTCCGGACCGGAACCCGGGCCCGGGCCGGAACCGCGGCGGACGGCCTGGCCGCGCTGCCGGACGTCGACGTCGGGTCGTCCCGACTGCTGCGGCACCGTCGGGGCGACACCCGCGGGACCCGCGATCCCGGGGGTCACCGTGGCGCTGCCGCCCTGGCGGGCCGCTCTGCCCGGCCTGGCCTTCCCTGGCGGCTCGGTGCCCACCGGCGGGGCGCCGAACTCCCCCAGCGCGGCCCGCGCCTGGGAGATACGGAAGGCCTCCATGGTCATGTCGTGACGCATCTCCGAACGGCTCCAGGCGCGTTCGGCGAGTTCCCACATGGTGGTCAGATGGACCGGGCTGGTGTCGGTGACCTCGGCCAGGGCGACGACCGCCCCCTTGGGCGCCAGGAGTCGGCCGTTGAGATAGCGCTCCCAGGACGTCTTGCTGTAGCCCGTGCGGTCGGCCACCGCCGCGACGCTGAGACCGCCGCGGTCCACCAGCCGCCGTAACTGACTGACGAACTCACTCACCTGCGGATCGAGTTCATCCGGCAAGGCCCTCCAACGAGGCATCGAACCCCCCTCTTCCCCCCGGTAGGTGCCGATCGTTCCCGTGCGTGACGCCCTCGGCCGGGTCCCCCGTTCCGGCTACCCACAGGGATGCGCCCGGCCTGGGGCCCAGTTCCCGGGGTGAGGGCGCACGGGAGCGCGCGGACCGCGCGCGTACACCTCTGCACGCCCGACTGATCGATGGACGTCCCGGACCGTCCTGATTGGACACGTTAGTCGCGCTGTACGGCCGATTCGGGACGCTTTCCGAACTTGTCAACTCATCGACACAGTGGGCACACAAGCGTGACCTCACGTGCCTCAAATGCCTCCGGATCAACCGGTCAAGGCATCACACACGGGCATCCACGCACGGGCATCCACGCACGGGCGTCCACGCACGGGCGTCCACGCATGGGCGTCCACGCATGGGCACCGCGAACGGGCACCGCGAACGGGCACCGCGAACGGGCACCGCGGACGGGCATCGCGAACGGGGCGTCACGCTCGCGGCATCGCACTCGCGGCATCGCATTTGTGGCATGGCGCGGACACGGTAGCGGAACGGTCACTTCCGTGACACAGCGCGTCGGCAGCGGTTGAACCGCGCGTTCACGGCGGGGGAGGGTGGTGTCCGGCGGCGGGCCGTCCTCCGACGGGGGTGAGGACGGACCGCCGTACGTCGTACGCGGGACTCAGCCGCTGACGCTGAAGTGCAGCGCGCCCTTCAGGAAGGGGATCACCAGCCACGGGTTCGGCTGCGCCATCAGGGCGAGCAGCACGATGGCGAGGCCCAGCACGCCGTAGGTCGCGATGTCCGTGAAGCGGGAGCGCACCGCGAGCATGCCGACACCGGGCAGCATCCAGCGCATGACCGCTCCGGCGAGGAGGGCCGCGCCGATCAGGATCGTCCCGACCCGGAACTGGTCCAGCGCCGTCAGCAGCAGGCCCAGCCCGACCACGATCAGCACGGCGAGGATCGGCCACTGCCGCGCGGGGGCCGGAGCGTCGCCGGGCGCGGCCCGGCCGCCGCCCTCGGGACGCGCGGTGTCCTTGGTGAACAGCGGGAACCGGCGCGTGGCGCGCCGCGGCGTCCCGCCGGCGTCGGGCGCGCTGATCGGATCGCGGACGGTGAGCTCCGCGTCCGCCCGCTCGCCGCCCGGCCCGTCGACGCGTGCGTCGGCCCGACCCTCGTCGTGGGCGTCGGCCTGACCGTCCGTCGGTCCGTCCGCCGATCCGCCGGCCCGACCGTCGGCCTGTCCGTCGGCGTGGGCGTCGGCGTGGGCGTCGGCCTGTCCGTCGGCCCGCTCGCCGTTCCGGCTCCCGTTCCGCGCTTCGTCCTCCGCGGGGTCCGGCGCGGCCGCCCGTGCGGCGACCCGCGCGGACGGCCGTACGGAGGTCTGCGCGGAGGTCCCTGCGGCCTCCTGCCGGGTCTCGTCCGCCTCAGCCGGCACTGCGCTCCGCCGCCTCGACCACGTTGACGAGCAGCTGGGCACGGGTCATCGGGCCGACCCCGCCCGGGTTCGGGGAGATGAAGCCGGCCACCTCGGCGACGCCCGGGTGGACATCCCCGACGATCTTGCCCTCGGCGTTGCGCGAGACACCGACGTCGAGGACGGCGGCACCCGGCTTGACGTCCTCGGGGCGGATCAGGTGCGCGAAACCGGCCGCGGCGACGATGATGTCGGCCCGCTTGAGGTGGGCGGACAGGTCACGGGTGCCGGTGTGGCACTGGGTCACCGTCGCGTTCTCGCTGCGCCGCGTCAGCAGCAGCGGCATCGAACGCCCGATGGTGACGCCGCGCCCGACGACCACCACCTCGGCACCCTTGGTCTCCACGCCGTAGCGGCGCAGCAGCGTCAGCACACCGTTGGGGGTGCAGGGCAGCGGGGCGGGCTCGTTGAGCACCAGGCGGCCGAGGTTGGTCGGGTGCAGACCGTCGGCGTCCTTGTGCGGGTCCATCAGTTCGAGGATGCGGTTCTCGTCGATGCCCTTGGGCAGCGGCAGCTGAACGATGTAGCCGGTGCACGCCGGGTCCTCGTTCAGCTCCTTCACGACCGCCTCGATCTCGTCCTGCGTGGCGGTGGCGGGCAGTTCGCGCTGGATGGACGCGATGCCGACCTCGGCGCAGTCGCGGTGCTTGCCGGCGACGTACTTCTGGCTGCCGGGGTCTTCCCCGACGAGGATCGTGCCGAGGCCGGGCGTGACGCCCTTCTCCTTCAGCGCCGCAACGCGGGCGGTCAGATCGGACTTGATCTCGGCTGCGGTGGCCTTGCCATCGAGAATCTGGGCGGTCATGACCCCATCCTCCCGGATGACCGCCCCCGGGTTCCAATCCGGGTCCGCGACAAGGCCGGTCCGTCCCCGGCCGTCGCGCGGCGCCCGCGTCCGCCATACCAGCCGAATCCGCAGTATCCGCCCATGATCGGCGATGTTGCACTTGCACAACACATGCGGAATGCCGCTGGACAAGTAAGAGGCGTCTAAAGAACGATGAGCAGCACAGTGTCGCGGGCAGTACCGGGGGGACGGACCGCATCTGTAGAACCTTCCTCCGAAACCGTGCCGCGCGTCGTCCCCGCACCTGGGCAACACGGAGGAAGGACCGCCATGAGTTTCGGCGACCCGAACAACCCCTACGGGCAGCCGCCCCAGCAGCCGCCGGCCGCTCCCGGCTACGGCTACCCCCAGCAGCCGCCCGGCGTCCCGCCGCAGCAGGGCTACGGATACCCGCAGCAGGGCTACCCCGGCTACGCGGGTGTGAACACGATGCCGCAGACGATGCCGGGTCTGATGACGACCGCGCGCGTGCTGCTCTACATCGTGGCGGCGGTGCAGGCCATCGGCGGCATCCTGATGGTCCTCGGCGCCGCCGCGGTCAACGACGCCTCCAACTCGGGCGAGGACACGTTCGGCCGCAACGGGTTCTCCGACCTCGGTCACGCGTCCGCGGGCATCATCGTCGTCATCGGGGTGATCTTCCTGGGCCTGACGGCACTGTCGATCACCTTGGGCGTGAAGTTCGGCCGCGGTGGCCAGGGCATCCGTATCACCACCATGATCTACGGCATCCTGGGCGCCCTCTTCGGCGTCCTCATCCTGATCAGCGCGGCCAGCGCCAGCTCCTCGGCCGCCTTCGTGTGGGCGCTGCTGTGGATCGGCTTCGGCGGCATCATGGCGGCGGCGATGATCGCCCCGTCCGGCGCCGCCTGGTTCAGCCGTCCGCGGTACTGACCGGACGACGCGAGGCAGCAGCCGTACCGGCACGCCCAAGGGCCGTGTCCCGTCCCCCGTGGAGGGGAGGGGCACGGCCCTGGTGCATTCCCGCCGTGGCCGCCCGGTCCGTGTCGGGCCCGGGCCGCCACGGCGGGATCCGCGGTCAGTGGAAGAAGTGCCGCGTCCCGGTGAAGTACATCGTGACGCCCGCCTTCTTCGCGGCCTCCACGACCAGCTCGTCACGGACCGAACCGCCGGGCTGGACCACGGCCTTCACGCCGGCCGCGGTGAGGATCTCCAGGCCGTCGGGGAACGGGAAGAAGGCGTCGGAGGCGGCGTACGAACCGCGCGCCCGCTCCTCGCCGGCCCGCTCCACGGCCAGCTTCGCGGAGTCGACCCGGTTGACCTGGCCCATGCCCACGCCGACCGAGGCGCCGTCCTTGGCGAGCAGGATGGCGTTGGACTTCACGGCCCGGCACGCCTTCCAGGCGAAGGCCAGCTCGGCCAGTTCGGCGGCGTCGAGCGCCTCGCCGGTGGCGAGGGTCCAGTTGGCGGGGTCGTCGCCGTCGGCCTGGAGGCGGTCGGTCACCTGGAGCAGCGCGCCGCCGTCGACCGGCTTGACCTCGACCGGGTTCGCGGGGGCGCCGGCCGCCTTCAGCACCCGGATGTTCTTCTTCTTGGCGAGGGCCTCCAGGGCCCCCTCCTCGTAGTCGGGCGCCACGATGACCTCGGTGAAGATCTCCGCGACCTGCTCGGCCATCTCCTTGGACACCGGGCGGTTGACGGCGATCACGCCGCCGAACGCCGACAGCGGGTCGCAGGCGTGCGCCTTGCGGTGCGCCTCGGCGACGTCCGCGCCGGTCGCGATGCCGCACGGGTTGGCGTGCTTGATGATCGCGACGGCCGGCTCGGCGTGGTCGTACGCGGCACGGCGGGCGGCGTCCGTGTCCGTGTAGTTGTTGTACGACATCTCCTTGCCGTGCAGCTGCTCGGCCTCGGCGAGGCCGGAGCCCGAGCCGTCGACGTAGAGGGCGGCCGGCTGGTGCGGGTTCTCGCCGTAGCGCAGCGTGCTCTTGCGCTCCAGCGCGGTGCCGAGGAAGTCGGGGAACTGCGAGTCGTCGACGGGCGCGTAGGAGCTCGCGAACCAGCCCGCGACCGCCATGTCGTACGACGCGGTGTGCTGGAAGGCCTCGGCGGCGAGCCGCTTGCGGGTGGCGAGGTCGAACCCGTCCTCCTTGACCGCGGCGAGGACGTCGCCGTAGCGCACCGGGCTGGTCACCACGGCGACCGACGGGTGGTTCTTGGCGGCGGCGCGGACCATCGACGGGCCGCCGATGTCGATCTGCTCCACGCACTCGTCGGCGGAGGCGCCCGAGGCGACGGTCTCGCGGAACGGGTAGAGGTTCACGACGACGAGGTCGAACGGCTCGACGCCCAGCTCGGCCAGCTGCTCGCGGTGGCTGTCCAGCCGCAGGTCGGCGAGGATGCCGGCGTGGACCTTGGGGTGCAGGGTCTTGACCCGGCCGTCCAGGCACTCGGGGAAGCCGGTGAGCTCCTCGACCTTGGTGACGGGGACGCCGGCGGCGGCGATACGGGCGGCGGTGGACCCGGTGGAGACCAGCTCGACTCCGGCCTCGTGGAGCCCGCGGGCCAGCTCTTCGAGCCCGGTCTTGTCGTAGACGCTGACGAGCGCGCGACGGATGGCCCGCTTGTTCTCGGCGGTGGCGGTCACTGGATAACTACCTTTCGTCCCTCAATGCGATAGCCGTTGCGGGCGAGCCGCCCCACGACATCGACGAGCAGCCTTCGCTCGACTTCCTTGATGCGCTCGTGCAGAGCGCTCTCGTCGTCCTCGTCCCGGACCTCCACCACGCCCTGCGCGATGATCGGCCCGGTGTCGACGCCGTCGTCGACGAAGTGGACGGTGCAGCCGGTGACCCTGGCGCCGTACGCGAGCGCGTCCCGCACACCATGGGCTCCGGGGAAACTGGGCAGCAGGGCGGGGTGCGTGTTGACGAACCGCCCGCCGTACCTGGCGAGGAATTCCTTCCCCACGATCTTCATGAACCCGGCCGACACCACGAGGTCGGGCTCGTGGGCGGCGACGGCCTCGGTGAGGGCCGCGTCCCACGCCGACCGGCTGCCGTGGTCCTTGACCCTCGTCACGAAGGTCGGCAGTCCGGCGCGCTCGGCGCGGGCGAGCCCCTCGATGCCGTCGCGGTCCGCGCCGACGGCCACGATCTCGGCTCCGTACGCCTCGCTGCCGACGCTCTCGATGGCGTCGAGGAGCGCCTGAAGGTTGGTACCTGATCCGGAGACCAGCACGACCAGGCGCTTGACCACGGGCTTGGCGGCCACGGTGGGGCCCTTTCTCGGGGAAGCGTTTGTACAGTCGTACGAATGCTTCGCGCCCCCGGATACGGGGAAGTCTACGAAGCGGCCGACCGCCAGCAACGATACCGGCACACGAAGCGGCCCCCACGGGACGGGGGCGTGGCCGGAAGGTAGCGTCTGGGAGGAGCGGGCTCGGGAACGTCGTCGGTCTGCGACGCGTTCACCAGGGAGACGGCGCACGGAGACAGCTCACGCAGGACCCGCCGCGCCACCCGTCGTATTCGCCAACGCGACATCAGTCGTACTCACCAAGGGGAAGACGCTCACTTGATGCCGGACCGCAGCCAGCGACTCCTCACGCTCGCCCCGCAGTCGCCGCAGGGCGTGGTGCGCAGCGGCGTACTGCTGCGCGAGCGCCCCGGCTCGCCGCCCGACGCGCCCTCGGGCCGCGACGGCGACCAGCAGGGCGGCGGCGACGGGCCGGTCTCGGAGGACAACCCGTTCGCGCCGCCGCCGGAGGGCACGCCCGACCGGCCGTGGCAGCCGCGCCGCCCGGCGGGCGGCGAGGGCGAGGGCGGCGGCTCCCCCTGGGGCGGCCACTGGAGCGACCGGCAGCCCGGCCGCTCCCAGGGCGGCTTCGGCGAGCGCCCCGGCAACGGCAACGACAACGGGCCGGAGGGTCCGTCCGGCGGCCCCTCCTCCGGGACCCGCTGGGACCCGACGGACCCCGCCCAGCGCCGTGCGCGCTACGCCCTGCTCGGCGGTATGTGGGCCTTCTTCTTCGCGCTCTTCGGCTGGTCGTACCTGAGCCTGCTGCTCGGCGCCCTGGCCGTGTACTGGGGAATCAGCGCCCTGCGGATCAAGCCCCGCACCCCCGACC
>NZ_VJZD01000184.1 GCF_009377175.1 Streptomyces adustus
GGCCCGGGGGGCGGCGGCCCGGCCCGGGGCCGCCGCTCGGCCGGTGGTGGGGCGCGGGTTCAGGCGTCGGCCGGGCTGTCAGCCCAGCGCGCGGTCCAGACTGAAGGCCGCGCTGATGAGCGCGAGATGGGTGAACGCCTGGGGGAAGTTGCCCTGTTGCTCGCCGGTCTGACTGATCTCCTCGGCGTACAGGCCCAGATGGTTGGCGTACGTCAGCATCTTCTCGAACGCCAGCCGCGCTTCGTCCACCCGGCCGGCCCGCACCATCGCCTCCACGTACCAGAAGGAGCAGATGGAGAACGTGCCCTCGTCGCCGCGCAACCCGTCGGGGCTGGCGAGCGGGTCGTAGCGGTAGACCAGCGAGTCGGAGACCAGGTCGTTGGTGAGCGCGTCGAGGGTGGACAGCCACTTGGGGTCGGTGGGTGCGATGAACTTGCTGAGCGGCATCATCAGCACGGCCGCGTCCAGGACGTCGCTGCCCTCGTACTGCACGAAGGCCTGGCGGGCCTCGGACCAGCCCCGGCTGTGGATGCGCCGGTAGATCGTGTCACGGCGCTGCTGCCAGCGGGCCAGGTCGGCGGGCAGACCGCGCCGGTTGGCCATCCGGATGGCCCGTTCGATCGCCACCCAGCACATCAGCCGCGAGTACAGGAAGTTCTTGCGGCCGCCGCGCGTCTCCCAGACGCCCTCGTCGGGCTGGTCCCAGTGCTCGCAGACCCAGTCGACCAGCGCGCACACGTCGTCCCACTGCTCGCTGGAAATGGGCTCCGCCCACTTGTCGTAGAGATAGATGGAGTCGATCAGCGCGCCGTAGATGTCGAGTTGGAGCTGATCGGCGGCCGCGTTGCCGACACGCACCGGCGAGGAGCAGCAGTGGCCCTCCAGATGGGGCAGTTCACGCTCCGGCAGGTCGGTGCGGCCGTCGATGCCGTACATGATCTGAAGCGGGCCGGAAGGCTTGCCGTCGCCCGGAGTGATGTGCCGGGTCACGAACTTCATGAACGCCTCGGCCTCGCCGGTGAAGCCCAGCCGCAGCAGCGCGTACACGCAGAAGGCCGCGTCGCGCACCCATACGTAGCGGTAGTCCCAGTTGCGTTCGCCGCCCAGCTGCTCGGGCAGACTGGTGGTCGGCGCGGCCACGATCGCGCCCGTGGGGGCGTAGGTGAGCAGCTTCAGGGTGAGCGCGGAGCGATGCACCATCTCCCGCCAGCGGCCCCGGTACTTGGAGGCGGACAGCCAGTGCCGCCAGTACGCCACCGTGGCGGTGAACTGCTCCTCCGCCTCCATCCGGGGGCACCGGCGCGGTGCCACCTCGCCGCCGAGCTGGTCGAGCGCGAACACCGCCGACTCGCCCTCGGAGAGCTTGAAATCCGCCCGTGCGTCCGCCCCGTCGGCCTCCAGGACCACCGTGGCGGTCAGGCCGAGGGAGAGCTTCGCGGACTCGAACACGGCCACGTCGCCGTCCAGGCGCAGGGTGTGCGGCGAGGAGCCGTACTCGAAGCGTGGTGCCACCCGGACCCGGAAGGGGAGCGAGCCGCGTACGCACAGCACACGCCGGATCAGCCGGTGGCGGTCGGCGTCGCGGCCGGTGGCGCAGGTGACCGGCATGAAGTCCTGTACCTCGCCGACGCCGTCCTCGGTGAAGAACCGGGTGATCAGGACGTTGGTGTCGGGGAAGTAGAACTGCTTGGTCCGGGCCGGTACGGTCGCCGCCAGTTCGAAGGAGCCGCCGCGCTCGGCGTCCAGGACGGCGCCGAAGACGCTGGGCGCGTCGAAGGAGGGGCAGCAGTACCAGTCGATCGTGCCGTTCGATCCCACCAGCGCCACGCTGCGCAGGTCGCCGATCAGCCCGTGATCGGCGATGGGCACGTATCCCGCGCCCGTGGGCATGTCCTGGTCGAACGACGTCTCCGTCATCACAGCCTCCCTGGGCCGGCCCGCACCACGCGGCTTCCAGCTTAGGCCGAACCCGGTCGGGGAGGGCTGGGAAACCCGCGCGGTCGGGCGTGCCGTCCGACGACGGCGACCGGCGGGGGCGGGGGCGGGCGTACGGTCCGGCCACGGCGACCGGCCGGATGAGGCGTATCGTCCGGCGACGGCGACGGCAACGGCGACGGCAACGGCGACGGCGACGGCGACGGCAACAGCGACGGCGACCGGCCCGGTCAGGTATGTCGTCCGGCGACCGCGACCGGCGCGGTCAGACGACGAGGACCCGGATCCCCGCCTCCTCGAACCGCCGCACCGCGTCGGTGTCGGCCGCGGTGTCCGTGACCAGGGTGTCCACCGACCCGGCCGCGCAGATCCGGGCGAACGCCCGACGGCCCAGCTTGCTGGAGTCCGCGGCGACGATCACCCGCTCGGCCCGCTCGCACAGCAGCCGGTTGACGGCGGCCTCCGCCTCGTCGTGGGCGGCGGCGCCATGGGTGAGGTCGAAGGACACGACCCCGAGGACCGTCACATCCAGCGTGATCTGACCCAGCACGCCGTCCGCGAGCGGCCCGACCAGCTCGTACGACTGCGCCCGGGCGACCCCGCCGGTCACCACGATCTTGAACTGCGGCCGTACGGCCAGTTCGTTCGCGATGTTGAGCGCGTTCGTCACCACGGTCAGCGCGGGAGAGCCGGAGGCGAGGTCGCCCCGTACGGCCAGGGCCCGTGCCACCTCGGTCGTGGTCGTGCCGCCGGTGAGTCCGACCGCCTCGCCGGGAGCGACCAGCTCGGCCACGGCCTTGGCGACCCGCTGCTTCTCGGAGGCGTGGCGGGCGGTCTTGTAGCGCAGCGGCAGCTCGTACGACACCCCGTGCACCAGCGCCCCGCCCCGGGTGCGGACGAGCATCTGCTGCTCGGCGAGCTGGTCGAAGTCGCGGCGGATCGTGGCGGACGAGACGTCCAGGTCGGCGGCGGCCTCCTCGACGTCCAGCCGACCGCGCTCGACGAGCAGCTCCAGCAGCGCCTTCCAGCGCGCGTCGCGCGACATCCGCACCTCTCCGTTCGTCCACGGCACTCGATGTGCGTCCACGGCATTCGATCTCCCGGCGACCCTAGCGCAGCTTGGTTGGCGCCGAATGCTTGAAGATGTTCGAAAGTGCGCTATATCTTGCAAGAATAATCAGCCTGGATGCTGATTCTCCGGGGAGGGGCACGGCGTGAGCCATGTCGAGGAGGAACTGGACAGCCAGCCGGAGTGCTGGACCCGTGCGGCAGCCCAGGCGCCGGAACACCGCGCGGTACTGCCGGCGCCGGGGGAGCGGGTCGCGCTCGTCGGCTGCGGCACCTCGTACTTCATGGCCCAGGCGGTGGCCGGGCTGCGCGAGGCGGCGGGCCAGGGGGAGACGGACGCCTTCGCGGCCTCGGAGTTCCCGCACGGGCGAAGCTACGACCGGGTCGTCGCCCTCACCCGCTCGGGCACCACCACCGAGGTGCTGGAACTGCTGGCGCGGCTGCGGGGTCGTACCCGCACCGTCGCGCTCACCGCCGATCCCGGCACGCCCGTGACGGCCGTCGCCGACGATCTGGTCGTGCTCGACTACGCCGACGAGCGCTCCGTCGTCCAGACCCGCTTCGCCACCACGGCCCTCACCCTGCTGCGCGCCCACCTCGGGCTGCACGGTGCTGCGGCGGTCGCCGACGCCCGTACCGCGCTCGCCGTCGAGCTGCCCCAAGGGCTCGTCGACTGCGCCCAGTTCACCTTCCTGGGCCGTGGCTGGACGGTCGGCCTGGCGAACGAGGCCGGACTGAAGATGCGCGAGGCCGCACTGTCGTGGGCGGAGGCCTATCCGGCGATGGAGTACCGGCACGGCCCCATCAGCGTCACCACCGCGGGCACCGCCACCTGGATGTTCGGCGAGGCGCCGGAGGGGCTGGCCGAGCAGGTGGGCGCCACCGGCGGCCGGTGGGTGCGGGGCGATCTCGACCCGCTCGCCGAACTGGTCCGGGCCCAGCGGCTCGCCGTCGCGGTCGCCGAGGCCCGCGGCCTCGACCCGGACCGCCCGCGTCACCTCACCCGCTCGGTGATCCTCGACCCGCGGCACGGCTGATCCTCTCCGGGGTCCTCCGTTCCGCCCGCCTCCTCCGCTCTCCCTCGATCTCCCTGATCGCCCTGAAAGTGATTCCCCGATCGCCCTGACAGCCGTGATCGCCCAGAAAGGAAGGGCCGTGCCCCTCACGACCACCGGCGAACTCGTCGCCCGAGCCGCCGCGAGCCGCTCCGCCATCGCCGCCTTCAACATCATCACGCTGGAGCACGTCGAGGCCGTCATCGCCGGCGCCGAGACGGCCGGATCGCCCGTCGTTCTCCAAGTCAGCGAGAACGCCGTCAGGTTCCGCTACGGCCGGCTGCTCCCGCTCGCCCGCGCGGCGGTGGCCGCCGCCGAACGCGCCACCGTGCCCGTCGCGTTGCACCTCGACCATGTCCAGAGCGACGCCCTGCTGCGCCAGGCACCGGCCGCCGGCTTCAGCTCGGTGATGTACGACGCCGCCCGCCTGCCGTATCAGGAGAACCTTGCCGCGACCCGGGCCGCCGCCGACTGGGCACACGCCCAAGGGCTGTGGATCGAGGCGGAGTTGGGGGAGGTCGGCGGCAAGGACGGAGCACCGCCGCTCGACCCCCACGCACCCGGCGCCCGCACCGACCCCGCCGGGGCCCGCGCCTTCGTGACGGAGGCCGGCGTCGACGCCCTGGCCGTGGCCATCGGCAGCTCCCACGCGATGACCACCCGCACCGCCGTCCTCGACCACGCCCTCCTCGCCCGTCTCTCCGGCGCCGTCGGCGTCCCCCTCGTCCTGCACGGCTCCTCCGGGGTCCCGGACGGCGAACTGACCGCGGCGGTCGGCGGAGGCATCACCAAGGTCAACGTCGGCACCGCTCTCAACATCGCCATGACCTGCGCGATCAGGGACTTCCTCGCCGCGCACCCGGAGGCGGTCGACTCGCGCAGATACCTCGCCGTGGGCCGGGCGGCGATGGCGGAGGCCGTGACCCGGATCATCAAGGTGCTGAGCTGACCGGCCACGGCCGGTTCACCCGCGCTTGACCGCCTTGAGCACCACGAACTTCGGGTCCCCGGCCACCGGTCGGCTGTTGCCGAACAGCCGCCGCAGCTTGACGTGGTAGCCCAGGTGCCGGTTGCCGATCACCCACAGCTCGCCGCCCGGCCGCAGCACCCGGTGCGCCCCGGCGAACATCCGCCAGGCCGTCGCGTCGGTCGTCGCCTGATGGGAGTGGAACGGCGGGTTGTTGAGGACGACGTCGACACTGCCGTCCGGCACGCCGTCCAGACCGTCCCCGACCCGGAACTCGGCGTGCCCAGGCACCCCGTTCGCCTTGTACGTCGCCTCGGCCGAGGCGACGGCCTGGAACGACTCGTCGACGAACAGCACTTCGGCGTCCGGTTCGGCCAGCGCCACCGCCGTGCCGACGACACCGTTGCCGCAGCCCAGGTCCACCACCTGCCGGGCTCCCCGGAAGTCGGGCAGATGCCGCAGGAAGAAACGGGTGCCGATGTCGAGCCGGTCGGCGCAGAAGACGCCCGCGTGGTTGACGACCGTGCGTCCGGAGACGGCGCCGATGCCGTCCGGGAGCGTGTACGCGTACGGCCATGGATGGGCCGGCCGCTTCAGCGTCGGGTCGGGCTCGCAGAAGATGAGACGGGCCTTCTGCTCGGCCAGCGAGGTGCGGGTCGGTCCGAGGATCCGCTCGAACAGCCGGAGCGTCGAGGTGTGGATCTCCTTCACCATGCCGGTGCCGACCACGACCGTGTTCGCGTGCACCGCGGGCGCCAGCCGCAGCAGCTGGTCCTCCAGCAGCGCCAGGCTCTTCGGCACCCGCACCAGGAGCACGTCGATCCGCTCCGGCGGAGCGTCCTGGGTGGTCAGCAGCCGTACGGCCCCGGTCTCCACGCCGTTGCGGGCGAGGTTGGCCCGTGTCGCCTCCTGTGCGAGGAACGAGTCGGTGATCTGCGTCGGCCGGTGCGCCGCCAGCGCGGTCACCAGGGCACCCCAGCGGTCGCCCACGACCACGACCGCGCCGGTCGGCGACACCGGCTGCTCGGCCAGGTACCGCAGGAGATACGCGTCGGAGGCGTCCCAGGCCCGCAACTGATCGCGCGGGTCCTCGGGGAAGCGGGCCAGCCGGAGCTCGCCCCAGGGAGTCGTCATACGGTCGTTCATCGTGCGTCAAGGCTAGCGGAGTCGCAGTTCAGGGCCTGTGCCACGACCCGGTGCGGGAGGATGGGGCCATGGACGCCGAACTGTTCCCCCGGGACCGTACGGAACTCGCGCCTGGCGCGGTCCATGTGCCGGACTGGCTCGACGCCGGGGAACAGCGGGAACTGCTCGAAGCCTGCCGGGAGTGGGCACGCCCGCCGGCCGGGCTGCGCACGGTGGTCACGCCGGGCGGCGGGACCATGACGGCCCGGCAGGTCTGTCTGGGCTGGCACTGGTATCCGTACGCCTACGCCCGCGCGGTCGTCGACGGGGACGGCGCGCCGGTGAAGCCGTTCCCCGCCTGGCTGGGCGAGCTGGGCCGACGCGCGGTGCACGACGCGCTCGGCCCCGAGTCGGCGACGGCGCCGGGCACGACGGCGGCGTACGACATCGCGCTGATCAATTTCTACGACGGCGACGCCCGGATGGGCATGCACCGTGACGCCGACGAGCGGTCCGAGGCTCCCGTGGTGTCCCTGAGCCTCGGCGACACCTGCGTCTTCCGCTTCGGCAACACGGAGACGCGGGCGCGTCCGTACCGGGACGTCGAACTGCGCAGCGGCGATCTGTTCGTGTTCGGCGGGCCGTCCCGGCTTGCCTACCACGGGGTGCCGCGGGTCCTCCCGGGTACGGCCCCGGCCCGGCTGGGGCTGACCGGACGGCTGAACATCACCCTGAGGGTGAGCGGGCTGCGGTGAGCCGCGCCGAGCCGGATGGAGCGGTGGGCCGCGCCGAGCCGGATGGAGCGGTGGGCCGCGCAACGTCGGCTGGAGCGGCGGGCCGTGCCACGCCTCGTGAACCCGACGTGGGCATGCCGACACGGCCGCGGCCGCCGGCCGCCGAGCGGATCATGGGAGACTCGCTCTCATGAGCGGCAAGGCGGAGCCCCGGCAGGCAGGGGAAGGGACCACCTCACGGACACGGCTGGACCGGGGGCGCGGTGCGCTCGGGCCCGCGCTGGAGCTGGTGCACACCGGGCGCGCGCCGACCCGGGCCGTGCTGACCGCCGAACTGGGCGTCACCCGTGCCACGGCGGGCGCCGTCGCCGTGGAGCTGGAGGCACTCGGCCTGATCAGGGTCGACGCCCGGCCCGCCGCTGCCGGATCGCAGGGCCGGCCCTCGCACCGGCTCGAACTCGCCGAGGACGGGCCCGTGGCGCTGGCCGCTCAGGTGCACGCCGACGGGTTCCGGGCCGCGCTGGTCGGACTCGGCGGCCGCATCGTCGCGACCGCGCCCGGTTGCGAGGCCGTCGACGCCGATCCCGCGAAGGTGCTCGGCTCAGTCGTGGACGTGGGCGCCGAGCTGCTGCGGCAGACCGGGCGGCGGTGCGTGGGCGCCGGGCTCGCCGTGCCGTCCGCGGTCGCCGAACCCGAGGGCCTGGCCCTGAATCCGCTGCACCTGGCCTGGCCCGCGGGGGCGCCCGTACGGGAGATCTTCGCCGAGCAGGTGCACGCCGCGGGCATCACAGGACCGGCGTTCGCGGGCAACGACATCAACCTCGCCGCGCTCGCCGAGCACCGGCACGGCGCCGGACGCGGGGCCCGTGACCTGCTCTGCGTGGCCACCGGGCACCGGGGTGTCGGCGGTGCTCTGGTGCTCGACGGGCGGCTGCACATCGGCAGTTCGGGCCTGGCCCTGGAGGTCGGCCACCTCACCGTCAATCCCGAGGGCGGCCACCCCTGTTACTGCGGCAGCCGCGGCTGCCTCGACGTGGAGACGGACCCGTTGGCCCTGCTCACGGCGGCGGGCCGGGCGCCGGGTCCCGAGGAGTCCCTGCTGAAGCAGGCCGACGACCTGATCCGCGACGAGTACGCCGACCCGGCGGTCCGCACCGCCGTCGAGGCACTGATCGACCGGCTGGGCCTCGGACTCGCCGGCCTGGTGAACATCCTCAACCCCGACCGCATCATCCTCGGCGGTCTGCACCGCACCCTCATCGACGCCGACCCGGACCGGCTGCGCGCGGTGGTCGCCGACCGCAGCCTGTGGGGCCGCAGCGGGGGCGTGCCCATCCTGGCCTGCTCACTGGACCACAACAGCCTGGTGGGAGCCGCGGAACTGGCGTGGCAGCCGGTCCTCGACGACCCGCTGGGCGCGCTGACCGCCCACGCGTAGGCGTATGCGCACGTGTGGGCGTACGCCTGCACGGGCACGGCCGTCGCGCTAGAGCACCGCCCCGCCGTCGATCACCAGATCCGTGCCCACCACCGAAGCGGCCGCGTCCGAGGCCAGGTACAGCACGGCCTGGGCCACCTCCTCGGTCGAGGAGACCCGGCCGAGCGGGGACAGTTCCTTCATCCGTGCCGCGCGATCCGCCGGCGACTCGCCGGGCCGCAGCGACATGGCGGTGTCGGACGGACCGGGGCTGACCGCGTTGATGCGGACGCCGTCCGCGATGTGGTCGAGCGCGGCGCCGCGGGTGAGGGCCGAGACGGCGGCCTTGGACGCTCCGTAGGCGGTGAGCCCGCGCGCCTGCTTGTGCGGGCCCAGGTTGGAGGAGACGTTGACGATCGTGCCGCCGCCCGGCTGGCTGCGCATCTGCCGGATCTCGGCCCGCAGGGCGAGGAAGACGCCCGTGACGTTGACGTCGAGCAGGGTCTGCCAGTCCTCCTCGGGCACGTCCGCCACCGGCCCGGCGCCGCGGAAGATCCCCGCGTTGTTGACCGCGACGTCGAGCGAGCCGAAGCGGGCCACGGTCTCCCGGACCAGTGCGTCGACGTCACCGGCCCTGGTCACGTCGGCGACGAGGGCGAGCGCCTCGCCGCCGGCCGCCGCCGCGAGCGCGACGGTCTCGTCGAGCGCCGTCCGTCCGCGCCCGGCCACGACGACCCGGGCCCCCTCGGCGGCGAACGCCAGGGCGACGGCCCGTCCGATGCCGGATCCGCCTCCGGTGACCAGGGCGGTGCGGCCGGTGAAACGGGCGAAGCGAGTGCCGGACATGGTGTGACGTTCCCTTCGTGTCGGATCCCGGAGGGCCTCTATGACGGACCTCGGAGGACCTATTTTTTTCAACCGTTCATTCCAGAATGGCGAGTGCCTGTTCCGCGGCCTCCCGGACCCGTGCCGGGTCGGCCGAGACCTTGCCGACCACCCGCAGCCCCTGCATGAGGACGAGCAGCATGCGGGCCAGCGTCCGGGGTTCGCGGTGCGGGGGCAGCTCGCCCTGGGCCTGGGCGCGGACCAGTGCCGAGTGCAGCAGGGTCTCCAGGTGCTCCCAGCTCAGCTCCACGCGCCGGGCGGCCGCGGCGTCGTGCGGGGCCAGTTCGGCCGCCGTGTTGGTGATGAAGCAACCGCGCGCACGACTGTCGTCGGCGGCGGCCTCCGCCGCGAACCGCCGTACCACCGCGCGGACGGCCGGCAGTGCCGGACCGGGCTGGGACAACTCGCGCAGCAGCAGCGGATCGCGTGTCTCGCCGTACCGCTCCAGCGCCTTCAGATACAGGTCGTGCTTGTTGCCGTAGGTGGCGTAGATGCTCGCGCGGCCGATGCCGAGCCGCTCCACCAGGTCGGCCATGGAGGTCGCCTCGTACCCTCGCCGCCAGAACAGTTCGAGGGCTGCGTCGAGAGTGGCGTCCGGATCGAATTCCTTGCTCCTGGCCATGACCGGACGCTAGAACAATGCAGAACGATCGGTCAAGTATGGCGGGTCCGGAGTCAGCTCAGCGCCACTCCACTCCGAAGGCCCGGCCGGGGTTCTCCGTCAGGACGCGGTCCACCAGCTCCTCGCCCAGGGCCGCCGCCAGCCGTGGCCGCACACGGCGCAGCAGATACGGCATACCGGGACCGCCGTCCACCGAGCGGGCGGCCGCCGTCGTGGTGTCCCCGCCGAGCAGCAGCCGGTCGCCGTGTCCTGCGTCGGCGAGCGCGCGCACCGTGTCGGGCATCCGCCAGTCGGTGGCATGGTGGGCGCGCGAGGGTCCGTCGAACGCCAGATAGCAGCCCGAAGCGGCGGCCTGGCGGTGCAGCGTGCCGTCGGGGAAACGGTTCAGGTGCCCGAGGATCACCCGGTGCGGCGGCACGCCCGCCTCGCCGCACAGCAGGTCGAGCACGTCCAGCGCGCCGGTGCCGAGTTCGAGGTGCACGGCGATGGGCGTCCCGGTCGCATGGTGGGCCTCGGCCGCCGCGATCATGGTCCAGCGGGCGTGCGCGTCGAGCGCGTGGAAGCCGCCGGCCACCTTGATCAGTCCGGCGCGCACCCCCGACGTGCCGATGCCCGAGGTCAGTTCGGCGACGAAGACGTCGGCGAGGCGGCCGCGCAGCCCGTCGAGCAGCGCGCCGTCGTAGTGCGCCGCCTGGTGCAGTCCCGTCGCGGCCACCACGTGCACCCCGGTCTCCCGGGACAGCGCCGGCAGATCGGCCGCGCGGCGGCCCAGACCGTACGGCGTCCACTGCACGACGCCGCCGCCGCCCTGCGCACGGAACGCGGCCAGCTCCGCCCGTGCCGCGGACGCGCTGCTCAGCTCCTGCCCGGGCAGCAGGGGGCTGCCGAAGAACAGGTGGTCGTGCGCGTCGCACACCCCGAGGCGCTCGGGCGGCACGTCCCCCAGCACCGTACGGACCGTGCTCACCACTGTCCGCCCCGCGGCAGCGCGTCCCGCCCCGGCGCCGACAGATGCAGCACCTCGAACACCTCGCCGTCCGTCTCGGGCGTGTCGTGCTCCCAGAGGGAGAAGTGGACCGACTCCCAGCGGCCGGTGTCCACGGCCGCCGCCGCGAGCACCGCGCCGTCCTTGCGGGCCAGCCGCCCGACCTCGTCCACCGTCCGGCCCATGAGGGCGGACAGCTCCACCCCGTCCGGCAGCGGTCTGCGGTCGCGGACGGCGAACCGGGCGGGCGCCGCGGCGGCCGTGCCCACCTCGTGGGCGACTCCCGTCCACTGCCGCACCACGGGCCGCCCGAAGTCGTCGCACAGCCCCTGGAACGGGCCTCCCCACAGGAAGGCGTTCATGCCCCGCACGGTGTTCCAGAGGTAGAACGGCGCGTACTGGTTGACCGGCGACGCGCGCACCCCGCGCTCCCGCAGCAGGTAGGCCTTGATGCCGAGGCCCGCCCAGTCGTCCAGCGCATGACCGACGCGGGCCACGCGCGCGCGGACGATGTCCGTGTCGTAGTCGGCGGGCAGGGTGACCTCGTACTGCATGGCGTGCATCGAATGCCTCCTCAGGCGGGCAGGTCCCGCGGGTCGACGTGCGCTTCCCACGCGACGGTCGTGCCGTCCTCGGCGGCCTCGACGACCGCGAGATGCGTCATGAAGGTGTGCGGTCCCGCACCGTGCCAGTGCCGCTCGCCCGGCTCGATCCACACCGTGTCGCCCGCCCGGATCGGCTCCACGGGGCCGCCCTCGCGCTGCACCCGGCCCTCGCCCTCCATGACGTGCAGGACCTGTCCGTGGGGATGGCGGTGCCAGGCGGTGTGTGCGCCCGGTGCGAAGTGCACGTTGAACAGGTGCAGCCGGGACGGGGGGCCGGGGGCCGCGATCTCGTCGAGCCAGACCGTGCCGGTGAAGTTCTCCGCCGGACCCTGTCTGGTGCCGGGACGCTGTCGGGTGATGCGCATGCGCGTGTGCTCCTAACGGGGGGAGAGCAGGGAGAGCAGTCCCCGGACGCCGGTGTCGAAGGCGGCCGGCGAACCGGAGGCGCGGGCCAGGACGTAACCGCCCTGGACGGTCGCGAGGATCGTCGCCGCGATCTCCTCGCCGTCGAGTCCGGGCGGGAACTGGCCCTGCTCCACCCCCTCCTCGACGACCCTGGCGAGCTGTGCGCGGACGCGGCCGAGCGTCTCGTCGACCGGGGCGCGCAGCGCCTCGTCGGCGACGATGTCGGGGTCCATGGTCAGCCGCCCGATCGGGCAGCCGCGCAGCACGTCGCGCTCGCGCAGGAGATACGCCCGGATGCGCTCGTACGGAGTGCCCGGACCGTCGAGGAGGGCGCCGGTGGTGGCCAGCAGCTCCTCGGCCGTGCGCCGGATGGCGGCCAGGGCGAGGTCCTGCTTGCCCTTGAAGTGGTGGTACATGCTGCCCTGCCCGGCGCCCGCGCGCTCCAGGATCGCCTTGGGGCTGGTGCCCACGTAGCCGCGCTCCCAGAGCAGGTCCCGGGTGGATTCGATCAGTCGTTCCGAGGTGCTCATGCCGACACTGTACATACTAGTAGTTACAGAAATCTCGGAGACCGGGAAGCGGCCGGGAAACGACCGGGAACCGGTGGGGAAGCGGCCTGGGGAACGGTCGGGGGAGCGGCTGGGGAGCAGCAGCGGACCGTCCGCGTACTCCCGGCGCGGTACGCGCACTGCCGCTGGCCGTACGACGACTCGGACCCCCCTCGGGGGTGATTCTCGGGACATCACCGAGAAACCGTCCACCGCCTCACCGAGGAGATGACCCGAGATGACCACCCTGGCCGACTGGCACGGCGGACCCGGCCCCTGGATCCTGTTCTTTCCGCTGATCTGGGCGGCGGTCGTGGCCGGCGCCTTCACCTTCCTGCGCCGCACCGCCCGGCGCGGCCGCCGCGGACCGTGGCAGGCGCTCGGCGACCCCCGTCCGTCCGGTGACTCGCCCGTCGCGATCCTCGGCCGCCGCTTCGCCTCGGGCGAGATCGACGAGGACGAGTACTGGCGCCGACTGTCCGTCCTCGACGAGCAGTTCGGGCGTACGGACAAGCGTGGTGCGGCATGACGACGACCACCACAACGTGGGCGGCCGAGGGCTCGCCGACGTGGTGAAGGACCACGGCGACGGCGAGGCGGCCGTACGGGCCCTGGAAGCGGTGGGCGTCGATCCAGCCTGCTGGGGCGACCTGATCGGCTTCCTGGTCTGGGCGTTCGACCTGGGCCCGGCGCCGACAGCGGCGGAGGGCGGCACGCGGCCGCAGGATCACGCGGACGGCAGTCGCGAAAGCGTGCGGAGGCCGACGGGTGAGGCCTGACGACGGGCGACACCGCCCGCCGCGCCTTCGCCGACGGCATGCGGCGGACCCGTACGGTCCGCGCGGTCCACGACCGGTCCGGACTCGCCCGGGGTGGGTCACCTCCGGTTCGTCCCGGCCCTCCGGTCCGCCCGGAGTGCCGGACGGATCCGGTGGTGGGTCACCGCCCGGTCACCGCCCGGTCAGCCGACAACGGCCGACCGGGCGGGAGTGTGGGCGGGCCTGAGGCCGTCGGTCGTGACCTCGACCTCCGTGAACAGGTGCGCGGGTTTGTCCGCGACCGTACGGCGGGCCGGTCGGGCCGGCGCGGAGACGGTCGTGGGGAGCGTGAACCAGACGACCTTGCCGGACTCGCCGTCCGGCCGGACGCCCCAGCTCTCGCTCACCGCGGCCACCATGGCGAGCCCGCGTCCGCAGGTGGCCAGGGGTTCCGCGTCGTCGACCACCGGGAGCCGGGGGTCGTGGTCGCGCACCGAGACGGTCAGCCGGTCGACCACCAGCTCCATCTCCACGGTGCACGTCTTGTCGGGCTGGGCATGCCGGTGGACGTTGGTCAAAAGCTCCGTCACACCGAGCGCGGCCCGGTCGATGAGAGGGTCCATATGCCAGTAGCGCAACTGCGCCGATACGATTCTGCGGACCTGGCCGATCCGCGACGGCAGGGCTTGGAGCTCCACCGTGCAGTGCCTGCTCGGGTGACTGACCACGGCTGCGACTCCCCGACGTGAGGTCCGGAAGAACACGAAGTTCGGATCCAGCAGGACGTGGGGTGAAGCTGCCGCCTGCTGTCATGTCCGGCGGGCTGGTTCGCAGCGTTATCGCCGGTAAACCCAGAGTGACGTGAGAACAGCGTGACCCAGTGGGGTCCGTGCCGCAACTCGCGACTCAGCCACCCCGTCCGGCGGCCCGGCGTACGGCCTCGATGAACCGTTGTGCCGCGGGCGGCCCCGGCTCGCCGGGAGCGGGGTCGCGGTCACTCAGGGTCAGCTGATACCGGTTGCCGTTGAGGTCGGCCAGGGCGCGGTCCTGCGCCGCGAACCAGGGCTTCGACGCCCGCACCGCCTGCACCGGCGCACTGTCGATCTCGCTGCCGTAACTCGTGAGCAACTCCAGCCTGCCGCCGCTGATCCGAACCTGTCCGGCCCGGGTGAGCGAACGCAGTCGTCTGCCGATCCGCACGCCCGTCGCCGTGAACTCCGGCTCCGCCATGCCGCTCCGCCCCCTTGTGCGCGTGGGTGCGCCGGACCGCGCTGCCTTGCGGGTGATCCGACCTGTGGCGTGATCCAGCCCGTCTCCGCGATCCAGTCTGCGCCCTCGTCCGGGGCCCTCGCCCCGCCCGCTGAAGTCTGCCCGCGTACCGCGGCGAGCACCAGTGCGTACGACGTCTGAGCAGCGCGCACCCGGAGCACTCGCGCGAATGCGCCCCCAGATCTGCGCCAGGTCGGCCTCCGGGTCGGTTCCGCAGGCGTCCTTTGGGCCGCTCAAAGATGTGTTTATGCAGGTGGGAAGTGGTGCGGAGGGTGCTTATGATCGAGGCGTCGGGCGCGCGAGGCGCCGTCGGCGCGAAGCGTTAGGAGCACCGCCGTGACCACCCCTCAGCAGACCCGGACCGGCGAGACCCTCGATGTCGACCGCAGTGACGCCGCCTATCGCGACTGGCTGAAAGAGGCGGTCCGCAAGGTTCAGGCGGACGCGAATCGCTCGGCCGACACGCATCTGCTGCGTTTTCCGCTGCCCGAGTCCTGGGGCATCGACCTCTATCTGAAGGACGAGTCGACGCACCCCACCGGCAGCCTCAAGCACCGCCTGGCCCGCTCGTTGTTCCTGTACGGCCTGTGCAATGGCTGGATCCGGCCGGGCCGTCCGGTGATCGAGGCGTCCAGCGGCTCGACGGCCGTCTCCGAGGCGTACTTCGCGAACCTGATCGGCGTGCCGTTCATCGCGGTCATGCCGCGCACGACGAGCGCCGAGAAGTGCCGCCTGATCGAGTTCCACGGCGGCCGGTGCCACTTCGTCGACGACTCGCGCCGGATGTACGAGGAGTCGGCCCGTCTCGCGGCGGAGACCGGCGGGCACTACATGGACCAGTTCACCTACGCCGAGCGGGCCACGGACTGGCGCGGCAACAACAACATCGCCGAATCGATCTTCCGTCAGCTGGAGCTGGAGCGGTTCCCGGAACCGGCGTGGATCGTCGCCACGGCCGGCACCGGCGGTACCTCCGCGACCCTCGCCCGCTATGTCCACTACACCCAGCGCGACACCCGCATCTGTGTCGCCGATCCGGAGAACTCCTGTTTCTTCGAGGGCTGGACCACCGGGGACCAGGACGTCACCTGCGACCGCGGTTCGCGTATCGAGGGCATCGGCCGTCCCCGTATGGAACCGAGCTTCGTGCCCGGCGCCGTGGACCGCATGATGAAGGTCCCCGACGCGGCGAGCGTCGCCGCCGTGCGTGCCCTGGAGAAGGTCATCGGCCGCAAGGCGGGCGGCTCCACCGGGACCGGGCTGTGGAGCGCCCTGAAGATCGTCGCGGAGATGGCGGTGGAGGGGCGCCGGGGGAGTGTGGTGACGCTGCTGTGCGACCCCGGGGACCGTTATCTCGACAAGTACTACGCGGACGAGTGGTTGGCCGAACAGGGCCTGGACATCGCGCCGTACACGGCGGCGATCGAGTCCCTGCTGAAGACGGGCGTCTGGCCGCACTGATCTCCCGCGGCCGACCGGCCACGTCACATCGGCCACGCCACGCCGACCACGTCACATCGGCCGCGTCACATCAGCCACGTCACTTCGGCCACGTCACACCGGCTGCCGGGCGATGCCGCGACGCCGGGCCGCGACACCGGGCCTGGACGCCGGGCCTGGACGCCGGGGTGCGACGCCGGGACGGTCCGAACGAGAGGCCCTACGCGGCCAACCGCCGGTCCAGTGTCCCCACCGCGTCCCGGAAGGCCTTCCCGAGTCCCGGCCGGGCCAGCCGCAGTACGAGCCGGAACGCCGGGTTGCCGTCCGCGGCGAACGTCCACTGCACACGGGTGCCGGTGCCCACCGGGGTCAGCCGCCACTCCTCGACCAGGGCCCGGACGCCCGGCGCGTTGGCCGTGTCCACCCGGTAGGCGTAGACCTCGGGCCCCTCGGCCGCGAGCACCGTCTCCCGGAAGCGCCCGCCGCCCCGGAGCCGGATCTCCCGTCCCGCCCCGCCGTCGGTCGGCCGGGCGAGCGTCACCGCCGGGAACCACTCGGCCCAGCCGGGCACGTCCTCGGCGAGCGCCTTGAACACTTGCTCGGGAGCGGCGGTGATGTCGCGGGTGAAGACCAGACGCAGGGGCGCGGTCTCGACGTGGTCGAGCCCCACCGGGCGCAGACGGCGAGCCATCGACGGGCCCTCCTTGTCGACGGTCAGAAGGCAGCGGGTGGCCGAACGGGCAGCCACCTTAGCTGGCGTACCGTCAGATGTCTGCATCCTCGTCGGGTTCGTCCGGCTCGCCGGCCACCACCAGACGCCGCACATGCTCCGCGATCTCCGTGCGGACCCGGGACGGCAGCCCCGCGTCGGTCACCCAGGTGTCCACCTGGTCCAGCGCCGCGAACGAACTCAGGCCCACCGTGCCCCACTTGGTGTGGTCGGCGACCACGACGACCCGCCGTGCCGACTGCACCAGACGCCGGTTGGTCTCGGCCTCCGCCAGGTTCGGCGTCGACAGGCCGGCCTCGACCGATATCCCGTGCACACCGAGGAACAGCACGTCGAAGTGGAGCGCCGCGATCGCCTGGTCGGCCACCGGCCCCACGAGCGAGTCCGACGGTGTGCGCACCCCGCCGGTCAGCACCACCGTCGCCGTACCCTGCCGCTGGCCCGAGGTGCGCTGCGCCACGTGGAAGACGTCCGCCACCCGCACCGAGTTCGTCACCACCGTGAGGTCGGGCACGTCCACCAGGCGGTGCGCCAGCGCGTACGTCGTCGTACCGCCCGAGAGCGCGATCGCCGAGCCGGGCGCCACCAACTCGGCGGCGGCGCGCGCGATGTCTTCCTTGGCGTTCAGCTCCAGGCCCGACTTGGCCTCGAAGCCCGGCTCGTGCGTGCTCGCCTCGACCACCGGTACGGCGCCGCCGTGCACCTTTTCCACGACGCCCTGCCGGGACAGCGCGTCCAGGTCACGGCGCACCGTCATGTCCGACACGCCCAACTTGCGGGTCAGTTCGTTGACCCGGACCCCGCCACGGCGCCGGACCTCGTCAAGGATCAGGGCGCGCCGCTGCTCCGCGAGGAGGTTCTGATTCTCACTCACGTACGCTCCGGTCCTTTCGCCTAGGCCGTCCGACAGGCCCGCATACCTGTTCCGACAAGGACATTCTTCCCGTCCACGATGCGCGGGCGTCCCATCCTCGCATGTGGGACCCGGGGGCGCGCCACCACCCGTACCGACGCGCGCATGCCATCCAGAGGCGCGGGGCCGCCCCACTTGTCACGCGTATCGGGGAGATTCGGCGACAGCGGGTGTACGACGCCTCCGGAGCGGAGATCCTTGAGGCCGCACGGAGAACCACGGAGAGCTGCCGACGGTGCGTCACGGGGGAGGTGCGAACAGTGGAGCGTGCACGGGGGACAACACCGGACCGTCCGCGGGAGCGCGCACCGGAACCCGCCCTGGAACTCCTGGTCCACGGGGTCGGCGGGGCCACGCCCGAGAAGATGCTGAACGACCCGCGCACCGTGCGGATCACCGGCGACGACACGGCGGCCGTGTACCGGCGGGCCGAGGACGTCGACGCCGAGCGCGGCCCCGGCGACCGCCGCTCCGGCCCGGTGCCCGAGGCCTACGTGTGGTCCAACCTCACCTCCGGCGACGGCACTCGCGCGCTGTGGCTGTTGCTGCTGCCGTTCATGGTGGTCAACCTCGCCCACTGGATGCGCCCCGGCGCCCGGGGCCGCCCGCGCGCGGTGCGCCTGTACGGGCTGCTGGTGCGCCTCGCCGCACTGACCCTGACCGTGCTGCTGGTCGCGGCTGTCTGCGAGGTCGCCCTCGACCTCACGGCCTGGCAGTGCGCGGGCACCCCCGCCTGCGCCGCACGCCACTCCTGGCTGGGCTTCCTCGCCGCCGCCGGCCCGCACGACGGCTGGTGGAGCCGCCCCGGCCGCAGACTCGCCCTCGCCGCCGTCCTCCCGGCCGTCCTCACCGCCCTGCTCTGGTACCTCTCCCACCGCACCTGGAGCGCGTACGAGTCCCAGCAGCCCCTCGTCCACGCCGCCGGACCCGAGCCCCGCGCCGACCGCACCGCACTGGGCCGACCCGGCTTCTGGTACGGACGCAGGCTGGTGGCCCGGCTGCGCGCGGCGCACACCGCCGCCGGTCTGCTCACGGTCGCCGCGGCGGTGGCCGCTCCGGCCGCCCGCTTCGACCGGCGGCCGGGCGGACCGGCCGCCCTGGACACGCTCGGCCGGCTCCTGGAAGCGGCCCTCGTGGCCGCGGCGGTCGGCGTGGTCTGGGTCGTCTGCCGCCGGGGCCGCAGCGAGCACCGCCTCGACCGGGCGCTGGACGGGCACCTCGTGCACCGGCTCCCGCCCGCCGCCCTCGCCCTGCTCCTGCTCCTGCTCAGCCTGGTGTACGCCGGCTGGGAACGCCCGCACTGGCGCTCGCACGGGCGGCTGGCCGGCGACGCGACCTTCGGTACCCTCGCCCTCGCCCAGGGCCTGATCGTCCTCGCGCTCGCCGCGGTCGCCCACGTCCTGTACCGCAGCGACCCCGCCCCGCGCACGGTGCTGCGCGGCCTGGCCGGACCCGCCGTCGCGCTGCTGGCCTGCGCCCTCGGCGGGGTGATGTCCGGCGGCGTGTCCCAACGGGTCGCCGACTGGCTGGACGGCACCAAGACGTCGATCCCCGGACCGCCGGTCCTGCTGACCTGGCAGGCGTCCGTCATCCCCGCACTGCTCGCGGTCCTGCTCGTGCTGTGCGGCGGGCTGGGACACGCCGTCTGGCGGCTGCGCCGGGCCGAACGGGCGGCCGTCGACCGCGACTACCCCGCGGAGACCAAGGACCCGGCCCGCACCCGCCGGATCGCCGGCGCCCGCGCGCTGGCCTCCCTCACCGACCGGGGCCCCCTCGTGATCGCCGTCACCGCGGGCACCACCCTGCTGCTGGGTACCGCGGCCCTCGTCGGCGCCTTGAGCACGGGTCGGACCCCGGCGGGCGCCGCCGACGGCACACCCGCCTTGCTGCACGGCGCCGCCGACGCCGCGCAGGCACTGGGCTCCTGGCTGATCGGACTGGGCTTCATCGTCTTCGTGACCTGGGGCCGACGCGCCTACAAGGACGCCACCGCCCGGCGCACCATCGGCATCCTGTGGGACGTCGGCACGTTCTGGCCGCGCGCCGCCCACCCC